>DASVEP010000001.1:0-17109 GCA_036380475.1 Candidatus Dormiibacterota bacterium
GCCGCGATCTGACCCTTCTTCCAGTTGCGAACGTACGCCTCGAGCTCGCCGGAGTCGCGTATGAGCCGAAGGCCGCAGCTCTTGTAGTAGTTGACCTCCGCCATGCCCATGATGTGCGCCTCGTGCGCGTTCTCGTAAACAAAGCGCGTCCGCATCGCCCGGCGGGCCTGGGCCGGCGCCGTATAGATGGTCGCGCAGACCAGGCCCACGCCCGCCGAGGTCAGCGCTGATCGGCTGATCAGGTACTTGGGAGCCGGTGGACCCAGGAATCCGCGCCCGTCGGCGATCGCGTTCCAGGCGATGTCCAGGTGGGCGTCGACGATCACTGCGCGGCCACCAGAACCGCGCGGCCGGCGGCTTCGACTGGAGCGAATCCGTCAAGGAGGGCGACGCAGAAGGCCGCCGCCAGGGCTTCCGGGTCGTACGAGGAGTCCGGCGCAGCCACGCGGACGCCGTGCACAGTGCACACGCCCGACTCGAGGGTTGTCACCGGCATCGAGGCGATGCCTTCCAGGGGGACGCCGAGCTCCGCAGCGGCAGCCATGGATGCGAACAGGATGTCGGGGCTGATGGCGGCCAGCTCATAGGCGGTCTGCGGACCACCGCGCTCGCTGATCCAGGCCGGATCGCCGAGCTCCAGCGCGAGCAGTGCGCCGTCGTGTCGAGCGGCATCTACGGTGGTGCGGAACTCAACCTTTCGAGGTGACTCGAGCAGCAGGCTTGCCTGGAGGTAGACCAGCGCGGCGCCGGCCCAGCCACCACGGCGAGTAGGGGCGGCGAGGGTGGCCTGCCTGCCAAGGCGAGAGGCCCAGCTGCAGAACGCGGCCTCCTCCCCGAAGGCGGCAAACATCGTGGCGAGAATAACTTGTGGCCGAACCCTGTATTAGGTGATAATGAAGCGCTTCACTATGAACGAAAACACCGTGAACCAACACACGATGCCGAGGCTCCCGGCCGAGATGGGCGTCCACGAGGTCGCTCGCGACGACGACGGCCGCCTGTACAGCACCCGCATGCGGGAGCTGTTCGAGCCCCTCCACGTCGACATGAGCGCCGTTGAGGCCTTGACCGCCCTGAAGATCGCCAGCCGGTCGCTTGGGCTGTTGATGGAGCGGTGGGCGGAGACGCACGGCCTCAGCGAAGGCCGGATGGGCGTGCTCTTCCGCCTCTATCGCTGCGGCGACACCCCGCTCGGGGACCTGGCCAACGACCTCGGCTCCAGCCCGAGAAACATCACCGGTCTCGTCGATCACCTCGAGAGGGACGGCCTCGTCGAGCGGGTCCCAGACCCGGAGGACCGGCGCTCGGTGCGGGCGCGGCTCACCGAGGCGGGAAGGGTTCAGATCGACGCCATCTGGAAAGAGGGAATCGAGCACCAGTTCGAGATGGTTGAGGGATTCAGCAAGGACGACCTGGCGCAGCTTCGACATCTGTGCCTGCAGCTGGTTGTGAACGCCAGGAAGGAGCTTGGAAAGTGATTACACAAGGACTGTCGCGAAACCGCGTCATCCTTGCGACCGCGGGCACGATGCTCGCGCTCCTGCTGGCGGCCCTCGACCAGACCATCGTCGGCACCGCGATTCCGCGAATCGTGGCCGACCTCAACGGTCTCGACCGTCTCGCGTGGGTGACTACCGCCTACCTGGTCACCTCCACGACCATGACCCCGATCGCCGGCAAGCTCGGCGACCTGTTCGGCCGTAAGCCCTTCCTCCTCGCTGGGATGATCGGCTTCGTCGCGTCCTCCGCGTTGTGCGGCCTGTCGCAGGACATGACTCAGCTGATCGTGTTTCGGGGCATCCAGGGCATCTTCGGCGGCGTGCTCTTCGCGACCGTCTTCACGGTCATAGGCGACCTTTTCCCACCCGAGAACCGCGGTCGCGTGCAGGGCCTGTTCGGCGCCGTGTTCGGCCTGAGCGCGATCATCGGCCCCACCGCCGGCGGGTTCATCACCGACCACTGGGGTTGGCGCTGGGTCTTCGAGGTCAATATCCCGGTCGGCATCGTGGCCGTCGGCGTCGTCCTGGCCGGACTCCCTTACGTCCGCTCGAAGGCATCGTGGCGCGACATCGACTTCTGGGGCGCGTTCGCGCTGGCCGCCGGCGTGGTGCCTTTGCTCATCGCCCTTTCTATAACGCGAGACCACGCATGGACCTCGCCCGAGGTCGTTGGCCTCCTCGCACTCGCGGCCGCGATGCTGGCCGCCTTCGTCTTCATCGAATCGCGAGTGAAGCAGCCAATCGTTCCGCTGGAGCTCTTCAAGAACGCAACCTTCACGGTGTCGATGATCGTCGGCTTCCTGACGGCGTTCGGCATGTTCGGCTCGATCCTGTTCACACCGCTCGTCTTCCAGGGTGTGCTTGGGATCAGCGCCACCAACTCGGGCGCCCTGATCACCCCGATGATGTTCGGCCTGCTCGCCGCCAGCACGCTCACCGGATTTGTGATGCGGCGCATCAAGTACTACCGCTTCCTGGGCACGCTCGGAGTCGCCGTGATGATCGTCGGGATGTACCTGCTCTCGCAGATCACCCCGTCCACGCCGGAGTGGCATGTCGTCGCTGACCTGATCGTGGTTGGCCTTGGCATCGGCACCACGTTCCCGCTTTATCTGACCGCGGTCCAGGTCGCGCTGCCTCGCAATTACATGGGGGTGGCATCGAGCCAGATCCAGTTCTGGCGCAACCTGGGTGGCACAGTCGGCAGCTCGATCCTCGGTGCGGTGCTCGCCAACCGGCTGCCCGACTACCTCAAGGTCAGGATCACCGACCTGCACCTGCCGGCGCAGATCCACCTGCCGTCCGGTGGGGCCAACGCGATCCTGCAGCCCGGTGCGCTCGCCCAGCTGCCGGCCCCCATAGCCGCTGCGATCAGGCTGGCGCTGGCCGACACCCTGCACGACACCTACGTCTTCGCGGGGTTGATCCTGGTCGTCGCGCTGGTCTCGACGGTCTTTCTGAAGGAGGTTCCGCTCACGAGCGCCGCTCCTACGACAGGCACCGGCGATCCGGTGCCAGAGGACGAAGCGACGGAGTCGCGCGAGCGGGTTCCGGCCTAGCCGGCCGGCCGCCGGAAAAGCCCCGTCTCCAAATTGCAGGCAGGCGAGTTAAAATCGCCCCCGCAACGCTAGAGGGGGTAGACCGGTCAACTTCGTCCGGGCCTTCGAGCGAGTTTCATGGGGGAGGCCAGACGGTGAGTTTCTCGGACAGGACGTTGCAGTGTCGTGACTGTGGGCGCGATTTCATCTTTACGGCGGGGGAGCAGGAGTTCTATCAGACGCGCGGGCTTCAGAACGAGCCGCGCAGGTGTCCGGAGTGCCGGGCGGCCCGTCGCTCGACCGAGGGCAACGGACGCGCGCGGGTCATGCACGACGTGATCTGCTCCAACTGCGGGAAGCAGACGCAGGTGCCGTTCGTACCCACTGGGGCGCGGCCGGTCTACTGCCTCGACTGCTTCCAGACGGTCGGCCGCCGCTAGCCCGCCTACTCCGCACGCGCATTCCGCCCGTTTGGATCCAAACGGGCGTGTCCCAGGGACGTATTCAGCACGTTTGGCGTCAGCCGTGCGGAATTGGTCTTTCGCGCGCCCCGAGTTTCTGAGTCGCTCTAGGCCAGGGCGATCGGTCTCACAGGCGACCCGGTGGCGCCGCGCATCTTGAGCGGCAGGCAGACGAACCCGAACTCGTGGACTCCAGCGGCAGCCAGCTCCTCGAGGTTGAGGTTCTCGATGATGGGGATTCCCGCGCGCACCAGGAGCAGAACATGGCCGGGAAGCGTAACCCCGACCTCCGGATCGGGCGGCCCGATCACGTCCCACGCGATGTTGTCGGCGCCGACGGCGCGCACGCCGCGCTCCACAAGCCAGCGCGAGCCGGCCGCGCTGACGCCGGCAGCGTGCAGGTACTGCGAGGCGTCGGACCAAAGGGCTCCATAGCCCGTCCGGACCAGGACGACATCGCCCTTCCTCACCTCCACCCCGCCGGCAGCGGCCGCCTCTTCCAGCTCCTGGCGCGTGATCGAATGGTCCGCCGGCAGGAGCTGCTCTCCGGCGACGTCCAGCAGCACGCCGCGGCAAACAAAGGGCTCGAGGGTTTCGACACCGAGCTCTCGGAACCCGACCGAGGTCTGCACGCCCGAGTCGACATGAACGCCGCCGTGCAGCATGAGGTTCTCCGCCTGGTGAGCCAGGGCATCGATGTGCGTGCCGGAGTGCTCTGGCATGACGACCAGACCCGACGCGCTTGTTCTCGCCTCAGGCGCGCCACGCGCGTGGTGCCGGTGCAGGAAGTAGTTGAACCCCGGCGCGTGAGCCGGATGCGATGGCGCGCCGGCGAACCGCGGCTGTTCGAGGTCGAAGACTCGGGCGGAGCCGAGCGCATCGATGAGCGCTGTGCTCACGACCCCTTTACTCGCGGTAGCGGTAGACGATTCGCCCGCGCGTGAGGTCGTACGGCGACAGCTCCACGCGGATCCTGTCTCCTGGCGTGATGCGGATGAAGTAGCGCCGCATGCGTCCGGCCGCGTAGGCGATCAGCTTGTGGCCGCCTTCGAGCTCGACCTCGAACATGGCGTTGGGCAAGGCCTGCGCGACCACCGCATCCATGACTACGGCCTGTTCTTTCTGGCCGCCATCGTCTTTCTCCGGCTTGCGCGCCTTCTCTGGTCGTCGCGGCCCCCTGCGCTGACTCTTGAACTTTCCCAAGACTCGTGAAGTCTACTTGGGGGCGACTGCGGCGTTCAGTCGAGCCTCGATCGTTTTGGCCAGGTCGGCCGGCACGCGATCCACCATTGCGAGGCGCCGCAGCGTCTCCACCCAGCGGTCGCCTTTCTCGCGGACGACGCCGGACATCAGCTCGCAACCGCCGTCGACGTCGCCATCGATGGCCATCTCGAGCCCCGTCCAGAAACGGATCTCGACCATCTCGGGCGCGATCCGGATCGCCTCCTGAGCCTTCGCCCGCGACGCGGCCTTATCGCCAGAATCGGAAAGGCGATCCGCAGCCGACAGGGTCATGTATGCCCGTTTGATGCGCAGCAAGCGGCGCAGCTCAGGCAGCGGTGCGGCTGAGTCCTCGACGCGCAGGTCGATGATGCGGTCTTCCCATGACCGCCCTTTGGGCGATCCTGTAACGACGAGCATCGCGGCCGACTGCTTGCCCCGAATATCCCCGCCTTCCGCCTCTGCCGCCTCCAACGCGGCCATCATTCGCTCCGCTAGCGGAGCGTCGGTCGAGCTGTACGCGTGTGCCATCGCCGCCCACACGGTGTCTTTCTCCATCAGGTTGGCCTGACAGCTGAATCCATTGCCGAGCTCATGGCCCGCGGCAGGGATGCACTTGCTGCCGGTGTGCGCTGCGACCCCACCGGCGGCATCGACGATCGCGCACTGACGCACGTCGGCGAGCGGGTCGCCTGAGGTGAGCGCTTTGAGCGCCTGCTCCGCGGTGTAGCCGGCCTGGAGCAGGTCCAGACCCAACGGCCCGTAGCTGATGTTGACCTGTGATTGCGTGGCCACCGCGCCCACGCCGGCCAATGCCCACGGCACGGCCGGGCTGACCTGGAAGTAGTGCGACTGGACGGCGACGCCGAACTCGCCCGTCTCCTCGTCCCGCGCCACGATGGAGTAAGTCACGGCGAACTATCGTAAGGCGCCGGTGACGCCCGGTCTGGCGCGGCGCCCGCGTTCAACACGTTCCGTCGCATTTGAAAATCGACACGTGCGGCGGTCTGGGAAACCCAGACCGCCCGGGCGTCAGCGGCTTCGGCCCGAAACCGGCCTCCCGCGGCTGCGCCGCGGGGACCCCAGGGGAAGTTTCGGGCCGGGAAAGGTTGGGACTATCGTGGAGGCGAGCATGGCTTACTACCGCAAGCCCGGTTGGTTCACCAAGACCTTATTCAATCCCGCCGTCGCGGCCATGACGCGAGCGGGGTTGAGCGTCTGGGGCTCGCGTGTGCTGCGAGTGCGCGGTCGCAAATCAGGCGAGTGGCGCAGCGCGCCGGTAAACCTCTTGACCTACGAAGGCCGGAAGTACCTCGTTGCTCCTCGCGGCCTCACGCAGTGGGTGCGCAACCTGCGCCAGGCCGGCGAGGGCGAGCTGCTGTTGGGCAATCGGGTCGAACGTTTTCGAGCCCAAGAGATCCCAGATGAGCAGAAGATTCCGATCCTGCGCGCTTACCTCAAGAGGTGGAAAGCGGAGGTGGGCGTGTTTTTCAACGGGGTCAGCGCCGACTCGCCGGAGGAGGAGGTCAAGCGCATCGCGCCCGACCACCCGGTGTTCAGGATCGAAACAGTCGGCTAATCGTCCGAATACTTCAGCTCGCGCGGCGCCAGCGCGCGCCAGCGCTCGATCCATCCGCCCTGTATCTCCGGCTGCGCAGGCTCACCGGCCAGCGTCCTCACCGCTTTCTCGACGCGCGCCGTGAACTCTCGCGAGCCTTCCTTCGGCTGAGGCGACATCGGCTTTCCGATCCTGACCCGCGCCGGACCCGGCAAGGGCAACTTCTGGCCTCTCGGCATGATTTGGTACGCACCGCGAATGTGCATCGGCACGACAGGCGTTCCAGTCTCGTTGGCAAGGTGGCCAACGCCCGGCTTGAACTCCTGGATTCGACCATCCGGCGAACGGCTGCCCTCGGGAAAGAGCACCAGGTTCCAGCCGGACTTCAACAGCCGGCTCGACGCATTGAGCTGAGCCTGCGCGCCGCCCGTGCGAGAAAACGGAAAGGTGTTCAGGAAAAGGCTGACAAGGTTGCCGAGCATTGGGCGCTTGAACCAGTAGTCGGCGGCCGCGGCCACGACCGTCCTGTCCCGAGCGCGGTCGGAAAGGGCGTGCAGAATCAGCGAGGTGTCGGCGTGACTCGAATGGTTGGCCGCGAAGATCACCGGCCGCTCCAGCTCGCGCACCCACTCGCGACCCTCGACTTTGGGATGCGCCATAACCTCTGTGAACGGAAGCAGCAGACCATGCTGGATCAGCCAGCGAAGCGTGCGCACGGGCTCCTGGCGAGCCCATCCGAGGTCACTGGCAGGTGTCGGCACCACGGCGCCCTGCTCCGGCCAGCTGCGTGGGCGGGGCGTGTCCCAGTGCCAGCCACGCCGAACACGCTGGATGTCTTTCGCTGCATCGCCGGCGGCGCGAAAGAGCTGCACCGGGCCGCCATCGCCTGAGTACCACGGCATCAGTGGATGCGCTCGCTCATGCGGCTCACCGCGGAAACGGCGTCGACCGCGGAGAGATTGTCGGCGTAGATCACCGCGTCAAAGTTCTTCTTCTGCCAGTAGGCGACATAGGTGGGTACGCCGCGAAACGAAATCGTTGCGACGGCAGAGTTGTCGCCAAACCCGGTGCTCGCGCCGATGGTTTCCGTGCCGCCGGCCGCCATGAAACGGGCAGAGAAGTCGGGGGCCACAGGGAACTGCTGCGAGCCCGACCTGAAGCTGGCTGCTGCGCTCGATGAGTCCTTGAACTTGATGACCGCTGCGTAGACGAGGCGCCCCTGTGGTGGAGCAGACCCGAGGAGAAGTGGGCACTCCGGCAGATTGTCGGCGTACAGGGAGAGCCATCCTTCCGTTGCGCCCGCGGCCTGAAGGTCGGACCACGACGCGAAACCTGTCGGCAGCATCTCCGGCTGTCCCTGAAGCATCAGGGTGGCCCACCGGTCGCTCTGCGGACACTTCTGCAGGCTAGGGATGTCCTGCGGCTGAAGCACTACGACCTTGGCGGTGATGGCCGGTGGCTTGCTGTGAGCGGCGGAGCCGGGCAGAAAAGTGCACGAGCACAACAGCAGGCTGACGCCGACGATGCAAGCCCTCATTTCTCACTCGACGTCGCAGAGCATGATCGGCGGCATCCGAAGGTGCGTGACGCTCGGGTGGCGGCCGACGGTCTGCTCTGCCATCTCAAACGCATCTTCAAGGGTGGTCGCGCATTTGAAACCGAGGCGGTGGACGACATCGCGATCACCGCCGACGATGATGATGTCGCCCGCGTGATCCATCGCATGCGCGGCCCAGTACCACGCGTAGAACGGGTGCGCGCCGTGGTACGCATGCGACTTGCGATACAGCTGCCGGAACCACGGGTCGTCGGCAAACCGCAGCTCGTACTTGGCCTCGATCTCCAGCGGAACCGTGGTATCCGCAAGCACCTCGTCGTAGAAGTCGATGTAGCTCGGGTGCTGCACAGCATCGAACTCATACCGGCAGGGATGCGTGAGGATGGCCACGCCGCCTTTCCGCAACACCGGCTTGTGGCGGTAGAAGTTGAAGAGATAGCCAAGACCCATGCAGACGACCAAGACCGGGTTCATCGGCGCGTTCACGTTGTAAGGCCCGAGATAGGGCACGCCGATGGTGACGATGTCGGTCTGCCCTTCGACCCGCACGGCGATCTGGTTGCGAACGTTGTCCAGGGTCTTCTCGTGCACGGCGTCGACCTGACCGGCATTCACCCCGGTGAGTCCGTAGGGCGCGCGCATCGAATGGAACACGTTGCGCTTGAACGCCGCAGGCGCGAGATCGGTGAACTGCTTCATCCCGAGGAACATCGCCTGGTCCTGTGCGGTCCAGTCCGTCTCGCGCTTCTGCATGAAGTTGGCGATTGCGGGGAAAGCGTGGTTGTTCACAGTCGTCTCGATGTGGAAGACACGCACGGTGTCCTCGATGAGCTGACCCTGGCGGATGCAGGAGTGATGCAGCGCGGAGTCCGGTGGGTTCATGTACGAGCGCGACCCCATCAGCGTTTTCACGTTGTGGTGCGCGCGGATGCCTCGATAGGTCGCGAGCCCCGTGGCCATCGACTTGTGGCCGCCGTCCATCGGCACGAGCGTGAGGTTCACGTACACGACGAGGTCTGATTCGGCCGCGCGCTTGTGCAGCGTGACCTCCTCACCTTCGGCCGTCTTGCCGATGTAGACGTTTGCTTCCGGGTCTTCGCCATCGTGCTGGTAGAGGCGGTCGGGCCAGAAGGTCGTGAAGATGCGCTCGCCGACGATGTGGCGGATCTCGTCCGCCGTCATGCGGCGATGGAGGCCGAGCGCGGCGATGAGGTGAATGTCTTCGACCCCGGCCTCAGCAGCCATGTCGATGACCTCTTCCATCACCAGCTGGCGAACGTCCGGCGCCGCCATCGGGGGAAGCGGAAGCGAGAGGTCGTCGAACGCGATCGTGAGCTTCATGCCCCGACGCAGCAGTGACTTGAGCGGATCGTCATCGAGCGGTTTGGCCAGCGCGCGTTTGATCGCGCGCTCGGGGTGCGCGACGGGCTCGAGGGGGTCGGGCGGGTACACGATCCGTGCGCCCAACGGCAGCTTCTCCAGCCGAACGCCCTCCCCGAAATGGAACAGGACCGGCGGAGTGTTGCGGTCGACCTCGATGACTGCTCCGGGCCTGGCCATCTAGATTCTTAATCCTCGCAGGTCGAACGCGACCTTCACCGCGCCCAGGCGTCCAGCGCTCATCGCGTAAGCGATCGCGTCGCGATACTCGCCCAGCCCGAACAGCGGCCCGGTCAGGCTCTCCAGGTGCAGGTCGGGCGCCGACTCGAGCGCGAGGTTGAATGTGCGCTTGCCCTTGCGCTTGGGCTCGGCGCCGTACGCGTAAGCGCCCATCACGGTCAGCTCGCGCTGCCAGATCGCTCCCCAATCGACCTTTTCGTCTCCCGGCATCCCGACGGCGACCACCGTGCCGCCTTCGCGCGTGAAGCGGGCGGCGTCGCTGAGGCTGTCTGCGCGGCCGACGCACTCGAACGTAACGTCGGCGCCACCCAGGAGCAGCGAGCGGTCGATGCCATCGAGACGGCGCGCCCCGGTCGCGAACCGGATCCGCTGGTAGACATCGGCCGGGTTGATCACCTGATCGGCGCCAAGTTTGCGGGCGAGCTCGCGCTGGGTCGGGTGCTTGGCGACCGCGATCAACCGCTTGGGCGGAGTGAACAAACGGATCGCGGCCACCGTCAGCAGGCCGATCGTGCCCGCGCCCAGCACAACCACCACGTCGTCCTTGGTCGCACCGCCGCGGAGCGCTGCGTGCACGCAGCACGCGTACGGCTCGATGAGCACGGCCGCCTCGTCTGAGAGTGCTTCCGGAATCTGATGCAGCTGGCTGGGGTGCGCGACGAGCACCTCGCCCCAACCACCACCGGTGTCGGCGCAGTATCCGGTCTGAAGACCGACCTCGATCGGCCCGTCGGTGACGTTGTAGCAGAGGCCCGGACGCCCTTCGGCGCACCGCGGGCACATTGGCTCGACGCCGCGAACCTTGCAACCGAGCGCCGGTTCGAGCACCACGCGCGTGCCGTCGTCCAGCGTGCCCACCACCTCGTGCCCGGGCACGAACGGGTAGCTCGTCAGCGGGTCGAGGTACAGCGAGGCGTGGCCGCCGATTGCGGAAAGATCGGAGCCGCAGATGCCTGCAAGCGTCGGCGACATCCGAATCCAGCCGCTTGCGGGCAGCTCGGGTTCGGCGACATCGCCGAGGTGCAGCATCGAAAGCGCGCTGGTCGCGACCTCCGGCCTGCCGCCGGCAGCCTTCACGATGGCGTATGAGGGGATGCTTCTTTGGTACTGGAGAGCTAGCGTCGGACCGCCTCCCTGTACTCAGGCGAGCGCGGGTCGGGCATCGGCAGCCGCCAGTTGCCGGGCGCCATCCGCCAACGCTCCACGCGCCAGCCGCGCTGACCCGCGACCTGCGACAGGCGCGCGTCGGGATTCACCGCCACCGGCGTGCCGACCAGCTCGAGCATCGGTAGGTCTGACAGCGAGTCCGCGTAGGCGAAGCTCTCGGCCAGCACAACCGCGTTGCGCGCCGCGTACTCCTCGAGCAGGACGCCTCGCGCTTCGCCCGCGGGCGGTGGCGACTCGAGGTCTCCAGTCAGTCGCCCATCGCGGACCAGCAGCCGTGCGCAGTCGACCTCGACCTCGAGGAGCTCAGCGAGGGGCTCGACGACCACATCCAGAGCGCCGGTGAGCAGCAGCACGCGATGGCCCGCGCGTTTGTGCTCCCTGATGCGCCGCATGCCTTCGGGATAGATGCGTCGCAACGTGACCGAGTTGAGCGCCTCGCGGCCGAGGCGTTTCATCACCTCGTAGTCGAGCCCGTCGTACTCGCGGTAGAAGCTGCGTTGGAACTCGGCGCGCGACCGCCGCTCGAGGTACAGCCAGCGCGGCGCCTCTCGCGCCATCTGGGCCATGAACGCGGGCCACTCATCAACCGGCTGCGCGCGCAAGCGCATCCACAGGAAATATTCGACGACGTTGGTCTCGACCAGCGTGCCGTCGACGTCGAACACCGCCAGCACGTCGGCGCGACCCGTGCGTTTTTCGATTGCAGACCGCACCGAGCTTGTCTCGGGCTTGGGGGTCGTGCTCCCGCTCGGCTGGCGACCCTTCCGCGCAACCGTCTCCGCGCGGGACATGCGCACGACCGTCGGAAAGTGCACGTCCTGGAAATAGTGCTTCCAGTCGTAGAGCGCGGCGTCGAATGGAAACGTCTTGCGCTCATCTTTAGGAACTCGTTCCCACACCGACATCAAATTTCGGGTGTCGAAAATCACGTCGACCTCGGTGTACACGCCATACAACTGGATGAGGTTGAGGCCGCGCTCCAGGCGTTCGCGCTCTTCGTTCAGCTCGTCCGACAGGCCTGCCACGCTCGCGCCCAGTGGCAATCGCTCGACCGCCCACTGCGCGGCGCTGACAAACTTGAGGGCGACCTCGCCTTTGGCGGCGAGCTCGCCTCGTGTCGGATACGTCCAGCTCGGCGTGCCGATCGCCTGGCCGTATCGGTCGCGCAATGGGTGCTCTGTGAAGTAGGCGGTCGCTTCCTCGGTCATCTGGCGAAAGCGAAGCGGGTTGCGACTGCAAGACGCAGCGTGATACACGCGCGGCTTGGAATCAGGCGGTGGGCTCGCAGCGACCGCGAGCACCGTGTTGACGACGAAATCCGCCGGAATGATGTCGAGCAGGGAATCGGGCAGGCCGGAGAAGTCACGGAGGATGCCTCGGCCGAACGCGAGGATCAGCGGTTCGGCCATGCGAAAGCCCTCGAGCCAACCAGGGAAAGGCTCCTCGAGCGCGCTCTCGATGATCGACGGCCTCACGATCGAAAGCGGGATGTCGCCGTGGAGCTCCACGACCGCGTGCTCGGCCATGGCCTTCGTGAAGGAGTAGATGTCGGCGAAGCCCATCGAGTTCGCGTGCACTCGACCGCGTTCGATCAGCCTATCCTTGACCCACCGCTCGCGCAGGCGCTCCGTCGTTCGCGCCACGGCCGGCGTGCCGGCCGGGCCCATGCGCGACTGTGCCTGGCGGCGGAGCTTCTTCAGGATCTCGGGTCTTCGCGACTCTTCTTCGACCGGGCCGCGAAGGCTGGACAGCACCGCCGCCTCGTGCCGCCAGTTGAGCCCCGGATCCAGCGGCGGCTCTTCGCGCACGAGCCCGCGAAGCATTCCGCCGACATATGCGGTGGAGATGTGCACGAGGTGCGGGTTCGAGCCCGCTGCCTTTATCGCCTCAACAAGTCGCGCAGCACCGAGCAGGTTCGTCTGCGCCGATAGGTCCGCCGGGTTGTCGAATTCGACCGCCGCGGCGGAGTGGATGACGATGTCGCATGAGCGAAGCTGCTCGCGCGCGCCATCGCTGAGGCCGAGTCCGTCGCGGCCGAGGTCGAGCTCCAGAACGGCGAGCTTCTCGGCGGCCAGCTTCGCGAAAGCAGCCTCGCCGAGCTCGTCTTTGAGACGCTTGAACGCGGGGCTCGCCAGCACTTCGCGCTCGAGCCTCTCCGCAGCCGGACGGCGTGCGCTCGAACGGATCGCGAGGTTGATGCGACCGACGTCAGGAATCGAGCGCAGGCACTTCTCGACGATCGACTTGCCCAAGAAACCTGTGCTGCCGGTGACCAGCACGGTCTTGCCTTTGAAGGCCTCGGCTATCAAGACGATTGATTCTAGAGTCGGTGGTGGTGCGCCCTGCTATACAGACTGTCCACCGTGGTTGACGACCGGGGTGTGCACCGACATGGAGCCTCCGGCATCGGTCCATCCGAGGTTGGTGGTGACTGATCCCCAGAACCAGTAGGACTGATCGGCGTGGCCGTGAAACACCGCCGAGCCTGCGCCGCTCCCGCTTATCCACGGTTTCATGCGGCCGTCCTGCATGACGACGTCGACCTCGAAACGGTTGCCATCTCCAGCGCTCGACCACGAGACATCGATCGCGTTCAAATCATTTAGGTCGGCTGTGGCCGTGACGGTTATGGCCGGCAGCGGGACATTGGCGAAGCGCGGCGATCCGCCGATCCAGAGGTCGCCCTGGTCATACGGCCACGGGTCCGGCTTTGAGCCCGACCAACCGAAGGGATCGACCGGCGTCTGGCTGCGGTGGATGTTGTAAACCCCGAAATGAAGGTGCGGGCCGGTGGCCGTGCCGGTCATCCCGGAGATGCCGATCACCTGGCCACGGCTGACGCGCTGGCCCTTGACAACGTCAATGCGCGACAGGTGGCCGTAGAAAGTCAGGAGGCCGTTGCCGTGGTTGATCTCGATGGTCAGCCCGCTCAAACAACTGTGGCAGTTGGGGTCTAACCAGTCGGCCACCATAACCGTGCCGGGTGCGGCGGCCGCCACCGGCTCGTAGGTGAGTGCGTAGTCATAGCCGTCGTGGCCGTCGTAGTACAGGTAGTCGGTGCCGCCTGGCGTCTGCGCGTAGCCCTGGGAGAAGCTCGGATCAGGTCCGCCGACGTGGCTGGAGGCCTGCACCCCGTCATAGCGGCAGACCTGCCCGTCGACACCGTAGTCCGGGTAGCAGTGATCGAACAGGGAGGTGACGATGTGGGGCCCCATGAAGGGCAGGGTCAGGAACGCGCCTGCCGCCGGTGACGTGCCGGTATTGGCCGTGCCGGCCTCCTTTGTCCCGTATGGCAGCTGGCTCGGATAGAACCACCTGACGTGGCGCTCCTGCTTCTGGCCCGGTGGCAACGCCGTCGCCGCAAGAGCGGGCACGGCCTGCAGAAGCAACGGCGCCATGGCGGCGAAGGCAATCAGGTGGCGGGTTCGCATGAGCTTCAAAGAGTTACCCCAGGCCGACGTACAACGGGCGGCGGATTGGTTAAGTTTCGCAAATCGTGACGCAGGAGTCTTTTGGCATCGGCATCCTCAGCCAGGGTCGTGCGGCTGTCTTCGAGGAGCCGATCGGTCCCGGCGGGGTCAGGGTACGCGAGATCCCTCGCACTCACCCGAGGCCCGGTGCGGTTGCCGTCGCCATTCGCGCCGCATCGATCAACCACCTCGACCTGTGGCTCGCGCATGGCGCGCAACGAATCGCGCCTCCACGCGTCATCGCGGGCGACGGCGCGGGTGTGGTTCACGAATCAAATGACCCGGCGTGGAAGCCCGGTGACGAGGTCGTCCTCTTCCCCACGCTGTGTGATTGGGAATGCGACTGGTGCCGTGCCGGCGAGAACGTACGTTGCCCCCGATTTGGCGTTCTCGGGGAGCACTCGGACGGCGCAGCGTGTGAGCTGATCCACATGGATGCGCGGAACCTGTTTCACAAGCCCGCGGCGCTGACATGGGAGGAGGCAGCGGCGTTTCCACTCACGTTCCTCACCGCGTGGCGGATGCTGACCACGCGCGCGCGCCTGCACCCGGGCGAGACGGTGCTGGTGATCGGAGCCGGGGCAGGCGTGGCGGTGGCGGCGATCCAGATCGCCAAGTACCTGGGTGCTCGCGTGCTCGCGACGAGCCGTTCGGAGACGAAGCGAAAGCGTGCCCTCGAGCTGGGCGCTGACGAGGCCTTCGACTCTGCCAACTTCAGCAAAGCGGTGCGCGATGCGACCGGCGATGGTGTCGACGTCGTGTTCGAGCACGTCGGCCCCGCAACGCTTGATGAATCGATGCGGTCGCTCGCCATGGGCGGTCGCATCGTCACCTGCGGGTCGACCTCAGGCGTCAGGGCCGAGATTTCGATGCCACGGCTCTTCTTCCGGAGCGCCAGCCTGCTCGGGTCGACGATGGGGAACGGATCAGAGTTCGAGGCGGTGCTGCAGGCGATCGATCGCGGGCTTCGCCCGGTCATCGACTCCGTCTATCCGCTGCAAGACGTGCAGGCTGCGCTCACCAGGCTTGACGCGGCCGAACAGTTCGGCAAGGTTGTGTTGTCGGTTTCGAATGACTAGAAGGAGGTTTCGAGGTTGAAGGGTTTCAAAGAGTTTCTGCTGCGCGGCAACGTGGTCGACCTCGCGGTGGGCGTCGTCATCGGAGTGGCTTTCGGCACGGTGGTCACCGCCTTCGTGAAAGACCTTGTGACGCCTCTCATCGCGGCATTGTTCGGCAAGCCAGATTTCGGTGCGCTGGCCTTCACAGTGAACAACAGCAAGTTCACCTACGGGGACTTCATCAACGCGCTGGTGTCCTTCATCATCGTCGCGGCCGTCATCTACTTTCTCGTGGTCGTCCCATACACGGCGCTTCTAAATCGGTTCCGCAAGGAGCCTCCACCTGACCCCACGATCAAGAAGTGTTCCGAATGCCTGAGCGACATCCCTAAGGCAGCCAAGCGGTGCGCCTTCTGCACGCAACCACAAGCGGTATAAGAGGGAGCCTGCGGTATAAGAGGGAACCTGCGGTTCCCTCTTATGCGGGCCGCTCCCCGGCACCACATTGCTCGGTCTAGCACTCCAGCGCTGATGTGCCGGTGTCGCGCCCTAAAACCCTCCGCGGGTTGGGTTTTTCTGAAAGTTCCGCCTCGCGACGTCTGGCGGCGCGCCCTAACGTCAGGGACGGCCCGGCATAGCCGGGCCTATTAGCGAAGCGTGATGCCGTTAGGCCGGCATCACCCAGACCTTCGCCGCGGTGTCGTGGCTGAGCGTGACCTCCCGCTTGCCGGCGCGGATGCGGATCGTCCCTCCGACGTCGTCGACCTCGACCACGCCAACATCGCGCCCGGGTGTCAGGCCTCGGTCATGAAGGTATGCCAGGAGGAGCGGGGCCTCGCGCTCGGCGACCTCTGAGACCCTGGAGATGGCGGCGCGCGTCCCGGCGCCGAGGGTGGCGAGCCGCCTTTCCTTGGGCGAAGACTTCGAGTGGCCCGGGATGGGGTTGCCGTGCGGGCACGTGCGAGGCCGTCCCAACGCCTCGTAAAGACGCTGCTCGACCTTTTCCGAGACGGCATGCTCGAGCCTGGCGGCCTCTTCATCGGCCGTCACCCAGTCGAGACCGAGAATGTCGGTCAGCCAGCGCTCCATGATGCGGTGGCGCCGCACGATCGACTCCGCCGCCTTGCGGCCTGCGGCCGTGAGCTCGATCTCCTTGCGGCTGTTCATCCGCACCATCCCGTCGCGGGTCATCCGCCGTAGAGCCACGGTCACGGTCGGCCGGCTCACCCCGAGCCAGTCAGCGAGGCGTGCGCTTCGCGAAGGTTCGCCCTCCGACCACATGTAGTAGAGGGCCTCCAGGTAGTGGGAGATCACCTCTGAAGGTCCTGGAGCCGGACCGTTAGACTTATCTAATTGCGACTTTTGCACGTACTAATACTATGACCAGACGATGAGCCAGGCCACCGCCGTCGCGCTGGGAGCTTTCGCCGGGGTCACCATTTTCCTCGGCCTGCCCGTGGCCCGCGTGCGCGGGCTCCCGAAATCCGTTCAGGGATTCCTGAACGCGTTCGCGACGGGGATCCTCGTTTTCATCCTTTGGGACATCCTCAGTCATGCAAGTGGCCCAGTCGAAAAGGCCCTGGTTGCCAGCCGCAACGGGTCGACAACCCAGTTCATCGGGATGGTCGCGATCTTCGCGATCGGCATCGGGGCCGGCCTGCTCGGCCTCGTGTACTTCAACCGCGCGATCTTCGGCCGCCTCAAGCACGCCGACCACACGCCGAGCCCGCGGAGCCTATCGCTGGCGATCGCCACCGGCCTGGGCCTGCACAACCTTTCCGAAGGGCTCGCGATCGGGCAATCGGCGCGAGCTGGAGCCATCGCGTTTGTCGGCGTTCTGGTCGTGGGATTCGCTCTGCACAACATCACCGAGGGTTTCGGCATCGCGGCGCCGATGACCATGGACCCCAAGCCCGCCTCGTGGAGATTCCTGGGACTCGCCGGCCTCATCGGCGGCGG
>DASVEP010000002.1:0-16803 GCA_036380475.1 Candidatus Dormiibacterota bacterium
TGAGCGGTCGGCGCCGGATGATGCCTTGTTCGCAGGTCCCTCGGTTACGGCGGCTGAGGCCCTGAATGCTTGCGACATGCGCTTGGTGCCCCGGGAGACCCGGGGCACCAGGCATCATCCGGCTTCGGTCCGAAATCCGCACCCAGCCACCGCGATTTCGGACCGGGAAGGTAGACCTTGATTAGAAGTTCGGGAATGGGATCCGGAGAGCAATGAGTGGTCGCGTCCTGGTCGTCGACGACGAAGTGGAGATGCAGCGCGCTCTCCGAGCCGGGCTCGGCTACCACGACTTCGAAGTCCGCGCGGTCGGCACGGGAGAGGAAGCCGTCAGGGAGGCGGCATCGTGGCGACCGGATGTCATCCTGCTCGACCTCGGCCTGCCCGGCATGGACGGCTTTGCCACGTTGCGGGCGCTCCGACCGACGACGCGCGCGGCCGTGATCGTGGTCAGCGTGATGCCGGGCGAGAAGGACAAGGTGCGCGCCCTCGATGCGGGGGCTGACGATTACGTGGTCAAGCCGTTCGGCACCGACGAGCTGGTGGCTCGGATCCGGGCGGTGCTGCGTCGCCAGGCTGACGTGTCTGCGGGCGAGCCGGTCATTCGCACCGGCGACCTAGAGATCGACCTGGCCCGCCGGTCCGTGACCGCGGGCGGACGCGTGGTGAAGCTGACGCCAACGGAGTACGAGCTCCTGCGCTACCTCGCCCTCCATGCCGGCAAGCCGGTCACGCATACGACCCTGCTGCGTCAGGTGTGGGGCGAGTACGCGGTCGGCGACAAATACAACACCCGCTACGTCGTCGCGCAGATCCGCAAGAAGCTCGGCGACGACCCTGCGAATCCGCGCTACATCGTCAACGAACCGGGGGTCGGCTACCGCCTGGAGGCCTGACCGGCCCTCTCCCTACCCTCTCCCCGCTGGGAGAGGGGAATTATTGCTCGGAGTGGCTCCGGTTCAACAGGTAGGCGGCGATCAATGCGACCAGCACGATTCCGGGCGACCACCCGAGGCCGGGCCCGAACGGGTCATACGAGGACAGGTCGACGCCCACCGCAAGCAGGCTGATCGCCGCGAATGCAGTCACGATCAAGCCGCCGCGCAGGTTGCCGTGTCTGTTCCAGTAGAGCTCCCAACCAGTTCGCCACGAACGCCGATGGCGGGGGTGCGGGAGAGGTCGGGCCGCCGCATGCGCGGCGAGGCGCCTTCCGTGCTTGTAGCGAGCGATCTGGGGCAGCGGCTCTGGGGGCAGGTGGTCGACCTCGCGATCGGGCGGCGGCGGCACCTCCAGCGGCTCCCAAAGAGGCTCTTTTCTGTAGTTGCGGTAGACGACCCAGATGAGCACGCCCATCGCGAGCCACCCAAGGTAGATCCAGGTCGAGTTCGAGATGTTCTGAAACGCGAGCTGGGTGAACACGGTGCCGATGGCCAGGGCGCCGACCAGCGAGAGGACGGGGATGCTGTCGCGGCCGAACTTGATGTTCAGCGGCATGCGATACGGCCTGTACAGATCCGGCTCGATGAACCGGAGCCGCATGACCGAAAGATGTGCCGAGCAAAAGGCGAACGTGGCCGCCAGCGAGTAGACGGCGCTCATGAGGTCGATCTCCCTGCTGCCGGCCAGGATGCCGGGTAGGACGAGCATCGCAGCGAGAACACCGAACACGATGATCGAGATGTACGGGGTCTTGAACTTCGGGTGCAGGGTGGCGAACCGGCGCGGCAGCATCTCTGCACCGGCCAGCGAGTAGCTGAGACGCGAGATTCCGATCAGGCCGGCATTGGTGGCGATGAGAAGGATCGTGAAGGCGAGAATCCCCACCCAGATTCCGGCCCAGAACGCAAGCGGCTGCATGAAGCCGGTGACGATGCCCGCCACCGGGTCCGCCTTCCACGTCGTCGCGAGATCGGTGATGTATGCACCGTGCTGATCGAAGTGGACCGGGAAGACGCTTAGCCCGATGGTCGGCAGAAATGCTGCCACGAACAACACGGCGATGATCACTGCGTAGGTCGCGCGGGGCACAGATCGCCCCGGATTCTTGGCCTCCTCCGAAAGGTTGGAGATGGTCTCGATGCCGGTGTACGTGACCATCGCGATCGAGATGCTCGCCAGGAAGTTGCCCCACGTCGGCGCGAGGCCCCAGTGGATATTTTCGATGACGACGCGGATGTTGAGCAGGAAGATGATGCCAAGGACCACGAGGACAACCTGGGTGATCAGGTCGGTCACCGCGAGCGTCAGGTTGAGCACGCTGGATTCCTGGATCCCGATGATGTTGATCACGATCAGGAAGGCGATGAGAACGATGGTGGCGCCGACGTGCCACAAGTCGTCGGTCTTGAGTCGTTCGAACAGCGGGACGTACTTGCCGAAGACGCCGAGGTAGCTGATGGCGAAGTACGACGAGATCGATACGGTCGCCATGTAGTTCAGGAGCTGCACCCAGCCGACGATGAATCCGATGGGATCGTTGAAGGCACGTCGCGCGAAGCTCGAGCTTCCACCTGCGTGGGGGATGGCCGCGGTGCCTTCGGCATAGTTGAGGGCAGTGGTGACGAAGATGAATCCGGCCAGGATGAGCGCTAGCGGCGTGAGCCCCAACGCGAAGGCGGCCGTGACGCCGAGCGCGTAGTAGATGCTCGACCCGACGTTGCCATAGGAGGCCGCGAACAGCGCGGGAGCGCCGAGTGTGCGGGGCAGCTTGGTCGGGCGGCGGACCACCACCCGCAGGTCGCCGGGGCGGCGGCCTTTACGAGCGACGGAGTCCGGGCTCATCGCAGCCGAGGGTAATGGATCGGAACTCATACGTACTCCATACAGGCCGTGTCGGTCTGCAAACGGAGTCCTCACAGGCCGGCTCCTAGCTTGGAGACATGCGCAACGCGATCCTTCAAATGCCCTCTCGGCGGACCGCGAACGAGCAGCGTCAGGTTCTGCGGGCGGCCATCCGGCAGCTGGACCGAGCCGAGATCTACCTGGCCGCCGTGGCCTACATGGAGCTGGACGACCAGCCTTCGCAGCGTGCCGTCGCGAAGGTGCGTACCGACGTCGACGCCCTCAAGCGGCACCTGGCCGCGCTCCGGGTGGAAGCGAGCACTTGAGCCGAACCGTTCTCCCGGCCCGCAGGCGGATCAAGGTCCGCGGCGGGAACCTCGGAGCCTTCCTGTGCTGGGCGGTCGTGTTCGCCGACATCGGCACGTCCGTCTACTACGTACCGGGAATCCTCTACGGGCCGTTCGGCAACCGCGCCGCCATCTTCGTGCTCATGACGCTGTGCGTCTTCGTGCTCCTGTGCATCAAGTACGCGGAGGTGACGTGGCGGTATCCCGAAGGCGGAGGAGTCGTGAACGTCTCCTCGCAAGCGCTGCACCCATTCGCGGGCCTGCTCGGGGGATTGTTCATCCTTGTCGACTACTACCTGACCGCTGCGCTAAGCGCGCTGTCGGGAGCCTTCTACCTCTCGGTCATCTTTCCGAGCTTTACGCCTTACGTGATTCCGTTGACTGTCGGCGCACTCGCCTTCCTCGGCTTGCTGAACGCATTCGGAATCAAGGAGAGCGCCCGGACGACCATGGTCTTCGTCGTCCTCGCGGCCGCGGGTCAGCTCGCCGTCGTTGCCGCCACCGCCGTCTACCTCGGCCCTGCGGGCATCATCCAGAGCTTTGGCGCGGTTCGTGCCGGCCCGACTCTCACCCCGGTGCTGCTCATCACGGGCTACGCGGCCGCGTTCCTTGCCTTCTCGGGGCTCGAGAGCATCGCACAGCTGGCGCCGGCAATGCGCGAGCCGCGGCGCAAGGTCGCCTACAGGGCCATGGCCGGCGTCGTGCTGACGATGGCGATCACCAGCCCGCTGCTCACGTTGTGGTCGACCACCCTGCTCAGAGGGACCCACCCGGATCCGAACCAGTTCATGTCGCTTTTGGGGGCGCATGTGGCCGGAACGTTCCTCGCCGATTATGTGGCGATCACCGGCTCCTTGCTGCTGGTATTCGCCAGCAACACGGCCATCATCGGCGGTTACCACGTCTTCATAGCGCTCGCCCGCATGAGTTTTCTTCCGCGCCTGCTGGAGCACCGCAACCGATGGCGCAGGACGCCGCACTGGGCGATCCTCGCGACGGTCTCGCTTCCGGTCATCATCGTGGTTGCCGTCAACGGCAGCGTCGACCTGCTCGGCGACCTGTATGCATTCGGTCTCCTCGGCACCTTCGTCCTCACCTGCTTCAGCCTCGATGTCGTGCGCTGGCGCGAGAAGGAGCACTGGACGCGCGGTTATGCAGTCCTCTTCGGAGTCGGTGTGTTGACCACCGTTCTGGTCGTGATCGCCTGGGTCACCAACATCTTCTACAAGCACCTTGCAACCGAGTTTGGCGGCGGTCTGACGGTGATCGGGCTGATCGTCGGGTTGACCACGTACCGCTACTACCGACGCCGCCGGCCCGCGGTTTTCCCGGTCTCGTTCCGGCCGCAGCGCGCCAGGGCGTCGATCGCAACGGCGCTTGGCAGCCGCCGGTCCACCGGGGACGTGCTCGTGATTCTTCCGCATGAGCAGCTGGCCGCGGAAGCCGTGTTGAAAGAGGCGGCGCGTGCGGCCGGCGGGCGAGGCGCGGTGTTCCTCTATCGCGGCAACCGCAACCTTTATGCGGACTCGGAGTTGATGGAGGTGGCCGATCCTTACTTCAAAGACTTCTCGGCCCACGATGCGTTCGCCCGGGCGGAGATGATCGAAAGGAGGCACATTCCCAATCGCCGGTACGTCTACGTGCCCGGCAATCTGCCGCGCGAGGTTGTCGGAGAGGTCTGGAGAATGATTTCGCCCAAGGAGACTGTCGTGGCCGCGGAGGACCAGGACGTCCTGCCGGCGGTACCGTTCGATCGGATTCGCCGGCACCAATCAGACGGGATCACCGTCCTGCACATGTTCACCGCCAAGACCCACAAACCGGCGGTGGCGGTCGCGAGCTAACCCTCTCCCTGGCCCTGTCCCCGCGGGAGAGGGAAATCAGGCCGAGATGATGAGGTCTTTGAGCTCGCGCGGGTAGTCGGTCATCAGCCGGCATCCGTCGTCGGTGATGACCACGGTGTCCGAGTGGCGGAACCCGCCGAGCTCCTTGAAGTACACGCCGGGCTCGACGGTGAAGACCATCCCCGGCTCGAGCACCGCATCGTCACCGCGGTCCAGGAAAGGCGCCTCGTGGCCCTCGAGGCCGATCGAGTGCCCGACATGATGCCGGATCGAGCCTTCCACCCCGAGCTCTCGAGCGAGCTGCACGCATGCAAGCTCGACCTCGCCCGCGGGAACGCCCGGAGCCATGACCTCGAAAGCGCGCGATTGGAGCGACAGCATCGCGTCGAAGGAGCGCTCTTGCTCTTGTGACGGGGTGCCCACGATCATCGTTCGCTCGAGCTCGCTGTGGTAGCCATCGATGTCAGCGCCCGCGCCACTCACCAGCACGTCTCCTGCCTGGATCCCGTGGCCCATCACGAAGCCATGCGGCATGGCTGTCGAGCGCCCACCGACGAACATCGCCTCCAGACCGGTGGTGCTGAACCCTCGCGGTCTCCAGCCAGGCATCTCGGCCACCATCTCGAACAGCGTTTCGGTTGCGGCGGGCGCATAGCACTCCATCTCGGTCCTACCCGTGCGGATCGCGTTCTGCATACGCCGATGTGCCCGCCCCGCCCAATCGCAGCTGAGCTGGATGCAAGCGATCTCGGTCGCCGACTTCACACGGCGAAGCGATTCCACGAGCATCTCGGCGTCGACAGGGCGCTCGCCGCTGAGATCGCTCAGGCGCGGCCCGCGATAACCCCAGTACGGCACGTACCCGTCGTGATCTGCGCCGGTGCGTCTCGGCTTGGCATTGATCTCATTCAGCTTTGTGACCACGAGCTCCATCGGATGCTCGGCGCCGGGGTACTCGAAGTAGACGCCGACCCGGTCGATGCCCGGCACCGATTCGGCGTGTTCCTTCTCGACCGCGGGCACGACCAGCGCCGAGTAATCGTTCGGTCCGAGGATCAAGACGATCGGCCGCTCCGTCGGGATGTGGTGAAAGCCGGTCAGGTACGCGATTCGTGCTGGATAGAAGACCGCCAGCGCGTCGAGTCCGGCCGCGTCCATCCCCGCGCACACTGCCTCGCGCCTGGCTGCGTATTCCTCCGCACCGATCTGCGGAAACGCAATTTGCTTGACCGCCTTCTCCCCGGCCCTCTCCCCTGCGGGGAGAGGGGGAACTTTCTTCTTAGTACGAGGCAAGCTTTCTCACCGCCTCCGCGATCTTGACCGGGTTGGGCATGAAGAAGTCCTCTTGTGGAGTGTTGAACGGCATGGCTGGGATGTCGGGCCCGGCGACGCGAACGACCGGTCCGTCCAGGCTGTCGAAAGCATGCTCCGAGATGATCGCCGCGATCTCGGCGCCGAAACCGCCGGTGATGTTGTCCTCGTGCACGATCACGGCCTTGCCCGTCTTGCGCACCGAGCTCAGGATGGTGTCACGGTCGAGCGGGGCTAGGCAGCGCAGGTCGACGACCTCGACGCTCACGCCTTCGTTCGCGAGCTGCTCTGCCGCCTGCATGCAGTAGTGCGTCATGAGCCCCCAGGCGAAGCAGCTGACGTTGGTTCCTTCGCGGCGCACGACAGCTGGACCGATCGGAACCAGGTGTTCTCCTTCCGGTACCTCCTCCGTCACAAGGCGATACACCTTCTTATGCTCGAGAAACAGCACCGGGTCCGGGTCGCGAATTGCGGACTTGAGCAAGCCTTTCGCGTCTCCGGGCATGCTCGGCACGACAACTTTCAAGCCGGGCACATGCGCATAGAACGCCTCGATGGATTGCGAGTGGTAGAGGCCTCCATGAACCCCGCCGCCGAACGGCGTGCGGATGACGATTGGCACGGACCAGTCGCCATTCGACCTGTAGCGAGTGCGGGCCGCCTCGCTCACGATCTGATCGAAAGCGGGGTGGATGAAATCCGCGAACTGGATCTCGGCGATGGGAATGAGCCCGTTCAGGGCGGCTCCGATCGCCACGCCCACGATGCCCGACTCCGCAAGCGGAGTGTCCAGGACGCGCGCCTCGCCGAACCTTGCATATAGGCCGTCAGTGGCACCGAAGACGCCTCCCTTGCGCCCCACGTCCTCACCCATGATGAGCACGCGCTCGTCCCGCTCCATCTCCTCGGTGATGGCCGCGCGCACCGCCTCGATCATCCTCATCTCAGCCATCGTCAGGTCGTCTCCACAGCACATTGTCGAGCGCCTGGGGACCTTTCGGTGAGGGAGCCGCACTGGCCTCCTCGACAGCAGTCCTCACGACGCCGGCGCACTCGCGCTGCAGGTTGTCGTCGGCGGACTCATCCAATACACCGGCGGCGAGAAGCCGCCGGCGCATCCGCTCGACGGGATCGTGGCCGGCGAGCGCTTCCAGCTCTTCAGGCGGTCGCAAGCCTCCGCCGGGCTTCGTCGATGTGAGTTCGACGACGGGCGCGTGGATCACGGTCGGACCGCCGCCCGTTCTTGCGCGCGCTGTGGCGCGCCGCAACGCGGCGAATGCGTCAACGAAATCGCCGCCGTCGATGGCTTCAGCCGCAAGCCCGTACCCCTCCGCACGAGCGATCGGCGACCCGAGCCAGTTCTGGGGAATCGGCCCCTCGTCGTCCGCCCGGTCTTCGATGAGGCAGATGAGAGGCAGGGCGTGGGCGCCGGCGAAGTTCATCCCCTCATGCCAGTCGCCTGACTGGATGCCGCGCTCGTCGGTGCACACAAGGGTGACCTGGTCGACACCCTGGAGCTTGCTGGCGTAGGCGATTCCGGCGGCCTGCACCACGTGCCTGCCCGCGGACGCTGATGTCATCACGATGCGGGCCGCCCTGGACCCGAACGCTCCGGGCGCCTGTCTAGCTCCGGATGAAGGATCAGCCGCCCGAGCGAATATCGACAACATCACGTCCAGCGGAGACAAGCCCATCGCCAGACACAGGGCGAGGTCGAGATGGCAGGGCACCACCCAATCGCTGCCACGATCTAACGCCGCCGCGGCCGCGACCTGCACGGCCTCGAAGCCGGCAGACTCAAGATTGCGACTCCCCACCCGGCGCTGCGCGCCGACATCCCCCGATCGCGCGGAGGCCAGGTGATCCAGCACCCACAGCCGCCGTTCGATCGCGCGTGCCATGACCATCGTTTTGTAGAGCGCAAGCAGCGCGTGCGGCTCCAGGTCTGTGCCGGAAGCGCGCGCTATCACCGGTCAGTAGACTGCACCAAAGGGGACCGGGGAGACGTGTCCGGCTTCGGACACCGAAACATTGGAGGTAGTTGGCATTTCGTTCTCGGCCGATGTCAAGAACGAGATGGCCGGATTTCTACCGGCCAGGCCGTGCTGTCAGCTCAGTGAGCTGCTCGGCATCTATTTCGGGTCACGCGGCCGGCTGATCAAAAGACCAGGCGACGCGCAGGCGGCATATTTTTCGTTGCTGCGAAACGCCATCGCGCGAAAGGTCGTCAGGCTGGGACGGGCGGTCGGTCCCATGGAGGCCAAGTACCAGGCGGTGAAGACCAAGAAGCGCATGACCTTCTTCATCGAGCTCGGGCTTCCCGCCGGTCTGGCCCCCGCTTTCACGCAGGCCGCCGCACAGGTGGTTCCTGACGCGACATGCGACCGCAAAGCGCTGCTCCGCGGCCTCTTCCTGGGCTGTGGGTCGGTGAATGCGCCATCAGCGCGATACCACCTGGAGTTCGTGGCGCCGTCCGCGCCGTGGGCGACGGCGATCGGCGGGGTGGCCGAGGCTGCTGGAACCAAGGTCGGCGTCATGGAGCGCAGCGGACAGCACGTGGTCTACGTGAAGGAGGGGGACGGCATCGTGCGATTGCTCTCGTGGATGGGCGCCAGCCGGGCGGTGATGGAGTTCGAGAGCGTCCGAGTGGTGCGCGAGGTGGCCGGGGAGGTGAACCGCCGCCTTAATTTCGAGACAGCAAACATCGGCAAGACCATTGGTTCGGGGCTTCGTCAGGCCGCAGCGATCGAAAGGCTCGAAGCCGGCGAAAAGCTCGACGCGCTGCCACCCGCGCTGAGAGAGATGGCCCGCTGGCGCAGCGCGAACCCCGACCTGAACCTCGGCGAGCTGGCCAGGCGAATGAAGCTGTCCAAGTCTGCCGTCAACCACCGCCTTCGCCGCTTGCAGGAGCTCGCCGATCACCTCGATGGGCATGTGCCCCCAAAGCCTGCTCGCCGCTCCGCCTAACATTTAGCACCGGCCCACAGACGCTTCCTAATGCCGGGTCGCTGCCGGCGCACCAAGTGAGAGGTTGCTCATGATCAAGGTTGGCATCAATGGCTTCGGCCGCATTGGCCGCAACATATTTCGAGCTGCGGACATGCTGAAGCCGCCGTTCGAGATCGTCGCCGTAAACGACATCGGCGACGCGCACACGTTCGCCCATCTCCTGAAGCACGACACTGCGCTGGGCACTTTTGGCCCGGCGGTATCCGCGGACGGAGACGACATCGTCGTCGACGGCCGCCACGTGAAGTTCCTGAGCCAAAAGGACCCGGGGAACCTGCCCTGGAAGGACCTCGGCGTAGACATCGTCGTCGAGTCGACCGGCCTGTTCACCGATGGCGCAAAGGCTCGCGTCCATATCGACAAAGGCGCGGCGAAGAAGGTGGTCATCTCAGCTCCGGCGACCAACCAGGACTACACCGTCGTGATGGGTGTCAACCACAAGGGCTATGACCCCAAGGTGCACAACGTGATCTCAAACGCCAGCTG
This sequence comes from Candidatus Dormiibacterota bacterium, assembly GCA_036380475.1. Classification (GTDB taxonomy): domain Bacteria; phylum Chloroflexota; class Dormibacteria; order Dormibacterales; family Dormibacteraceae; genus UBA10449. Next base: position 9,776 of record DASVEP010000002.1, read on the forward strand.
CACGACCAACTGCTTCGTGCCCCTGGCCCACGTCCTCCACCAGAGCTACGGCATCGAGCGCGGAATGATGACGACGATCCACGCTTACACGTCGGACCAGAAGCTCCAGGACCTGCCGCACAAAGACCTTCGCCGGGCGCGGGCCGCCGCCGACAACATCATCCCGACCTCGACGGGTGCCAACCGCGCTGTGGCGGAAGTGCTGCCCGAGCTGGCCGGGAAGTTCGCAGGGATGGCCTTCCGGGTACCGGTTCTTGACGTTTCCGTCGTTGACCTAACCGTGCAGCTGGGCAAGACGACCACCGCTGCGGACATAAACGCCGCGTTCGATGAGGCTGCCGGTGGTGAGCTGAAAGGGATCCTGTCGGTGAGCAAGGAGCCGCTGGTCTCCTCGGACTTCAAGAGCGACCCCCATTCCTCCATCGTCGACGCGCCGCTGACGCTCATGCTCTCCGACGACTGGGCCAAGGTCGTGAGCTGGTACGACAACGAGTGGGGCTTCAGCTGCCGGATGGTGGACCTGATCACCTACATGGCGGCGCGACTCTGAAAGCATCGATCGCCTCGGTCGACGTCAACGGGAAGAAGGTTCTCGTGCGCGAGGACTTCAATGTTCCGATGGCCAACGGCGCGATCACCGATGACACCAGGATCAGGGCGGCCATCCCGACGCTTCGTGACCTGATGCATCGGGGTGCGATGACGATCGTCATGTCGCACCTCGGGCGGCCAACCGGCCCTGACCCGGCTTTTTCGCTTCGTCCCGTCGCGCGTGAGCTCTCGAAGCATCTCTGGGGAGAGGTGCCTTTCGCATCGGACTGCGTCGGCCCGATGGCTGAGTCGGCGGTCGGTCGATTGCAGCAGGGAAAGGTGCTGCTGCTCGAGAACGTGAGGTTCCACGCGGAAGAGGACGAGAAGAACGACCCGGCGTTCGCGCAAAAGCTGGCGTCGCACGCCGAGATTTACTGCAACGACGCGTTCGCGGTCTCGCATCGCGCACACGCATCGGTGGTGGGCGTCGCCAATTACCTGCCTGCCTTTGCCGGCCAGCTGATGCTCGCGGAGCTGGAGGCGCTGCACGCCGCCATCGACAACCCGAGACGGCCTCTGGTCGCTGTCATTGGTGGCGCCAAGGTGTCGACAAAGATCAATCTCCTCAACAATCTCGTCACCAAGGTCGACGCTCTCCTTATCGGCGGGGCGATGGCGAACACATTCCTCCGGGCGCAGGGATACCCGACCGGACGCAGCCTGGTTGAGGAGGGCGCCGTCGAGGCCGCCAACGAGGTCTGGAAAATCTTCGGCAACCGCCTGGGCCTTCCAATCGATCTCGTCTGTTCGGAGCAGGTCCAGCCCGGCGTGCCGACGCGGATCTTCAACGCCCAGCAGGTCGAGCCGGGATGGATCGCGCTAGACATCGGTCCCCAGACTGTGGCTGCCTTCGCCGAGCGCGTGAAAGGCGCGGGCACTGTCGTCTGGAACGGCCCGATGGGCATGTTCGAGATCCCGGACTTCGGCCACGGGACTCGTGGTGTAGGAGAGGCGATCGCGAGTTCCGGCGCTTACACTCTCGTCGGTGGCGGCGACACCGCCGCCGCGGTCGATGCGCTCGGCCTCACCGGCCGCTTTTCGCACGTCTCGACAGGCGGCGGAGCCACCCTCGAGTACCTCGAGGGGCGGGAACTGCCTGGAGTAGCGATTCTCAAGGAGGCGTGACCGTGGCCCGTCCGGCCACCGCGGAGCACTGATGCCGGCTCGCGTGAGCCCCAAAGCCCTGCTCGCGGCCAACTGGAAGATGAATCCTGTCAATGCGGGCGATGCTCTCGACCTCGTCAAGGGCGTGATGCCGGCTGCGACGGCCAACCCGGAGCTGGTGGAGGTCGCGATCTTTCCCCCGTTTCCATGGCTGCTCGGCATCGCGGAAGTGCTGGAGGGGACGACCGTCAAGCTGGGCGCTCAGGACTGCTTCTGGGAGATCTCGGGCGCGTACACAGGTGAGGTTTCGCCGGCCATGCTCAAAGGCTGGTGCCAGTGGGTGATCATCGGCCACTCGGAGCGCCGGGCATACCTTGGCGAGACCGACGACATGGTGGCGCGCAAGACGGCCGCCGCGCTCGCGAACGAGCTCAGCGTGATCATGTGCGTCGGCGAGCTCGACGAGCACTACGACGCCGGCAAGACCGGGGAGGTGGTCACGGCCCAGGTGAAGGCTGGCCTGGCAAGCTGCTCGGCCGACGACTCCGCGCGACTTGTCATCGCGTACGAGCCGGTCTGGGCCATCGGCTCCGGGAGGAGCGCCGACCCTGAGCATGCGTACAAGACGATGCGGCTCATCCGCAAGACGGTCGGCGAGATGATCGGCGCCGGCGCGGCCAAAAAGGTGCGCGTGCTTTACGGCGGAAGCGTCAACGCGGCCAACGTCGAGGCATACGTCGAGCTGCCGCTGTGCGACGGCTGCCTCGTCGGCGGCTCGAGCCTGAAGGCCGATGAGTTCAGCAAGATCGTCGAGGTGACAGCAGGGGTCTACGGCCATCGCTAAGCCCGTCGGTTCGTTGGTCTTGCTGCGGCACGGCCAGAGCACGTGGAACCTGGAGAACCTGTTCACCGGCTGGCATGACGTGCCGCTGAGCGAGCTGGGTGTCAGCGAGGCAACGGAGGCGGGGCGCCTGATGCTCGAAGCCGGCCTTGCTCCGGCGGTCGTGCACACATCGGTTTTGGTGCGTGCCATCCAGACCACCGAGCTTGCGCTGCATGCGATGAAGCGCGCGTGGATCCCCGTGCGCCGGTCGTGGCGGCTGAATGAACGGCATTACGGCGCGCTGCAGGGGCTCAACAAGAAAGAGACCGCTGCAAAGTTCGGAGAAGAGAAGGTCAAGGTGTGGCGCCGCAGCTATGACGTGCGCCCGCCGGCGCTGGAGACAAGCGACGAGCGTCATCCTTCGCATGACCCTCGCTATGCGGGAATGCCGCCCGAGCTTCTCCCGAGCGCCGAATGCTTGAAGGATGTTGTCGAGCGGATGCTTCCGTACTGGTACGACGCCATCGTGCCCGACCTCGTCAGCGAAAACTGCGTCCTGGTCTCGGCCCATGGCAACAGCCTGCGAGCGTTGGTGAAGCACCTCGACGGCCTGACCGACCAACAGGTGGTGGATCTGGACATCCCCACCGGCGTCCCGCGCGTCTACGAGCTGGGCGATGACTTCAAACCGCGGTCGAGCCGCTACCTTGGCGACGCGGCTGAGATCGAGCGGCGCGCGGCAGCGGTCCGAAATCAGGCAAGCGGGCCTCCGAAAACGTAGTCGGCGGATCTGCGGCGCCCATTTCTGCCGCTGGCTGTGTCAGCTCCTGCGGTCCTCGCTCATGTATGTCCAATACGCTCGCTCCGGTACTCGTCGCTTCCTTGCCAGCGGCAGTCTGTGCACCGCATCTCTCGCCGCCCGTTTTCGTCGGCCCGCCGGCTCTCGCTAGACTGGTTCGGTAAGCACGATCACAGGCCGCAAATAAGGGGGTTTACCCACATGGCATATACGGTTCCACCGCTCCCGTACGCGTTCGATGCGCTCGAGCCGCACATCGATGCGAAGACGATGGAGATCCACCACGACAAGCACCACGGCACCTACGTGACCAACGCGAACGCCGCGCTCGAGAAGCACCCCGAGCTGGCAACGAAGTCGGTCGAGGACCTTCTTCGCGGCCTCAGCTCGGTCCCCGAGGACGTCCGCAACGCGCTGCGCAACAACGCCGGCGGTCATTCGAACCACTCGATCTTCTGGACGATCATGGGCCCGAACGGTGGCGGCGCCCCATCCGGCCGGCTGGGCGACGCGATCACCAGCACCTTCGGAAGCTATGACTCGCTCAAGGAGCAGCTTCAGAAGGCTGGGTTGGGCCAGTTCGGAAGCGGCTGGGCCTGGGTGTTGTCGGACTCCGGCGGCAAGCTGTCGATCAAGTCGTACCCGAACCAGGACAGCCCGTACTCAGAGAACCTGACCCCGATATTCGGCGTCGACGTCTGGGAGCACGCGTACTACCTCAAGTACCAGAACAAGCGCGCCGACTACATCACAGCCTGGTTCAACACACTCAACTGGAAGGCCATCGAGGCCCGCTACAAATAACGGCTGATGGCACAGATCAAGAACGCGCTGATCATCATCGAGGTCGTGCTGGCGGTCCTGTTGATGGCCGGCGTCCTCATTCAGACGCCTAAGGCCACCGGGCTTGGCGGCACGATCGGTGGTGGCGGCGATGGGCTGGGCGGCGGGTATCGCACCCGCCGCGGGCTCGAGCGGCAGATTTACTGGACCACGTGGGTGTTGGTGGTTGCGTTTCTGATCTGCTCGGTGGCCAATATCTGGATACGTCCGAAGTAGGTCGTCACTTAGCGCCTTCGTCGCGGTTCCGTTGGATGGGACGTTTTCTTTGCGCCACCGCGCTCGGCGCATTGGTGCTCGGGGCCTGCCAACCGGTGGCGACGGTGCCGAAACCGGCGCGCGGCGGCACAGCGGTCGAGGCGGTGGTCGGCCAGGCCGGCGTGCTGAACCCACTCTTCGAGACCGACGACAGCGCGCGCGACGTCGACAGCGTGATCTACCAGGGCCTCACCACCGTGAATGCCGAGCAGAACGTTGTCGGGCTGCTGGCGACCGACTGGGCCATCTCCAACGACCACCTGTCTTACACGTTCGACATCCGCACCGGTGTGCGATGGGCCGATGGGCAGCCGTTCTCAGCGGACGATGTGCTGTTCACCTTCCACGTTTTGCAGGACCTGGAGTACCAGCAGCCGGGTGCGGTTGACTGGCGGCAGGTCGGCGTGGCCGCGGGCGGATCCAACCAGGTGGTCTTCACGCTCAAGGCGCCGAGCGCGTCGTTTCCGCTGGCGCTCCGCATCGGGATCATCGCGAAGCACCTCTTCGACGGGATGGCCCCAGCCCAGATCGCCGCGAGCCCATTCAGCAACATCCGCGCCTTGGGGACCGGACCGTTCAAGGTCGCAGGCATCAACTCGCTGGCGATCACCCTCGATCGCAACCCGTACGCGGACCCGCAGCCGTACCTCGATCACCTGATCCTGCGGACCTACCCGGTTTCAGACCCGCAGATGGCGATCCGTGCGGTGCTGGCCGGCGCGGCCGACCTTGTCGGCGGCCTCGAGCCCCAGGAGGTGCTTGCGCTGCAGGGCAGGACCGATGTGAACGTGCAGGACGTGCGGACTTTCACCAACGCCTTCATCACGCTCAATCCGGACGGCGTCGGCAAACCGTTCTTCAGCGACCCCAAAGTTCGTGTCGCCGTGAATGAAGCAATCGACAGGACGCGGGTTCTCGCCGAGGTGCTCACAGGTCGAGGCGATCCAGACCCGAGCCCGATCCCGTTTGGCAGTTGGGCTTATTCGGCGGCCGCAGGGAGCACCCATCCGTTCGATCCAGTTGCCGCGGCAAAAGCGCTCGATGCGGCCGGCTGGGTGCTCACGCCCGGTACCAAGCTGCGCGCCAAGGGCGGACAGCTGTTCAAGTTCGACATGGTCGTCGCCAGCCCGTTCCCGAACAAGGAGATTGCAGATGCGGTGGCGCGGCAGCTGCTCGAGATCGGTATCGAAGCCGACGTGAAGCCGGTGTCGGCCTCGGACCTCGTGCAGAAGTATCTGATCGGCCACAACTACGCGGGCGCGCTGGTGGCGTTCGATGTGGGACCCGATCCCGACCTGAGCTCTGTGTGGCACTCGGGTGCCGACGCGGCCTCGCTGAACTTCGCCTACTCGCGCGGATGGGGACTCATCGACAAAGATCTCGAAGACGGACGCGCCGCAGTTGACCAGCAAGCCAGGTTGGCGGCGTACCTCGACTTCCAGGCGCAGATGGCTGATACAGCGGCGGCAATCTTCCTGTACTCGCCCCACTACGACTACGCGATCTCGCAGCGGGTTCACGGAGTCCACATGAACACGGTCATCGAGCCGGGGGATCGCTTCCAGTACGTCACGCAGTGGTACGTCAACACGAGCGGTTAGCGGTTAGGAGGTTGGGGACATGGACCTTGGATTGAAGGGGCGCAAGGCCCTGGTCACCGCATCAAGCAAAGGCCTCGGACGCGCGTGCGCTGAAGCATTGATTGCAGAGGGCGCCGACGTCTTCGTCTCGTCCCGTGATCCGGTTTCGATCGAGCGCACAGCGAAGGACATCAAGGCCGCGGGTTGGCTTGCCGCCGATCTCTCCAAACCGGGCGAGCCCGAGGAGCTGGTTCGGGCCGCGACCAATCGGTTGTCGGGCCTCGACGTGCTGGTCGTCAACGCCGGCGGTCCGCCGCCGGGCACGTTCCAGAGCACGCCGCTCGAGCTCTGGGAGGTTGCGTTCAACCTGACCCTGATGAGTGCGGTGAGGCTGGTCCGCGCCGGACTGCCATACCTAAAGCGATCCGAGCAGGGGCGCATCGTTTGCATCACGTCGATCTCGGTCCGCCAGCCCATCCCGAACATCGCGTTGTCCAACTCGCTGCGGGGGGCTGTGACCGGGATGGCGAAGACGCTATCGCGAGAGCTCGCGCGCGACCGGATAACGGTGAACTGCCTGGCCCCGGACGCCATCCTCACAGATCGCACACGCGACGTCGCGATCGCATCGGGCGCCGACCCCGAGGAGCGAATCAAGGAGCAAGCCGCCGGCCACCCGATGGGCCGGCTGGGCGACCCCGCGGAGTTCGCGGCGGCGTGCGCCTTCATCTGCTCGAAGCAGGCCGCGTACATCACAGGCCAAACGATCGGCATCGACGGCGGTTCGTTGATCGGCGTGCACTGATTGAACCTCCCCACCCGCCCGCAACCGCGGCGCGGTTGGGGGGCGACCTCCCCACAGGGTGGGGAGGTCAAGCGTCCATTAGGATTCCGACGTGAGCATTCGATTCGCAGAGCGAATGTCGCGGCTTGGGACTGAAAGCGCCTTCGAGGTGCTGGCCAAGGCGCGACGCCTCGAGGCGGACGGCAGGCAAATCGTGCACCTCGAGATCGGCGAGCCCGACTTCGCGAC
>DASVEP010000003.1:0-15880 GCA_036380475.1 Candidatus Dormiibacterota bacterium
TCGGGCGTGAAGTGCACCGTCTTGAGGACGACCTCCTTGACCTTCTCGCGCCGGTCGACCGCTTCGCGGATCACGTCGTCGGTGTCGCTCACGACCTGCGGACGCGTCGGCCGGAAGAGCTCCTCCGATCCCGCGAGTGAAACTCGCTTGAACGTAGTCATTACCTGTGATTCTCCAGAACCCGAGCTGCCAATGCACGATACGACCTCGCGCCATCCGAATCCTTCGCGTACTGAAGGATCGACATGCCGGCCAAAGGTGTCTCCGCGAAGCGGATGGAATCCGTGACTCCGAACTCATACACCTTGTCGCCGTACTTCTCCTTCACCGCAGCGAGCACCTCCTGCGAGTGAAGCGCGCGCGACTTGTAGAGGGTGGGGAGGATGCCGATGAGCTCGAGACGCGGATTCAGCCTGCGCTTCACCCGCTCCATCGTGATCAGCAGCTCCTGCATGCCCTTCAGCGCCAGGAATTCCGCCTGCAGCGGGACCAGTACCTCGTCGGCGGCCACCAGCGCGTTGATGACGATCAGGTCGAGCGAGGGCGGGCAGTCGATGATGATGAAGTCGTAGCGCTTCTGTGCCGGCTCGAGCTTGTCGCGCAGGATGCTCTCACGCCCGATCTCGTTGATGAGCTGGTTCTCGGCGCCCGCCAGCTCGACGTCGGCGGGAATGTAGTGGACGCCCATCTGCGGGGCCTCCTGCACCACGTCGGTCACGGTGGTGTCGGGGTCGACCAGAAGGTGGTAGATGGTCTTGTCGAGCTCGGCCGGGGGCTTCATGTAAAGAGTCAGGTGACCCTGAGCGTCGAGGTCGATGAGGAGAACCCGCTGGCCGATCTCGGCAAGAGCAGCGCCAAGGTTGACGGCAGTGGTGGTCTTGCCAACACCACCCTTTTGCATGGCGACGGCTATCGTTCGGGCCAAGAGTGACCCGAGTCTAACTGAAGCTAGCCAGGATCGCCCGCGGCGGACTGGCCTCTATCATTGGCCGCGGTGTTCGTCATCCCCCTCATTGCAGCAGTGGTCGGTGCAGCCTTCGCAGTTGTCGTGGGTAGGCAGTACGTCTCCCGCAGGAAGCCCTACCAGGCGATCTGGGCGCTCGCCCTGGCCATGTTTGGGATCGCTGCCGCATTCGAAACCGCCGGCCAGCTCGCAGGCTGGTCGGATGCGACCTACAAGGGCTATTACCTCTTCGGCGGACTGCTGAACGTCGGGTGGCTTGGGGTTGGATCGCTGCTTCTGCTGACGTCGCCACGGGTCGGGCGGGTCGCCGTAATCGTGATGGCCTTCATCTCGTTGATATGTGTTGTGGCCGTGCTTGCATCGCATACCAACCCCGCGCTGCTCAAAGCGCAGGTCCCCTCTCGAGGCGCGATCGACGTCCCGGGAGTGCTGCCCCTGATCACCAACCTCGGCGGATCGGTGCTGCTGATCGGGGGCGCCGCTTGGTCGGCTTGGAAGTCGGCACGGGCGGGCGCGCCGCGGAATCGCGTTCTCGGCCTGGCGATCCTGGCCGCCGGCGCCTTCGTCGTCGCGGGCGGTCACAGCTACGCGCAGTCGAAGGGTTTCTATCCAGCGCAGCCGTTGAGCGAAGCGGTGGGCATCGCCGCAATGTTCACGGGCTACCTGGTCGTCGAAGCTCGTCGCGTCCTGGCCCCGTCCAAACCGAGGACCGCATGATCTTCGACGCTTTCATCGTGCTCGTTCTCCTCGTCGCGCTGTTGCTCGGATATCAGCGCGGCGTGATCCAGCCGCTGATGGCGGAGATCTTTTTCTTCGGCACCCTGCTTGTGGTCTTTCGATTCCACGACCAGTACACCAACGAGATGCAGAAGCTCCTCCACCTCAGCCCGGTGCTGAGCGTCTTTGCCGCATTGATTCTGGCCGTGATGCTGGGATCCATCGGAGGCGCGGTCGGCGGTGCGTTCCACCGGCTGGAGGCGATTCGCGGCATCGACGGCTTGCTCGGGATCTTCGTTCATGTCGTCGTCACGCTGGTTGTCATATACCTGGCGGTGTCCGCGTTGGTCACGCTCGACAACGCTTTCGAGCCGACGCTGAAAAGCGCAAGCCTGACGTTGACCCAGGTCACCCAGCTCGAGAACTTCATCCTCTCCAACCCGATCACATCGGCGATGGTCTCCAAGGCGGATCTCCAGGCCCTGAAGACGGCCGCCGGCAAGCCTGCAGGGGCCAGCATCGATTCGGTCGCGGGCATCCACCAGCTCCAGCAGATCTTTGTCGACTTCCTACAGCCCCAGCTGCATAGTTCGAGAGCAGTGCCGATCGTCCTCTCCATCGGGTCCCACATTCCGTTCATCGGCCATGTCGGGCCGAACGACCTGAAGCCGCTCCCCAAAGTGACGCCGTCGCCCGTACCGAAAGTGAGCCCGTCACCGTCCCCGAAACACTCCTGATCGACTGATGCTCGACCTGGCTCTGACACAGGATCAGGAGCAGCTCGTGGCGGCGGTCCGTGATTTCTGCGCCCGCGAGTTCGCGCCGACAATTGCAGCAAACGACCGCGAGGCCCATCACGACCCGCAGATCTTCGCCAAGCTGGCCTCGATGGGGCTGCCCGGCGTCTGCTTCCCGCAGCGCTACGGCGGACACGGTCTCGATTACCTGTCGCTCGGTCTCGTGTGCGAAGAGCTCGAGTACGTGGACACGACCTACCGGACCGTGCTGTCGGTACACGTCGGCCTCGTCGGCATGGGTCTGTATACGTGGGCCGACGAGGAGCAGAAGCAGCGGTGGCTCCTGCCCATGGCCTCAGGCCAGAAGCTCGCCTGCTACGGCCTGACCGAACCGAATGCGGGGTCGGACGTGGCCTCGTTGCAATCGACAGCCCGCCGTTCCGGCAGCAGCTACATCCTCAACGGTCAGAAGGTGTGGGTGTCGGACGCCGACACCGCCGACTTCCTGCTGGTTTTCGCGAAGACCGACCCGAAAGCCGGGCACAGCGGCATCTCGGCGTTCATGCTCGATCGCGAAAGGTGTGGCAAATCGCTGCGCACGGAGCCGATCAAGGATCGGCTCGGCATCCGGGCCGGCGATGTCGGTTCGATCTTCATGTCAGACATCGAGGTGCCTGAAAGTGACCGCATCGGCGACGAAGGCGACGGCTTCAAGATCGCGATGAGCTGCCTCGACAACGGCCGCTTCACCGTCGCCGCCGGAGCCGCAGGGACTGTTCGCGCCTGCCTCGATGCCTCAGTGAAATACGCGCGCGAGCGCAAGACGTTCGGCCAGGAGATCGGGCGCTACCAGCTGGTGCAGCAGATGATCGCTCGCATGGCCCGTGACTATGAGATCTGCCGCCTGCTGTATTTCAAGGTCGCGTGGATGAAGAACAAAGGCGCGCGGCACACACGCGACGTGTCGATAGCCAAGCAGTTCGCCACCGACGCTGCTTTCAATGCGGCCCATGACGCCATCGAGGTGCATGGAGCGTACGGATACTCGGCCGAATACCCGGTCGAACGTTTCCTGCGCAATGCGCGCGCGCCGATCATCTACGAGGGGACGCGCGAGGTCCACACGATCCTGCAGGGCGAGTACGCGCTCGGTTACCGGCAAGACCGGCCCGTCAAGAAATCGCTTCCTCCGTACGAGCCTGATTGAGCGCGTTCGCCGTCCGCCGGGCGGCAACCCGCCTGAACCATCTCGACTTCGCCCTTCTCTCGATCTACTGGATCGCGATCGGCTACCTATGGTCGAGCCTCGGCGGCCTGATCCTGCCCGACCTCGTCGCCCACCTGGTCGGCAACGCACACAAAGGTGCGGCTTTAGGTGTGCTCGAGGGAGTCGGCTCGCTGATGGCGGTGGTCTGGCAGCCGCTGGTGGGCTCGTATTCGGATCGCACCCGAACGCGTTTCGGGCGTCGTCACCCGTTCATCATCGCGGGCACCGTCGGCGACATCGTCTTTCTGATCGGGATCGCTCTGTCCGGGAGCTACTGGCTGCTCGTCGTCTTCTACTTCCTGCTGCAGACGGCTTCGAACACAGCCCAGGGTCCATATCAGGGCCTGCTGCCCGATGTCGTGCCTGTGCCGCAGCGGGGCACGGCGTCCGGTTATTACGGCGCCTCGAACGTGATCGGGCTGCTGGCGGGCTCGGTGGGGGCGGGCTACATCCTGGCCCATTTCGGGCGGACCGCCGCCATCCTCAGCATCTGCGTTCTGCTGCTGGCCACGATGGTGCCGACCGTGCTGCTAGTTCCCGACCGCGCCCAAGCGCGGGAGCCGCAGTTCACGCGGCTGCGAGAGGCGATCACCACCACCTTTGCCCGGCCGCTCCGGTACCCGAGCTTTCTTTGGCTGATGGCGTCGCGGCTGTTGATCCTGATGGGACTGGTCGGGTTGCAGAGCTTCGTCCTCTACTACTTCAGCGACGTCTTTTACCGCGGCCACATCGATGCGGCGGTCACGGCGGCCTATACGCTTCAAGGCCTGGTGATCGTTTCCGCCCTGGTCATCACGCTGCCGGCGGCGCGAGCATCGGACAGCGTGGGGCGGCGGCCGCTCATCCTTGCCGGCGGCCTGCTTGGCGCCGCGGGCGTGCTGCTGCTCGTCTTCAGCCAATACCAGCTGCTGCCCTCAGCCATCCTCCAGCCGCTCGCCCAGGCCTTGGACGTTCCGCTCCTTGCCGCCCAGGCGACCCTGGTCGGCGTCTTGATTGGAATCGGCTACGGACTCTTCTTCGCGGTGGACTGGGCTTTCATGCAGGACGTGATTCCGGCCGGCGAGGCCGGCCTCTTCATGGGCTTCAGCAACATCGCCAGCGCGGGATCTGGCGTCATCGCACGATTTGTCGGCGGCTTTTTGCTCGAGTTCAACAATGGACCCAAAGTGCTTGGCCTGCCAGGCGGGTACCCGGTCATATTCACGGTGTTCTTCGTGTGGCTGCTGGTCGGCGGCCTCCTCATCCTGAAAGTTCCGGAGATGGCAAAACATGAATGAGATGAACCTCGCCGGACTTAGGCCCTGGGCTGGGCTGGCCGGACACCCGCTCGAGGGAGCCGACGTCGTCGTCGCCGGAATCCCATACGACGGCTCCGCCGTCTATCGAAAAGGAGCTGCGCTGGCGCCGATGCGCATGCGCGAGTTCTCTGCGCTCATGCCGCCGGTGACCGAAGACGCGCGGCCGCTGGACGGGCTCAAGGTCCACGACCTCGGCGATCTGGACGCCGGCGGGGAGATCGAATCCGGGTGGTCCTCAGTCGCCGACCGGCTGGCTGCGGTGCCGCCTACCGCTCTTCTCACCGTGCTTGGCGGTGACCACTGCACTGCCATCGCCACCCTCGCGGCGCAGTCGAAGCGCCATCCGGATCTTGCGGTCCTGTGGGTCGATGCGCATCCGGACTTGTGCGACTTCTCGCGTGGCGGTCGGTGGACATGCGGCTGCGCGATGCGTCGAGCCCTGGAGGTATCGAGCATCGGCCCTGCGCGTGTGGTGATCGCGGGCGGCCGGGATTACGACCCAGAGGAGCTCGAGTTCATCCGCGCCCGAGGCATGCTCTTGGTTTCCGCGTCAGAACTGGCCGGCGACAGCGGGTCGGCGCGCATGGTCGCGGACGCCCTGGATGGCAAGAACCTCCACATCTCGTTCGACATCGACGCGCTCGACCCCGCCTTCGCGCCCGGAACCGAGATCCCATCCGGTGGGGGGCTCTCGACGCGGCAGGCGCTCGACTTCCTGCGCATCGCCACGGCGGGCTCAAAGCTGGTCGGGATGGACATGGTCGAGGTTTCGCCGCCGTTCGACCATGGGGACATCACGACCCTGGCCGCTCTCAAGGTGATCTTCGAGTTTTGGGGCATGTTCTGGCATGGAAAGCGCTGACGTAGTCATCGCCGGAGGCGGGATCATGGGGTGCGCTCTTGCGTACCAGCTCAGCAAGCGCAACGTCGACGTGCTTCTACTCGAGCGCGAGACCCTGGGCTCGCAGTCAACCGGGAAATGTGCCGGGGGTGTACGCCAGCAATTCTCCTCGGAAGGAAATGTCCGCCTGCAACGGATGTCGGTCGGGATGCTCGAGCGATTCGAAGAGGAGATCGGCCATCCTGCCGACTTTCGTCAGATCGGCTACCTGTTCGTTCTCACGCAGCCGCAGCAGGTCGAGGACTTTCGCCACAACATGGAGATGTGGCACCGCATCGGCCTCACCGAGGCCCGTTGGGTCGACGCGACCGAAGCCGCAAAGATGGTGCCAATCCTGAACGTCGAAGACGTTCTGGGCTGCACTTTCTGCCCGAGTGATGGAATCGCCAGCCCGGCCGATGTGACAGTCGGGTACGCGGCGGCAGCACGGCGGCTTGGTGCTCGCTTGAAGGAGGGCGTGGCCGTCACCGGCATCGACGTCGCAAGTGGCCGGGTGCAGGGTGTGCAGACCAGCGCGGGCGATGTTGCGACCAGGCTCGTGTTCAATTGCGCGGGAGCGTGGTCACCGTCGATCGGGCGCATGGCCGGCCTCGAGATCCCTGTATTGCCCTACCGGCGGCACATCGCCGTCACGAGCAGTTTCCCGGCCTTGGCGCGCAACAATCCGATGACGGTCGACTTTCAGACTTCCTTCTACTTCCACCCCGAAGGTGATGGCGTGTTGATGGGAATGAGCGATCGCGAAGAGCCGCCGGGCTTCGTCACAGACGTCAACTGGGACTTCCTGGAGAAGATGTTCGCGCAGGCTGCGCGGCGGGCCCCGGCGCTCGCCGGCGCAGGGATGAAGACTGCATGGTCTGGTCTCTACGAGATCACTCCTGACCACCAGGCCATCCTTGGACCGATCCGAGAGTTGGAAGGTTTCTGGTGCGCGGCCGGGTTCAGCGGGCACGGTTTCATGCAGGGACCGGCAGCGGCCTTGCTGCTCACCCAGCTGCTGCTGGATCACACCTCCGAGATCGACATCTCGTCTTTCGCCTTCGAGCGGTTTGCTCGCGGCGCGCTGGTCAAGGAACGAAACGTCATTTAGCGCTTTACGAGCAGCGCGACCACCACCAGACCAAGGCCCCCCACCAGCAGCAACGCTGAGCAGCCCGCCTGGACCACGGTGTAGACCATGCCGCCAGTGGCGCCGTAGGTGGCGGCGATCTCCGCCCGGCGGCGTCGCGTGCGTATTGCGGCCGCGATCCCCCCGAGCCCGATGAGCACGGCGAACAGCCCCAAACCGATCCCGCCGGCCTCCTGACCGCTCACCGGCTTCCAGTATGTGCTCCGTTACGATTCACAGCCGTGGCGAGGATTCTGCTTCTGGGGTCGACTGGGTTTTTTGGGCGCGGCGTGGCCCACAAGCTCCTCGACGACGGCCACCAGCTCAGGGTTTTGGTGCGCGACCCCATGAAAGCGGCAGCTTTCAAGATCAGGGGCGCCCAGATGGTGATCGGCGATGCGCTCAACCCGGCGGCGGTGAGCGAGGCCGCGCAGGGCGTGGAGCACATCATCAGCCTCGTCGCCGTGCGCAGGAACCGACCCCAGTCGTACCTCGCTGTCAATGTGGACGGCCCGCGCATCCTTGGCGCCGTGGCCAAGGCCGTCGGCGTCAAGTCGATCGTCTTCGTCAGCGCCATCGGCGCGCGCATGGATGCCCATTACAAGTACTTCACCTCGCGATGGATGGGCGAGCAGGAGCTGGCCAAGACGGGCGTCGCAGGAACGATCCTTCGATTCGCGTTCGTGCTTGCCGAGGACGGGGGTCTGCTCAACGACTTCGAGCGCGCGCTCGTCGGGCCGTTCGCCATCATCCCCGGCGGCGGACAGGCGCAGATGCAGCCGATTCTTCGCGAGGACGCGGCGCGCTGCGTGGTCGAGACCATTTCGAAGCCGGAGCTATTGGGAAAGATCGTCGAGCTTGGTGGCCCGGAGCTGGTCACGTACGAGACGATGTTCGACTGGTTCCTCCAGGCGCGAAAGATCAAGAAGAGGAAGCTCAAGCTGCCGACGGCACTTTTGCTGCCCGCCGCAACTGGCATGGAGATACTCATGAGCAACCCGCCCGTCACTCCTGACGAGGTCAACATGATCCAGCTGCCTAACATCGCCAATGGCATCGACTCTGTGAGCACCAACTTCGGCTGGAGGCCCACGTCGCCGAGCAGCTGGGCGCCGGTCCACTGGCAGAAGACGGCCGCCCGCAACTAAGGGGCCCACAGGTCCGGGCGTTCTTCGGCCTCCCTGTGCCGGTGGCGCAGCGTGAGGCGCTGGCTCGTCTTGTTGCCGATTGCGCAGAGGTAGCGCCGGCATTCAGGTGGACGCCTGCCGCCAATCTTCACCTCACGGTGCGGTTCATCGGCAGCGTCGAACGCTCCCTGGTAGACGGGATCGCCAGCCGTCTGGCCTCGAGGTCGCTTGGCGCGTTCGACCTCGAGCTGGGCGACCTGGGGACCTTCAAGCGCGGCCGCTTGGTGCGAGTGGTGTGGCTTGGGTTGCGTGCCGGAGCCGACGATTTGAGGAGGCTGGCCGCCGAGGTGGACGCGGAGTGTTCGAGCGCCGGCCTAGAAGCCGAGAAACGCGCGTTCCAGGCTCATATGACGCTCGCCCGAGCTCGCGCACGGGAGGGCGCCGAGCTGCCGCCGCTGCCGCAACCACCTCGGCTCGAGCGTTGGCGAGCGGGCGAGCTCGTGCTGTACGCGAGCCACCTGAGCCCGAAAGGGGCCGTCTACGAGCCGCTACAGGTCCTCGATCTTGATTGAGGCAAGACCGGCTTCGGCGCATTGAAGGTCCTGCTCGGGGCGCGCGCCGCTGACCCCGACGGCGCCAATGGTCAAGCCGTCCCTCTTGATGGGGAGCGAACCCGGCCCAGGGATCAGCGGCATGCGGACGAGCCTGTCCACGGCGCTGAAGAATCCAGGGCGATCCTCCGCCATCTGCAAGAGCGAGGCTCCGTCGCGCACCAGCATCGCGGCGCCGACGGCTTTGGCCTCGGCGATCTGCGGCGAAAGCGGAGGAGCGCCGTCCATGCGGCCCAGCGCGATAAGGTGCCCGCCTTCGTCCACCACCGCCGCTGTCACGCTGACGCCCAACTGCGCAGCCTTCTGATGGGCGATCTCCACAACTCTCTTTGCGTCCTCGAGGCTTAGTGGCATTTGATGGAGACCTAGTGTCGCGCACCCGGAAGGTCCTTGCATCTTCGCGGCCTAGGCGCCCGGGCGCCTTCGGCGCTGAAGCCTGCGTCGCGGGACCTGGCGCGGCTGCGTCACGCGTCTACCGACGCGCTCCTTGCCTCGCCACTCGCTCCTTGGCTCCGGCCGCCGATGCCGCGAATCTGCGGCGGACCTCCGGTGCGCGACACTAGTCTCGCATGGACCTAAAGGGAAAGGTCGCAATCGTGACCGGCGGCGGCACCGGCATCGGCCAGGCGGTTTGCTATCGGCTCGCCAAAGCCGGCGCTGCGGCCGTTGTGGTGAACTTCTCGCGCTCCGAGGATCACGCCAAAGCGACCGCGCGCGAGGTCGAGTCGATGGGCGCGAGAGCTCTGGCTCATCAGGCCGACGTCTCCGACGAAGCCCAGGTCGTGACGATGATCGCGGAGACAGTTCGCCGTTTCGGGCGGCTCGATGTTCTCGTCAACAACGCAGGCACGACTCACTACATCCCGCATCCCGACCTGGATGCGCTCACCGACGAAGTGTGGAACGACATCCTGGGCGTCAATCTGAAGGGCACTTTCTTCTGTTGTCGAGCGGCGGCCCCCGAGCTCCGCAAAACGAAGGGCGCGATCGTCAACGTGGCGTCGGTTGCCGGCCATCGGGCCGCAGGATCTTCCATCGCCTACGGAGTGTCGAAAGCCGGCGTCTTGCAGCTGACCCGTTCGCTCGCGCTCGCGCTTGCGCCGGACGTTCGGGTCAACTCCGTCTCGCCAGGCCTCGTATCCAGCCCCTGGTTCAGGAAGCGTTTTGGTGACGATGCGACCGCCGCGCTGGAGTCCTCGACAGCCGAGGGCACCCCGCTGCGCGCGATCGCGGCACCCGACCATGTGGCGCTGGCGGTGATGTCGTTCCTCGAGAACGACATCCTCACCGGACAGGACATCGTCGTGGACGGCGGCCGCATGGTGGAGTACGGATAGACCTTCGACCGAGCCGGAATAGGCTACTGATGGTGGCCTGGCGGCGAACGGACTTTTGGGGCTTGCGTTCGAATCTGGCCCTCTTTACTGTTTGCAACGGCCCCGAGGGAAACGTTCGAGAGGGCAGGAACAGGCCGCAAGGCCAGTACTTGCGCTCAAGAGGCGATCCGTCGGGGTCACTGTTTTTCCCGGCAAATTGCAAGCCGGGACCGGGCCCCAGCGTTAGGCTCTAGCGCCATGAAGCTCGCGCAGCGGCTCGCCCGCCGGAGCGGTGACCGGCACGCGGACGCGGTCGAAGTCTCGATCGTGATGCCGTGTCTGAACGAGGTCGAGACGCTGGCTGTTTGCATCGCCAAAGCCCGTCAGGCCATCGAGAAGGGCGGTTATCCGGCCGAAATCATCGTCGCCGACAACGGGAGCACCGACGGCTCCCAGCTGGTCGCGCGGGAGCTCGGCGCGCGTGTGGTCGACGTCCAGCGCAAGGGATACGGGAGCGCTCTCATCGGCGGCATAGACGCGGCCCAGGGTCGCTTCATCGTGATGGGCGATGCCGATGCGAGCTACGACTTCGCCGCGATGGCACCACTCATAGACAAGCTGCGCGAAGGCTACGACCTCGTGGTCGGCAATCGCTTTCTCGGTGGCATCGAGCACGGAGCGATGCCGTGGTCGCATCGGTATTTCGGCAACCCCGTCCTGACAAGGATCAGCTCCATCTTTTTCCACGCGCCTGTCGGTGACACTCACTGCGGCCTCCGAGCGTTCACGAAAGACGCATACGAAAGGATGCGGCTGCGAGCGACCGGCATGGAGTTCGCAAGCGAGATGGTGATCAAAGCGGCGTTGAAGGGAATGCGCATCACCGAGGTGCCCGTGGTGCTGCATCCCGACGGCCGGTCGCGTGCGCCGCACCTCCGCACCTGGCGGGATGGCTGGCGCCATCTGCGTTTCATGCTGTTGTTCAGCCCGCGGTGGCTTTTCCTCTATCCGGGGCTGGCGCTTCTTTCCGGCGGACTGGTTCTTTCCGCGCTGCTTGTCATCGGCCCATTGCGCATCGGCGGCGTGAGGCTTGACATCCACACCCTTCTGGTCGCGGGCTTTGTCGCGTTGCTCGGCTATCAGCTGGTTCTGTTTGCCGTCTTCACCAAGCTCTTCGCGATTCGCGAAGGCTTCCATCCACCTCACCCGATGCTGCAGACGTTGCTTCGCTACATCACGCTCGAGGTCGGCCTGCTGACTGGCGCGTTGATGGCGCTTGGTGGCCTCGTCGCACTTGTGCTGGCGGTGGCGAGCTGGCAATCGGTGGGCTTTGGAAACCTGAACCCCTCGACCACGATGCGAGAGGTGATCCCCGCCGTCGTCCTGCTCGCGCTTGGTACCCAGACGATCTTCGCGAGCTTCTTCATCAGCATTCTGTCGATAGAACGCGATTAGTAGACAGGCAGCTCCGGAGTCACCGACTCCAACCACTTGCGGCAGGACGTCAGGAACCGCGCCGCCTTCAACCCGTCGAGCACGCGGTGATCGAAAGAGAAGCAGAGATACATCATCGGTTTGATCCCGATCATGCCGTTCACCGCCATCGGCCTCTCGACGATGGCCTCCATGGTGAGAATGCCGGCCTGGCCCGGATTGATTACCGAGTAGCTGAACAACGTGCCGAAGGTGCCCGAGTTGTTGACTGTGAACGTTCCGCCAACGAGGTCATCGGCCTTCAGCTGCTTGTTGCGGGCGCGCGTCGCGAGATCGTTGACGGCGCGCGCAAGGCCTGCAATCGACAACCCGTCGGCACGCCGGACAACTGGGACTATCAGCGTGTCCTCGAGGCCGACCGAGATGCCCAGGTTGACGTCGCGGTGGATGATCAGCTCGGTCTCGTTGAACGTCGAGTTCACCTCGGGGTGCTCGCGCAGCGCGGAGATTGTGGCTGCCATCACGTATGGCAGGTAGGTCAGCGAAAAACCTTCTTGCTTCTGGAACGCGGCCTTGTTGGCGTTGCGATGGGCGACGACGCCTGACATGTCGGCTTCCTGTGTCTGCCATGCATGCGGGATCGTGGTCTTGGAGCGGACCATGTTCTCGGCGATCAATCGCCGGACGCGGGTGAGCTGAACGACCTCGTCCCCCTCGCCTGGCGCAGCGGGTGGAGTCGGAGCGGTTTCTTTGGGGCTCGGGACAGCCTTGGCCGCCGCCGCGAATTGCTCCACATCCTTCTTGGTCACGCGTCCGCCGATGCCCGTGCCCTGCACTTTGGAGAGGTCGACGCCAAGCTCGGACGCCTGCATCTGGACCGCCGGCGAATACCGGTGCTCGCCGCCGTCCAGCTCAGGTGCCTTTGGGGCCGGTTCGGCTGGAGCGGGAGCTTGCGCGGTTCGGGCGGCTGGGGCGGGCGCCGGGGGGGCCACGACCGGGGCGGGGGCGGGTGCGGGGGCGGCCTCGACCGGAGCAGGGGCGGGAACCGGCGCGGCCGCTGCTGGAGCCGGGGCTGGGGCGGCCGTTGCCGGGGCTTCCGGCGATGCGGTCGCCTCGCCGTCTACGCCGACCTCGACGACTGCGATTTCAGCTCCGGCCTGGACCGTCTGTCCCTCCTTGGCCAGGATCTCGCGCAGGATGCCGCTGACGGGCGAGGGCACCTCCGCGCTGACCTTGTCGGTGTCGACCTCGAGCATCGGTTCGAACTCGACGACTTTTTCGCCAGGTTTCACGAGCCACCGGGAGATGGTCCCCTCATGGACCGACTCGCCCAGCTGCGGCATGACCACACGGGTCGTCTTGGCAGCCATCGCTAGAACGCGGCGAGCTCGCGCAAAGCGGCGGCGATTTTCGTGGGGTTGGGCATGAACGCCTCCTCCATGGCCGGCGCGTAGGGCATCGACGGCACGTCCAGGCCGCCCAGCCGCTTCACCGGCGCGTCGAGCCAGCGCCATGCCCCGTCCGCGATAAGGGCCGCCACCTCAGAACCGACTGCGACACTGAAGTTGTCTTCGTAAAGAACGAGGCATTTGCCCGTCTTGCGAGCCGACGCGATGATCGCCTCTTTGTCCAGCGGGTAAACGGTGCGGAGGTCGATGATCTCGACGCTCACACCTTCGCCCTCAAGTGCCTTGGCCGCGTCCAGTGCGTAATGGACCATGAGCCCGTAGCAGAAAACCGAGATATCGCTGCCTTCGCGCGCAGTCCGCGCGACTTGAAGCGGGATCAGGTATTCGCCTTTGGGCACGGCCTCCTTGAACATCCGGTAGAGCCTCTTGTGCTCGAAGAAGAGCACCGGATCGGGATCGCGGATGGACGCGAGGAGGAGGCCCTTCGCTTCGTATGGAGTCGATGGGATCACGATCTTCAGTCCGGGCGTCGCAAACCGAGCCTCGATCGACTGCGAGTGATAGAGCGCGCCGTGCGCGTGGCCGCCAAATGGTGCGCGGATCACCATCGGCACCGACCAATCACCGTCGCTGCGATAGCGAAATTTCGCGATCTCGTTGGTGACCTGGTTGAACGCCATGTGCGCAAAGTCGGCGAACTGCATCTCGGCGACGGGCCGCTTGCCTGCGAGCGCGAGACCGAGGCTGACTCCTGCTATCGATGACTCGGCAAGCGGCGTGTCGATCACCCGCGATTCCCCGAAGCGCTTTCGCAACCCGTCTGTGACCAGGAAGACCCCGCCCTTCTGGCCAACGTCCTCGCCCAGCACCATGACCCGCTCATCGCGTTCCATCTCCTCGGTGAGGCACGAGCGAAGCGCAGCCACCATGTTCATCTCTTCGGTCTCGACGCCCTCGGGAGGCTCGATGGCTTTGGGCAGGTCGAGGCCGTAGACGTTCGTCAGCGCCTCCTCGCCAGTTGCGTCCGGCGACTCCATGCCCTGGCGCGTCGCCTCGGTGACCTCGTCCCGCACGCGCTCCTCGTAGCCCTCGACCTCCTTGGCCGTGAGAATGCCCTCGTCGAGGAGCCGCTTCTTGAAACGCTCGAGGCAGTCGTTCTTCGCGAGCTCGTCGATCTCCTCTTGGCTGCGATAGCGCCGCTGGTCGTCCTCGGACGAGTGGGCGCCGAGGCGGTCGACCAGGCACTCGATCAAGGTCGGCCCTTGGCCCGCGCGCGCGCGCGCGATCGCGTCCTTGGCCACGAAGTAGCACGTGACCGGGTCGCGCCCGTCCACGGTGATGCCCGGGAAGCCGTAGCCCGCCGCGCGCTGCGCGACGTGTTCGATCGCGTATTCCTTGTTGAAGGGTGTCGAAATCGCGAAGCCGTTGTTTTCGCAGACGAAGATCTCAGGCAGCTTGTAGACGGACGCGAAGTTGAACGCTTCGTGGGTGTCGCCTTCGGACCCCGCGCCCTCGCCGTAGTTGGTCATGACGATCTTGTCGGAGCCCTCCATCTTCAGCGCGTAGGCGACCCCCGCCCCGTGCACCATCTGGGTCGCGACCGGCGAGCCGCCCGAGATGATGTTCAGCCGCGTGTCCGAAAAATGGCCCGGAGTCTGCTTGCCACCCGAGGCCGGGTCGGCCGGCTTGGCGAGCACCGACAGCATGAGGTCCAGGGGCGTCATGCCCATACGCATGCAGAGCACGACGTCGCGGTAGTAAGGCGACACCCAGTCGTACTTCGGCTTCAAAGGCCAGCTGATGCCTATCTGGGCGCACTCGTGGCCGGCGCAGGAGATGATGAAAGGCGCGCGGCCCTGACGGTTCAGGACCTGGAAGCGGTAGTCGATCTGGCGCCCGAGCAGGACGTAGTAGAACCACTCCTCCAGCGTCTTCTCGTCGATGTCAGTGTCGCGCCAGGGCACCGCTTCCTGGAATCGCCACTGGGGCCTGAACTCGGGGTCGCCCTCTTTCGCGGTGCGTTCCCGCGGCTTCGTTGTTGCCACTACTTAAATATGGATGGCGTGGCCGTCGACCGCCATCGCCGCCTCCATCACCGCTTCGCTCAGCGTCGGGTGCGGGTGGATGTTGCGGCCGAGCTCCCAGGCGTCGCCCTGGAACAGCTGGGTCAACGCCGGTTCGGCGATCAGCTCAGTCGCGCTGGCGCCGACGAGGTGAGCGCCCAGCAGCCTGCCGGTCTTGGCGTCGGCGACCATCTTCGCGAAACCCGCGGTTTCGCCGTGGATGATCGCACGGCCGATGGCGGAAAACGGGAACTTGCCGATCTTCAGCTCATGACCCTTCTCTCGCGCCTGCTTCTCGCTCAATCCAACCGATGCGATCTGCGGATGCGAGTAGGTGCAGCGCGTGACGAGGTCCTGGTCCATCGGCGCCAGCTGCTGGCCCGCGATGTCCTCCGCGGCGGTGATGCCCTCATGGGACGCCGCGTGCGCAAGCAGGAAGCCGCCGACCACGTCGCCGATGGCGTGGATCGATTCCACCGAGGTACGCATCCACTCGTCCACCTTTATGAAGCCGTTGGGATGCGTCGTCACGCCGACCTGCTCGAGGCCGATGTCCTTCGAGCGTGGCGAGCGGCCGACGGCCACCAGCAGCTGGCGGGCCCAAACCTCGCCCTGCTCGGTGTCGACGCTGACACCGTCGCGGGCTTTCTTGGCGCCCTTCACCTTCACCCCGACGCGGCAGTCGATGCCGGCCTTCGTGAAAGCCGCGAGCATCTCCTTCGAAACCTCCTCATCCTCTAGCGGAACGAGGCGGTCGAGGCCCTCCAGCAAAGTGACCTTGACACCGAGCTGGTTGTAGAGGGTCGCGAATTCGACACCCACTGCGCCCGCGCCGATGATGACGATCGATTCCGGTACGGTCGTGGTGCGGGTCAGGTGGTCGGACGACACGATGAACTCGCCGTCGAACTCGATACCTGGGAGCGGC
>DASVEP010000004.1:0-6796 GCA_036380475.1 Candidatus Dormiibacterota bacterium
CGCACGAGCAGCACGGTTGCAGAAGGTCTCGGTGTGGAGGGCGGGCCTTCGAGGTTCAGCGCGCCCGAAGGCAGCTGTGGGATGGCGATGGGGATCAGTCTATCGGGCAGCCCTCTCCCCAGCCCTCTCCCCTGCGGGGAGAGGGGGAAACTACGATGCGCGCGTGGACCTGGGCATCAAAGACAAGGTCGCGCTGGTCACGGCAGGCACGAAGGGCATCGGCCTCGGCATCGCCCACGCGCTGGCTGCGGAAGGCGCGCGCGTTGCGGTGGCGGCGCGCACAGAGGCCGATGTCAAGCGCACCGCGCAGTCGTTGGGTGGCCTGGGAGTCGTCGCGGACCTCTTGACCGAGGCCGGGTGCCGGCGTGCCGTAAGCGAAACCGAGACCACGCTCGGACCCGTGGAAATCCTCATCAACAACCTCGGCGTCCGGGCCGGCAGCACGTGGGCCGACACCGGTCCATCCGAGCTCGAAGCAGCATTCGCCGGCAACGTCGGCGTGAGCGCCCGCATGACGCAGCTGGTGCTCCCAGGAATGATCGCGCGCGGTTGGGGCCGCGTGGTCGTGATCGCTTCGGTGTGGGGACGCGAAGCGGGCGGCGCTCCCGCGTACAACGCCGCGAAGGCGGCGGAGATCAGCTTCACAACCTCGCTCGCCCGCGACGTGGCCTCGCAGGGCGTGACGGTCAACTGCATCGCGCCGGGCTCCGTCCTCTGGGAGGGCGGTGGCTGGTACCGACGGCAGCAGTCGGATCCAGATGGCATCGCCGCGTTTGTGCGCGCCGACATGCCGCTGGGCAGGTTCGGGGCGGTGGAGGAGGTCGCGAGCGTGGTCGTGTTTGTCTGCTCGCAGCAGGCAAGCCTCCTCAACGGAGCGTGCATCGCGGTCGATGGAGGCCAGTCTCGCTCCAACATCTGAATGGCCGCCGAGCGGCCGGGGTTTCACCTGCGTGAGGCGCACCCTCCTCGTGGCGGCGATGCTCCTGCTCGCAGGCTGCTCATCTTCGACCGGCCCGTCCCAGGCGCCCAGCCCGACTCCAAGCCCTTCGCCAACGTCGACCTCAATGACCGGCTCGATCGGCGCCGCCACATACCGCATCGAGGTTCCCAATCAATGGAATGGCACGCTCTTCCTTTACAGCCATGGCTACGTCGCGCCCGGCCACATCAACCTCGCCACCGACTCGCCGTTTTCCGACATCGGGGCCTGGATGCTCGGCCAGGGATACGCGATCGCCGGGTCGTCGTACAGCTCGACGGGTTGGGCGCTCGCGGACGCGTTCAAGGACCAGATCGCGCTCCTCGACCTCTTCAACCAGCGTGTTTCCAAACCGAAGCGGGTCATCGCCTGGGGCGGATCGCTCGGCGGGATCATCACCGCGGGACTTGTGCAGCTTTACCCGGACCGATTTGCGGGCGCCATCCCGTTGTGTGGCGTCCTCGCGGGCGGAAGGGCCACGTGGAACGCCGGCCTGGATGGGGCTTACGCGTTCAAGACCCTGCTCGCGCCGAGCTCGACCCTGCAGCTCGTCAACATCACCGACCCGACCACGAACACGCAGATGGCGACCGACATCTTCAACCAGGCGGCCGCGACGCCCGCCGGCCAGGCTCGCATCGCGCTCATCGCCGCGCTCGGCGACCTGCCGGGCTGGTTTGACCCGGGCGCGTCCGAGCCGGCGCCAACCGACTACGCGGCGCAGGTGGCTGCCCAGGCGCGATGGGAGTCGCAGGTCGACTTCCCCTTCGAGTTCGCCTATCGCGGCGAGCTCGAGCAGCGAGCGGGCGGCAACCCGTCGTCGAATGCCGGCGTCGACTATGCGCACCAGCTGGCGATCTCGGCTGACAACGCCGAGGTGACGGCCCTTTACCAGGCCGCCGGTCTCGATCTCGCCGCCGACCTGCGTGCGCTGAACGCCGGACCACGCATCCAGTCCGATCCGGCGGCGGTCGCGTATCTGGACAGGAACATCACGTTCGACGGCAATCTCAGCGCGCCCGTCCTCTCCATGCACACGACCGGCGACGGGCTCGTCGTGCCGCAGAACGAGCGAGCGTATGCGGACGCGGTCGCGCGCTCGGGCAAGCAGGACCTGCTGCGCCAGGTGTTCGTGCATCGCGCCGGCCACTGCGCCTTCTCCGGCTCGGAGACGATCGCGATGATCCAGCTGATGGTTGCGCGGCTCGACACCGGCCGCTGGGACGACGCCGCTCTGCAACCCGCGGCGCTCAACGCGCGCGCGCAAGCATTGGGAGACGCCTACAACAAGGTGGCCGGATTCTTCATCACGCCGCCGGCTTTCGCGACCTACGTACCGGGGCCATATCCGCGCTAGATAAGATCTGCGACATGATCAGGTTTCAGGCGGTCCTCACAGCGACCGCGCGCGGCGGTGGCGGCACCCTGGTGCCCGTGCCGAAAGACGTCGCGGCCAAGCTGGGCCTGAAAGGGATGCCGAAGATCCAGGCTGTGATCGCCGGGACGCCTTATCGGGGCTCCTTGATGCCCATGGGCGACGGCACCTACTGCCTCGGCGTTCTGAAGTCCATCCAGCAGGCGGCGGGCGTGGGCCTGGGCGACGAGATCACCGTCGAGCTGGAGCTCGACTCGGCGCCGCGAGACATAGAGCCACCGGCGGATCTGGCCAAAGTGCTGGCCAAGAACAAGAAGGCCGCGGCGTCCTGGTCGAAGCTCTCGTTCACGAACAAGAAGGAGATGGCGGCGTCGCTGGAGGGCGCAAAGAAGCCCGAGACCAGAGAGCGGCGGTTGAAAGCCGCGATCGAAACGCTGATCGCCGGCTAGGGGCTGAGCGGCGTCGCGCCTATCTGGGAGATGAGGAGGAGCGTCGTCGGATACAGGCCAAGCGCCAACGACGCGACCCCGCTCAACGCGATCGCCGTGGTGCTGCTGATCGAAGCCCGCAGCGGCTCGGGTCGGGTGGTCGCCGACCACACCGGGATGAGGACGCGCACGTAGTAATAGACGGAGACCACGCTCATGAGCAGCGCCAGCACCACCAGCCACGTGTAGCCGGCGCTCACACCGGCGGTGAACAGGAACAGCTTGCCGAAGAACCCGACCGTCGGCGGGAATCCCGCGAGCGACAGCATGAAGATGGTCATGAGCACGGCCATCGGCCAGTTGCGTCGATAGAGCCCGCCTAGGTCGGAGAGCCGGTCGCGGTCTCCCTCCGGGCCTGCCAGCTGCGTGACGATTGCGAAGGCGCCGAAGTTCATGAACATGTAGACGAAGAGGTAGTAGAGGACGGCGGCGAGCCCTGCCTTGCCTCCGGCGATGACGCCGATGAGCACATAGCCGGCCTGGGCGACACCCGAATAAGCAAGCAGCCGCTTGAGGCTCGTTTGGGTGATCGCCATGAGGTTGCCCACCACCATGCTCGTGGCCGCAACGAAGGCGAGCAGCGCCTGCCATTCGGGCGCGAGGTGGGGCAGACCTCCTTCGAAGACGCGCACGATCATCGCGAACGCGGCCGCCTTCGTCCCCACCGACATGAACGCCGTGACCGGTATCGGCGCGCCCTGGTAGACGTCGGGCGTCCACATGTGGAACGGCGCCGCGGACACCTTGAACGCGAAGCCGACGCCCATGAGCACGATGCCGAGAATCAGCAGCGGGTTGTTGGTGGAGGCTTGCGCGAGCCGGGACGCGATGTCCGGAATGATGGTCGTGCCCGATGCCCCGTACACGAGCGCCATGCCGTAGAGGACGAAGGCGCTGGCGAAGCCACCGACCAGCAGATACTTCGCCGCTGCCTCCTGCGAGCGGTTCTCATCGCGCGCGAAGCCGCTGGCGACGTAGAGCGCTACCGACAGCAGCTCGAGGCCGAGGAAAACCGTGACCAGCGACGTCGCTGACGCCAGCACCATCATGCCGATGACCGACGCGAGGATGAGGATGTGGAACTCGCCCTCACGCATCCCACGCTTCTGCAGGTAGGAGTGCGAGATGGCGATAGTGAGGATCCCGAGGCCGGCGAAGAGGATTTCGAAGAACAGCGCGAAGTTGTCTCCGGTCGCCATCCCGTAGTAGGCCGAGCCGCCCGGCTGATACAGCCACCGGTACACAGCTGTGCCGAGCGAGTAGGAAAGACCCGTGACCGCGATCATCGCGACGAGACCGCCCCTGCGCCGGATCGGAATGGCGAGGTCGGCGACGATCGCAAAGAGCATGAAGCCGACCAGCGTGGCGATCGGGGAGATCTGGCCGAGGTCCGCGAACGCCTGCGTCCAGCCGTAGTCGGGGAGCGTCGAGGCCAGGATCATCCGTACAGCCCTGGCTGCCCAACCGAGGTCATGAGCTGGGTCAGCGCGTACGGGTAAAGGCCGATGAAGAACATAAGGAGGATTAGCGGCGTCACCAGCGCGAGCTGGCCGGCGTGGATGTCCCCGGACGGCCGCGGGCCGACGGGCTCACCGTACATGGCGCCCTGGAACATGCGGAGCATGTAGACAGGCGCCAGCACAAGGCCGATGGCGCCGACGGCCGCGAGCACAGGCGCTCGTTCCCATGCTCCAAGCAGAGTCATGAATTCGCCGACGAAGCTGTTCAAACCTGGTAGCCCCAGGGCGGCGAGAACAACGATCGTGAAGACGCCCGCCAACACCGGCATGCGCGGAGCAAGACCGGCGATCGCAGAGCGGTCACGTGTGCCCGTGCGATCGGCGATCCAGGCGACGAAGAGGAACAGGGCCGGGATGATGATCCCGTGGTTGACCATCTGCAGGATCGCGCCCTGCTGGCCCTGGATGTTGTACGCGAAGATGCCCAGGACGATGAACCCCATGTGGCTCACGCTGGAGTAGGCGACCAGCAGCTTCATGTCGCGCTGGGCGATGGCCATCAGCGCGCCCCAGATGATCGCCGCCACGGCCAGGACCGGCACCACCCAGCGCCAATCCCACCAGCCCACCGGATCGGGAAAGAGGGGGACGGCGATGCGCAGGAACCCGTACGCGCCGGCCTTGCCCATGACGCCGGCAAACGTGACCAGCATCGGCGTTGGCGCGGCGAGGTAGGCGTCCGGCAGCCATGAGTGGAAGGGGAACAGCGGGGTCTTGATCGCGAACGCCAGTGCGAAGACCGCGAACAGCCCGAACTGGATCGTCGCCGAGGGCGGGATGCCGGCCAGCTTCGAGAGGTCGAAGGTCTGCTGGCCGGTGAACACGTACTCGCCGATGACGCCGACCAGCATCAGCAGCGACCCGGCGAGCGTGAACAGCACGAACTTGATCGCGGCGCGCCCCGGCCTCTCGCCCTCTCCGAACAGCCAGAGCAGGAAGTAGGCCGGGATGAGCATCGCCTCCCAGAACACATAGAAGAGGACGAGGTCGACCGCGAGGAACACACCTGCCATCCCGGCCGACATCGCGAGCATCAGGGCGATGAATCGGTTGGCGCTGCGCACGGTCACGGGCGTTGCCAGCACTGCGATCACTGTGAGCAGCGCGTTGAGGACGACCAGCCAGATGCTGATGCCGTCGACACCTAGGTGATAGAAGACGTTCAGCTGCGGGATCCACGGCACCTGCTCGGTGAACTGGTAGCCGTGGACGCTTGGCGCGAATGCGAATGCCACACCGCCCGCGATGCCAAGGGTCACGAGCGCCGCCAGCACTCCCATCCATTTGGCGAGGCGGGGCGGCATGAACGCCACGAGGACCGCACTGATCAGCGGCAGGAGCCAGATGGTCGTGAGCGTCATGAGCTCAACCTCGTCAGGACGAGGATCGCGACCACGACCGCGCCGGCGACGAACACCAGCACGTAGTTGCGGAAGTAGCCGGTCTGCGTGAGGCTGAGGTTGTGCGCGCTCGACTCGGCGAGCTCGCCGGTGCCGACGACGACGCCGTCGATCACGGGCTCCTCGATGTACCGAAGCCCGACACGGGCGAGTCCGTCCATCGTGCGCACGAACATGTAGTCGTAGATCTCATCGAAGTAGTACTTGCGCTCGAGCAGGCGTTGCGCCCAGGGAACGGCCGCGCTCCAGGGGTTCCAGGCGCGCTGGATGTATATGCGGTAGGCGGCGAGGAAAAGCAGGACCGCGAGGATCATCGTCACGAACGTCGCGATCACCTCTGACGCGCCGCCTTCCCATGGTTGGGCGCCGACAGCCGACTTGACGAAGTCGTCGACCAGGTGCGGGCCGAAACCGAGCGCGCGCGTCTGGATGAACCCGCCGATGGTCGCGAGGACGGCCAGGATGACGACCGGGACCAGCATCACCGACGGTGCTTCGTGCGGGTGCTCGACCGGGCGCTGCGGCGACGGTTTGCCGGCGAAAGACATCCACCACATGCGCCCGGTGTAGAAGCCGGTGATCAGCGCTGTAATGAACCCGAGCGCCCACACCGCGAGCGACAGGGATGAATCGGGTTTCGAGAACGCCGCGCCGAGGATCTGTTCCTTCGAGAAGAAGCCCACGAAAGGAATCACGCCCACGAGCGAGAGGGAGCCGATCAGGAACGACCACGACGTGCGCGGAAGCTGTCTGAACAGGCCGCCGTACTTGCGCATGTCCTGCTCGTCGTGCATCGCGTGGATGACGTTGCCCGCGGCCATGAAGAGGAGGGCCTTGAAGAACGCATGGGACAGGAGGTGGAAGAAGCCCGCGCTGTACGCGCCGACGCCGACCGCGAGGAACATGTAGCCGATCTGGCTCATCGTCGAGTAGGCGAGGACCCGCTTGATGTCGGTCTGGACGATGGCGATGGTGGCCGCGAACAGGGCGGTGACAGCACCCACGATCGCGACCGCTCCGTGGGCATACGACGC
>DASVEP010000005.1:0-3973 GCA_036380475.1 Candidatus Dormiibacterota bacterium
GTGCAGCCGGCGTTTGACCCGCATCAGCGCCGCGTGCGCGGCAATCGTCCGGGCGATCGGCACACCGGTCCGCTCGGCGTGGATGATCGAGCGGATGAGAGCCGTGAAGTCTTCGACCCCGGTCGCGGCCGCCATGTCCTCGAGGGCGTCGGCTCGCGGGCGGCCGAGCTCGATCTCGCGGAGTGCGCGAGCGACAAGAAGCGTGAGCGGCCCTTCCTGGTGGCGGACCAGCTGCTCGAGCGCTCGATCGAGGCCCAGCCCGGCTTCCATGCTGATGGCCACGACGTCGAGGGCATTCGGCAGCGCGGCCTCGATCTCCGCGCGCCGAGCGCGCACGAGCTGATCGAGCCAGAGGACAGGCAGGTAGAAGCCGATGCCGACGCCGACGACGAGGAAGATCCCGAGCGCGACGGCCGAGCCCATGAGCACGCCCAGGGCGGTGCCGATCGTTCCTAAGGCGGCCGCCGCGACGACGCGGAGCGTCTGCACGCCCGGAGGGTCGAGCCCAAACGGGTTCCCGGCCAAATCCAGGCGCTTCTGGAAGTTGGCCGCCTGAGTCGCCGGCGTGACACGGCTCATCTGCCGGCCCAACCAGCGGCGACCCGGTGAGAAGAGCCGCTCGAGGAACGGCCTCTCGAGCTCGAGCGCAATCGCGCTTTGGCCCAGGCCGATCTCCTGTCGGGCGAGCCGCTGCAGAGCCAGGGTGGCCGGGTCAGAAGCCCGCGAGCCGCGGACTCCCATCGCGATCATCACAGCGCCCGCCGCCGCAACGAGACCGAGCAGGGCCGGAAAAATGAAGTTCATGCGATCGCCGTGAGGCGCCGGATGATGACGTTGCCGACAGCCAGCAGCCCGGCGGCGATGCCGATGATCACCCAGCCGATGGGATTCACGAACATCGGCCGGAAATAGTCCGGAGTGATGAAGTAAAGGAACAGGGCCGCGATCACCGGCAGCAGAGTGATGATCAGGCTCGAAGCGCGGGACTGCGCGGTTGCCGCCAGGATCTCTTCCCGCATCTCAGCGCGCTGCCGCATCGTGTCCGCAAGGATGGTGAGGATCGCCGGCAGGTCCCCGCCGACTGCATGCTGGATCGTGATCACCATCACCATCAACCGAAGGTCGCTGCTACCGAGCCTCTTGACCATGTTCGTGAGCGCGCTTTCGACCGAGGCGCCGAGCTCGACTTCGCGCTGTGCGAGACGAAACTCGTCCGAGACCGGCGGAGCGGCGTTCTCGGTGACGGCGCCGAGCGCTTGCGCGACCGATTGTCCGGCCTTCATGGAGTTTGCGATCAAGTCCATCGCGCGCGGCAGGCCGGCTTCGAACATGCGGAGGCGGTGGCCTCGCCGATTACGGAGATAGATCGACGGCAGCACGTAGCCGAGGATCGCCAGCACGGGGACCGCAAGGTTCACGTTGAATCGCGCGTAGCCGATGAGCGCGAAGACGATCCCTGAGATCACCTGGAGGATTCGAAACTCGTAGGGCCTGAGCTGAAGGTCTGCGCTCGCGAGGTCTGCCGCCAGCCGGTTGGGAGCCTGCTGCGCGATCCACACTGGCGCACCGGTCGGTTCGAATCGACGGCGCAGCTGTTCGCGGACGTCGGCCAGCGTCCGGTAGGTGACCCGAGCCGAAGCGCCGGCAGTCTCCTCACGATTGCGGGCGAGGATGCCGTACAGCACCAGCACGACGCCCAGAGAAGCGGCGGCGGCGACCACGATGACCAGGAGGGGCGACACCTTACCTCAGTTGGTCGTGAAGTGCCACCGAGCGTCAACCTGCTTCGGACCGACGCCGGTCGCAGACGTGATCTTCGGACACTGACTGTCGGGGGTCGTGGGGGCGGTCCCGTAATCCTGGAACGACTCGAGCTCGTACCTGACGTCGGCATTGGTCAGGAGCCAGTCGAAGTACTCGGCGTCGCAGGCGGTGACGAGCACCGTGAGGCTGCTCGTGAGCGTGGAACCCGAACCCGCGGCATTGACCGGCCCGACCCGAATCACGTCAAGGTCCTTGAACACGGTGCGCACTGCGGTCACTGGCGGGGTAGCTCCGAAAACACCGGTGTTGACGCTAGCCAGTACGCCGATGCGATCGCCAACCTGCACGTAGCCCCCGACGCCGAGCTGTTCACCCGTCGGAATGGTCACCGCCACGTACCCGGAGGGGATGGGGAGGTAGGTGATATCTGTCGTGCTCAGCAGGTCTGAACCCGAGGCGATCAGGTTGGCGGTCACCGCCTCACCGGCGGGGATGTCGACTCGAGCACCCTTGCCGGCCACCGCGCTCATGTCCGTGAAAGACTGCGGCGGGGTGGGATTGATGACCTTGAGCATCAGGTCCCCGGCCACGATCTTGGTCCGCGCCGTGATCGTGTTCCGGGCCACGACGACGCTGACTCCGGTCTGGGACTGGAAGATATAAGGAAAGCTCGCGACACCGGCCGCCGCCACGAAGGCTGCCACGGCGAGGATGGTGCCGCCGATTATGTAGACCCGGCCTCGGCGCGATCGGCCGCTGTCAGGCCCGGCAATTGACATCTAGGACGCCTCCTTGGACGGTGGTGGATCTGGGCTGTTGCGCGGAATTTAACAGGCTATTCGCCCAATAGAGCTTCGGTGAGCGCGGTATTTACACCGGCGTCGCTGCCGATCGTGGCCAGGTTGCTGGTCCCGGCGTTGAATCGGAAGGTGGCGCACGAGACCGCTCCGTCGATCGCGCTGGCGGCATTCGGACCCCAGAAACAGGCTCCAGGCCAGCTCACTGAGCCAAGCAGCCAGGCCAGGCCGCCCGTGCTGTTGACCTGGAATCGCCCCGTGATCGTGCTCGGGGCCCAGATCAGCTGGTTCCAGCAAGAACGATCCTCCGCCGGGCACCAGGACGCTGCCCCGCCACAGCTGGCCGCGTCGCGAGGGTCGGGTGGGGTCAAACAGGGCGCGGCGAGCCAGGTGTTCGCCACTCCGTCGGGCGGCGCGTTCGGCGGGCAGTTCTGCACCGAACAGGGCCTGGCCCCGAAGTTGCCCGCGCCGCCGGCTGCTCCGGTGCAGTTGCCCGAGTTGAAGACCGACGTCCTGACGAACTCCATGGTTATGTCCCTGCCGATGAGCTGCCCGGTGCCGTTCAGGCAGACACCGCCGCCCCCGGCCATGCCCGACCCGTTGAAGTAGAAAAATCCAGGGTCGAACACCGCATGTCTGGTCGGCAGGAGAGAGATGTCCAGATACCCGTAGCAGCTGGGCCGGAAATGGTAGAAGCCTGCACCGTCGACCAGGGGGACCGGGCCGAGGCCGGTGCCGACCGTGACCCCCGCCACCCTGATCACCGGGTAGACGGCCAGCGGGTTGCACTGAAGCCCGCCGCTGCCGATCAGCGTGGCGATCGCGCGCGGGTCGATGTTGGGCTCGGGTGGGAGCACCGCCGCGGCAGGGGACAGGGCCGACACCGGCCCCACGCCGGCGGCGCACGGGTCTGGGTTGAGAGCGCGGTCGGGTGCCGAAAGATATTCGCTCGCAGCGGTGGCGCATGCCGGGTTGATGGTGCCGCTGAGCTCGAATCCGTCCGAGCAGATGCTCATGCGGGCGCCGGTTTGGGCCCCCGCGACGCAAACACCCGCGCCAGCTCGCCAGGCCTGGCCGTCACGGGTAACGACGACGTTCCCGAAGTCCGACCATGTGCCTGACGGAGCATCGAAGCGCCCGTGCGCGTAGATCGCGCAGTTGCCGGCCCGGGTGATGCTGGTGCGCGCCACCACGGTGCCAATCACGTTCATCTGGGCGTTCGGCTGGCAATCGATCGTGTTCGCGAGCAGCGCCGCGATCGATGCCGCCGGCGCCTGCGCAAGCGCGCGTCGCGTGACGGTGGTGTTGTTGATCCTTTCCACCGAGCCGAATGAGATCGGCAGGTTCAGGGTGAGGATCACCTCTACCTGTTGTTGGTGTGCTCGGTAGGGGTAGTTGATCGTTGCCGTGAT
>DASVEP010000006.1:0-5174 GCA_036380475.1 Candidatus Dormiibacterota bacterium
GAAAGCGGATCGCGCGCCGGTGGCGGTGTGGTAGCCGACGGCGCGCCCGTCGGGTGAGACGCCGACCTGGCGAAACGCAAACAGCTCCTGCATCGCGATCTCACCGTCCTTCAAGCCCAGGACCTCGGCGACGCTGACGACCTTTCTCGCTCCGCCCCTCAGCCGCTCCACCTGCACGATGACGTTGATCGCCGAGCTGATCTGCGTGCGAATCGCACGCGAAGGCAGCTCTGTGCCTGCAAGTAGCACGAGGGTCTCGAGACGCACGACCGCATCGCGCGGGTTGTTGGCATGCAGCGTGCTCATCGATCCGTCGTGGCCCGTGTTCATCGCCTGCAACATGTCGAGCGCCTCGGGGCCGCGACACTCACCGACGACGATGCGGTCAGGTCTCATCCGCAAGCAGTTGCGCACGAGGTCGCGGATCGAGATTGCGCCTCTTCCTTCGACGTTCTGAGGTTTCGACTCCAGGCTGATCACGTGCACCTGGCGGAGCTTGAGCTCGGCCGCGTCCTCGCACGTGACTATGCGGTCTGTGGCGGGGATGAAGCCGGACAGCACATTGAGGAGCGTCGTCTTGCCCGAGCCCGTGCCGCCGGACACGATGACATTGAGGCGGGTACGGACCGCTGCATCCAGGTAACCGAAGATCGCGGCCGTCGCACCGCCCTGGGCGACTATCTGCTCGGGACTGAGAACCTCCCGGCCGAATTTTCTAATGGTCAGGCACGGACCGTAGATAGCCACCGGAGGGATGACGACGTTCACGCGCGATCCGTCTTTCAACCGCGCATCGCACATCGGCTCCGATTCATCGACTCGACGGCCGATGGTCGACACGATCCGGTCGATCACCCGCCGTAGGCTGCGCTCGTCTTCGAAGGACAGGTTCGTGAGCTCGATCTTGCCTCGCCGTTCGACGAAGATCTGCTCCGGCCGGTTCACCATGATCTCGCTGACCTCCGGGTCGCGAAGCAACGACTCCAGCGGTCCGAGGCCGATGACCTCGTCGAACAGGATCTCCACCAGCCGCTCTTTGTCGGCGGCGGTCACGACGGCCGCGGGCGGCTTGTTGCGGTAGTGCTCCTCGGTGAGCTGCAGCAGGAGGCGCCGGATGCCGGCGCGATTGTTGATGTCGATCTGGGCTGTGTGGTGTGACAGGAGCTGGGCGTGGATCTCGGCTTTCGCGGCGGCCAATGCCGGGCTGAGAATGGAACCCTGCTCGCCGAGCTCGGGAGCAGTCGTGAACAGATCTTTCATGGCCGGTGCTGGTCCGGGCGCGACCGGTTCCACGGCGACGGCATCGACGGCCGCGACGGTGGCAGGCGGCGCAGAAGCTGTTGCCGGCGCTTGCTGGTAACGGCGGTCGAACCGCTCCGAGAGCTTCATTCGCTCTCCCTTCTCATCGCGGCGCTGATGCGCACCCGAGTGCGGACCGAAGACTTGTGCACAACCGGATCGGGCTCGCTGGCGAGCAGGCGCATGGCATCAGCGCCGGCGGGATCACCGATCATCCCCAGGGCGCGGCACGCGGCAACTCGAATGTCTGTCTCGCACTTGCGATCCAGCGCCATTCTGACCAGAAGGGGGGTCAATAGCGCGTCTCTACGCATTCCGCATGCCATGAGGATCGTCACTTTCAGGCTCGTCGGGCCTGGTTCCCGCAAGAGCGACGCGAGATCGATGTCAGAGGCGGCCAGGGCCAGCGCTTTGGAGATCCGGTAGCGGGGCAGGGTCCCGGCGCGTTCGAGCAAGGCGGCCACGGCCCGCCTGCCGCCCGCCTGGCCCAGGGCGCGGACTGCGATCTCCCGCACGGCGGGATGGGGATCGTCGAGAAGGTCGATCAGCCATGGCACCGCATCTGGGAGCCGAAGCGCCCCGCACAGGCGCGCGCCCGCGATTCGGACCTCCGGGTCCTGGCTCACCAGCGAGTCGAGGAGCTCCGGCTCCACCCCACTCCGCCGGAAGGTGCGGATGACCGTCAGCTGCGGTCCCAGGGCGGCGCCCGCCCTCTCGAAGGCGCGGGCGATGACCTCGGCGACAAGCTCGGCATCGCCCAGGAGCTCGGAAGCTTTGACGTTGATGACAACGCGCGGATCGCCTTCCAGGGCGGTCATGAGCGTCCGCTCGAGCTTGGCGGCCAGACGAGCTCCGGAGCCGGACGGTCGGCCGCCGCGAGGCCGGGCCTGCCTTCGTGAATCGGGATCAGGTGGGGGTTTGTTGCTCAAGCTGTGCGGCAATGCGAGGGGCGATCTGGGGGGACGTTGCTACATTATCGGCGTTTTGAACGCCCCCGAGGTTCGCCAGGGGCGCGGGGCGGAGGAGGCAGAAGGTCAGGTGGCCGAGAGCGGAACGCTCGAAGCGGACCAGCCGTCCGTCCTACAAAGTCGCGTGCGTGTCCTTGAAATGTCGTCGGTTTTCGCCGATCTGCAGGATGGCGCGCTTCGTGCTCTAGCCAGGCGGATGCAGACGGTCGCGCTCGCGCCGGGCGACACATTGCGGTTGGGCGGCAAGAGCGGCGACGTCGTGATCTTCCTTGCCGAGGGGGTCGCCGAACAGTCGATCACAGACTCCGCCGGCAGCAAGCTCCTCCTGACGAGGCGGCCGATGCCGGGCGACCTGCTCATCCTGCCCGTGCCGAGAACCGCGGATCGCTTCATGACCAGCATCCGAGGCATCTCCGACGCAACCCTGCTCACCCTGGATCGAGACGGGCTGCTGGCGGGCCTGGGGACCGACGCCGAAAAGGTGGCGAACTCCTTGGACAAGCTGTGGGAGCAGCAGGTGGCGGCCGCAGCCGCGACCGAGGCCCAGGCTGCCACGAGGACTTCGGCGCCGATCGTGGCCTTCTTCTCGGCCAAGGGCGGCTCGGGGGTGAGCACGCTGGCTGTGAACACCGCCGCCGCGCTGGCTCTGCGCTTCCCCCGCCAGGTGCTGCTCGTCGACCTTTCGGCGCCGTTCGGCCATGCCGCGCTGTTCGCGGACCTGGTTGCGACCGGCTCCATCGCCGGCGCCTCCAAAGCCGCGCCCGACGATTTCGAAAGGAAT
Organism: Candidatus Dormiibacterota bacterium; assembly: GCA_036380475.1. GTDB lineage: Bacteria > Chloroflexota > Dormibacteria > Dormibacterales > Dormibacteraceae > UBA10449. Next base: position 3,049 of record DASVEP010000006.1, read on the forward strand.
CTTCGTGGCGCGGTCGTCTACCACAAAACCGGCCTGGGGGTCCTTCCTGGCACCCTGCGGCCCGAGCAGGTCGACCTCATGACCGCAGAGCTGACGGGGCATGCGCTCGATGTGGCGGGAAGCTGGCACCGGCTGGTACTGGCAGACCTGGGCACATCTCTCAGCGAGGCGGCGCTGGTGCTTATCGAGCGGGCGGAGCGGCTGGTCGTCGTGGTGCCGCCGGAGATAGCGGCGATGACCGACGCCAGGCGCTCGCTGGCGGTCTTCCGGGACATCATGAACGTCCCCGACAGCAAGCTCGAGCTGGTCCTCAACCAGCGCGTGCCTGGTGCGCCGCTGGACCGGAACGCGGTCGAGTCGATCCTCGGCCACAAGATGTCCCTGACCGTCAACTACGACGACTCGCGTCCGGAGGATGCGACGCTTGCCGGCAGCCTCGTCCTGCAGCGCGACCCCTCATCCCATGTCTCGCGCGGCGCGAACGAGCTTGCCCGCCTGCTCGTTGGAAAGTTGAAGTTAGGTGGCTAAAAGGAGCAGAACGCACCATCGTCGACGGGGACAGGCGCTCGTCGAGTTTTCGATCGCCGTCCCGGTCCTGATCCTCTTGGTGGCGGGCATCATTGAGCTTGGCCGCGGGTACGCCTTTGCCGGAGCCGCATCAGACGCCGCGCGAGACGCGGCGCGATACGTCGCGGGCAAGACCACCACCACGAACGGACCCGGCCTGGCCAACATGTGCATCCTCGTCATCGCCGACCTCGCGGCAACGACGTCGAACGTCACGTGTCCCATGCAGATCGCCCATCCATTGCCCTTCCAATCGCCAGCCGATTTTGCAAAGCCCGCAGCCGGCCAGGCGCTCGTCCTCGTGTATTGCGGCGCCAGCGTCAACTGTGCCGGCACCGCGAGCCAGTCGTACCGAACCGAGATCGATGTGGGCATCTTCTACGGGTTCAATGACCTGAATCTCCTCGGCGGGCTGGTGACCATCTCGGGCACCAGCAAGTCGACGACGTCCTGGTGACGGCGGTGCGCTGGCGTCATCGCGGGTCCAAGACAGCACAGGCCCTGGTCGAGTTCGCTTTGATCGCGCCCGTCCTCTTATTGATCATCGGCGGGAGCATCGACATCGGCCGAGGAATGCTCCTGTACACGCTCCTTCAAGGCGCATCTCGTGACACCGCGCGCCAGGCAGTCCTTATCTACAACAGCGGTTCGAACACGCTGCCGCCGAACTGCACGCGGCTGGTCCCCCCATGCACGCTCCAGCCGGTGATCCAGCCGACGCACCTCCTGGACGCGCTCGGCGCGAAGGTCGTCTACCAGGATTCGAACGCCATCAACCTGCCACCCCCCTACGGCACTTATGTGGCCAACGGCAGGCAGCCAGGCACCATCACGTTGGCCGGGGTGGTTGCTACCAACACCGTTTACGTCTTCATCTACGAACTCGATCAATCGCTTGCTAACCCTGTCCCGCGTTGGAGCTGCCGCACAGTCGCGTGCATCAACGCCAGCGGTCGCAACGTGCGTCTGGCCGGCCATCAAAGCGTCATCGTCGACCTCAAGTTTCGCTGGCAGCCCATCCTGACCCGCCTCCTCGGCCTTCCGGCAGCGGTCACGTTCAACTCACAGGCGGTCGAGCGGATCGAATACTGATGAAGGCACGGTCAAAGGAACAGTCGGGCCAGGTGATGGTCCTGGTCGCGGTGGTGTTGCTAGCGCTCATCGGGTCGGCGGCGCTTCTGCTGCTAGCGGGCTCGGTGGAATGGCAGAAGGATCAGCTCCAGGAGCTGGCCGACAACGCCGCGCTCGATGCGACCTTCAAGATCGGAATTGGGTGCAACGCCGCCCAGGCAACCGCTGTCATCAAAGAGGCCGATGACTTTCTAGCCACACGCCGCTCGCGTACGGGGCCGCTGGTGTTCACGGCCGGAACCTGCGCGACGCCGTACACATATACAGACAAATTCGACGGCGGCAACATCACGGCAACGATCAACTACCCCTACCGAGCACACCAACAACAGGTAGAGGTGATCCTCACCCTGAACCTGCCGATCTCATTCGGCTCGGTGGAAAGGATCAACAACACCACCGTCACGCGACGCGCGCTTGCGCAGGCG
>DASVEP010000007.1:0-22374 GCA_036380475.1 Candidatus Dormiibacterota bacterium
GGGGAGGACCAATGGACCGAGCACGAAGTCCTCGCTCACATCGCCGTCCTCTCGAAGTTCTACGGCGTGCTCGTCCACAAGATATCGAGCGGCCAGATGACGGAGATCGACTTCCTCGGCAACGTCAACCTCCGCGACGTCGCCGGCCAGCAGATGGCTCAGATGGATCCTGACGAGCTGCTGCGCGTGATCCTCGCCGACCATGCCCGCACCATCAAGCTGCTGCGAAGCGTGGAAGCGTCATCGCTGAGGCGGGAGGTGAAAGCCGAAGGCGTGGGCACGGTGACTGCGGAGTTCATCGCCCGCTATCCGCTGATCAACCACCTCGAGGAGCACGTCGACCAGCTCGAGCGCTCTCTCGGCTAGGCGCCGGCGACCTCCGAATATCCGACGCGCCGGAGCTCGGTGCGGATGGTCTCGGCTGCCTCGTCCATCATGCTGGGGTCCGGGTTCGGATCCTGGTTGTCGAAATCGAGGTCGTGCACGCCGCGAATCGGCACGACGTGCAGGTGGACGTGAGGGACCTCGAGGCCGGCCACGAGCAGACCAATACGCGCCGGCTTGAATCCTGCCATCTGCGCCCGCCCGATCCACTGCGCGACATTCGTGAGGTGGGCGAGGGTGTCCGCGTCGAGGTCAGTCCAGTGGTCGACTTCCTCGATCGGCACAACCAGCGAGTGTCCCGGCCGCAGCGGCCGATTGGAAAGAAAAACGACACACAGGTCGTCTTTCCAGACGAATCGGGCCGGGAGCTCGCCGGCGATGATGCGGCTGAAGATGCTTGCCACGGACACAACACTAAATGGCTAGCCTTTACCAATGCCGCCCCCCGCCGCGCAACTCATCGATGCCACCAAGAAGTACGGTGAAACCGAGGCGCTGAGGGGTGTCACCATCCAGATTGACCTCGGCGACGTTGTCGCCATGCTTGGACCCAACGGCGCGGGCAAGACGACGTCGATCAGCTTGCTGCTTGGTCTGCGCAAACCGACCTCAGGCAAGGCGATGCTCTTCGGGCTGGAACCCACCAGTCTCCTGGCCCGAAGCCGAGTGGGTGTGATGCTGCAGGAATCGGGCGTTCCCGCGATGCTCAAAGTGAGCGAGATGGTCGACCTGTTTCGCTCGTATTACCCAAAGCCGATGTCACGCGAACGTGCGATCACAATGGCCGGTCTCGAGGAGAAGGCCAACGCGCTCGTCAAGGAGCTCTCCGGCGGGCAACGCCAGCGTTTGTACTTCGCCCTTGCGGTATGCGGCGACCCGGACGTGCTCTTCCTTGATGAGCCCACTGTTGGAATGGATGTCGAGGGGCGCCGTTCGTTCATCGAGCGAATCGCCGAGTTCATCAAGATCGGCCGCACTGTCGTGCTCACGACCCATTACCTGGAAGAAGCCGACCAGCTGGCCAAGCGAGTGATCGTCATCGACCGGGGCGTGGTCATCGCCGACGCAACTCCAAACGAAATCAAGTCGAGGGTGGCCGGCAAGCGGGTGCGGTTCAAAGCCGCAGCACTGACAGACAAGGACCTTCAGGGGTTGCCCATCACTACCTTCACCATCACTGACCACGCCGTGCAACTGCTGACAAACCAACCCGAGGCTGTGCTCAGCGAGCTGTTTCGACGCCGGATGGAAATCAGCGACCTCGAAGTGACCGGGGCAGATCTCGAGGACGCGTTCATCTCGCTAACCAGCCACAAGCCGACAGCCTGATGGCAGTCTTGACCACAACGCGCGCGCCGATCGGCCCGATGTTGGCGCGCCAAACGTGGGCAGAGTTTCTCAAGCTCTGGCGAGTCCCTGCGTTCACGCTCACATCGCTGTTCCTGCCGGTGATCTTTTACGCGTTCATCGGCGTCGGTCAGTCGTCACAGAAAATCTTCCCGCACGTCACGTTTGGTACGTATTTCCTGGCATCGATGGCCGTGTATTCGGTGGCCAACGTGATGATCTTCAGCTTCGGAATCTCGGTGGCGACTGAGAGAGGAATGAAGATGGACCTCCTCATTCGCGCGACTCCGATGCCACCGCTCATTTACCTGCTATCCAAGTGCATCACGGCGATCGTTTTCGCGGCGCTGACGCTAGCCGTCCTCTTTCCATTCGCATTTATCGCAGGCGGGGTCAGGCTTGACACAGCGGTGTGGCTGACATTGGCTTCGAGGGTGCTGCTCGGATCGATCCCGTTCATCGCTCTTGGCTTCGCGATCGGTTACCTGTCCGGGCCCAACTCGGCCGTGGCCGTAATCAACCTGATCTACCTACCCACAGCGTTCGCATCTGGCCTGTTCTTCCCCAAGCAGCTTCTTCCAGATTTCATCCAGCACATCACACCCTATCTGCCCCTGCATTTCTTCGGTCAGCTGGGATGGGACGCGATCGGTGCGCCCACTGACGGAACCGTTACCACTGACTGGCTCTACCTGGCCGTATACGGCGTCGTCTTTTTCTTGATCGCGCTGTGGGCCTACCGCCGCGAGGAGAGCCGGAAGTTCAGCTGAACCAGAACCTGTCCGACAGCGGGGTGCCGAACGCATCTCGAAATCGCTCCGAGAACTCTTCGCGCGAGTAAACGTGCTCGATGGTCCCGACCTGCTCGACCGCATAGGTCGCGGCTAACGAAGCCACCGCTCCCGCGGTCGGCATGTCGAGCCCGCGCAACAAACCGGCGACCAGCCCAGCCCGGTAGGCGTCGCCCGCACCGGTGGGGTCGGACTCGACCCGCGCGCCAGCCGCCGGGATCACGTGTGACCGATCTTGCGTATCGATGCGCGAACCCTGCCGGCCGAGGGTGGTCACGATCAGCCGGGATAACTCTTTCAAACCGTCCATCGTGCGGCCGGTTCTCTGCTGGATGAGCTCCAGCTCGTAGTCGTTGCCGATCAGCACCCACGCGCCGGTCGCGCCGTCGATGAGGTCGTCGCTGGAAAGATGCGGGAGCTGGTGTGCAGGGTCGAACACCCAGGGCACGCCGCGCTCCCGGCATTCCCGCACCATCCGGGCCATCGCGTCGGGCGCGTTGGGTCCGATGATCACGGCATCGGGGTTCGGCACGGTGTCGTCAAGGCCGAGGCTGCCGGCCAGGTTCATCGCGCCGCCGTAGTAGCCGGTGATCTGATTGTCGTCGAGGTCTGTCGTGGTGAAACCCGTGGCCGAGATCTCCTCGTCCATGAGCCGCATGCCGCGGCAGTCGACGCCCAGCTTCTCGAGCCAAGCTCGATATTCGACGGCGTCGGATCCTGCCGTCGCAAGAACCGCGCTCGGATACCCGAGGAGCGAGAGGTTGTATGCGTAGTTTCCGGCGACCCCGCCTCGTCGCTTCTTAAGGCTGTCGACCAGGAAGCTGAGGTTGAGGATATGCACCTTGTCGGGGAGGATGTGGTCCCGGAACCGCCCCTTGAAGCTGAGGATGTAGTCGAACGCGATCGATCCAGTGCAGACCACGCTCACAGCCGTGCAAGGCTAACCGACTACATCGATACGGTGAAGGGGCGCCACGCCGGCGCCCCCCCAATAGGTTGACTCTGCTTATGCCGCTGCGCGCCGGCGCGAGGTCGTGCGCCGGGTCGTGCGTGCCTTCTTCGGAGCTGCCGCCCGCCGAACCGGCAGCTCGCTCGCACGCTCCAGACGGGTCGAAACCTGCGCGATGGTCTTGAACGAGCTGTTGAAAACCTTCAGCGCGCGCTTGGCGACGTCGCCCATCGGGTCCTGCCGCTTCGCCTGAACCTTGACCAGCTGCAGCCCGCGCAGAGCGATTCGCTCCGGAAGCAGATCGCCCGCGATTCGCTCGGCGGTCTGGGCGAAGCCCTTGGCAGCGTCCTTCGCCGGCGCGGTCGCCGCCTTGAACTGCGCTGTCAACTGCCGGTTGACCTTACGGGCGGTCGGGGTGCCCTTCCGCTCCAGTCCCTTGACCTGCTTGCGCGCCGAACCGATCGGGTCCGATGCCAGCTCTCGCGCCGCATTCGCGGCTCCGAACGCAACCTCTTCGACCGTTGACGTCATGTCTGTGCTCATTTCTTACGAGCCTCCCTTTTGAATTTGATGACGCGTTGCATCATAACGCATTGCGTCATGAATGTCAACCCGGGGCGAGGCGGCTGATGAGCTCCTGCGCAGCAGGCCCGAAAACGTCGTAGTGCGCGACCTTGCGGCGCTTCTCGGGCTGGATCCACTCGGGCCGGAGCCCGTGCTGCCGACCCCATTCCTCCAACGGCCGCCGAAGCCCGATCACATGCAGGAACGGCCGTTCTCGTCGCATACCCCGGATCGTGGAGCCGTGGTAGTGATCGAAGTTGCGGTGGATCGCGATGCCGCCCGCTTCGGCGAAGGCGATGGCCTCTTTGATCTGGCGTCGCTCGAAATATCGCTCCTGGAGAGCCGCCTCGGACATGTCTACTTCCGGGCGTCGGAACAGATTGGCCTGAAGGCGCACATCGCGCAGGGCCTTTCGGCATTCTCGGGCCCGAGCGAGAAGTCCCCTCGCCCGATCCGCAGCGACACCGATGACACCCGCGCCTCGACCGCAGCATCGTCAGCGGTCACCTCGATCTCCCGTGCGCGGCGCAGGTCGAACAGGACCAACCGCGGTTCGGGTCCTCCTGGCAGCAGGCCGCGACGAGCCGCGAGCGCATACATGCGCAGCTGCAGGGTGTATGCCTCGATGAGCGCGGCATCCATGGTCGCGTTGGTCTTGTAGTCGACGAGGATGGTGCGTCCATCAAGCTCGCAGATGCGGTCGACGATGCCGCGTACCCTCGTGCCACCGACCCGCAGGTTGAAGTCGACCTCGACCCCAAGGGTTTTTGCCGAGGCGAGTTCGTGAGACAAGTATCCGCGCAGCATCTCGCGACCGGCCTCGGGTCCGTTGTATGTGGTGAGCAAGTCGCCGCCGCCTGAATGCCAGGCCGCCAGCGCGGCGTGAACCGCGGCACCCAGCTCGGTCGAGTCCGCCGCGCGAGCGAATCGCGGCAGCAGGTCGTCGGGCGGCGCCGGCACCCGCCACACCTGTCTGAACCGGTAGCGGATCGGGCAGATCTCGAAGTCGTGCAGCTGCGAGAAGCTGAGCTGGACCTCCGGCCGCGCCGGAGCAGCATCGGCGGGACGGCGCGGTTGGATCGCCTCCATGCGATCGAGCACCGCGGCAACCACTACCGATCCATCGGAGGCCGCGCCGTTGGTGGGGCGAGGGACCGGAAGCTCGAGCTGTTCGGCTTCGACGACGTTGGCCGACTCCGGATGTGCGAGCGCCCAACTAAGAATCTCGGCGAAATGATCCTGGTCGCCCATCTCGACCTCGCGCGCGGATTGCTCTTCGCGTGTAGCTGTCACGTAGAGGGCGTCTTTTGTGCGTGTCAGGCCGACGTACACGATGCGTCTCCGCTCGCCGATCGCCAGCTTGACTGCCGGCTCGCCCGGCGAGGTGGTCTGGTAGCGCGGGTGCTTCTCGCCACGCCAGTTCTTCATCACGAACCCCAGACCGTCGGGGTCGAAGAAAAGCCGCTCGGTGTCACGGGCGCGCGCGGGTCGCAAGTTGACGAGGAACACGATCGGGAACTCGAGCCCTTTGGCCGCGTGCACAGTCAACAGAGAGACGGCGTCCGCAGTGGCGGATTCTTCGGCAGCCTCCCCGACGGGAAGCTCGGCGTCGATCACCTGGTCGAGATGGCGCACGAAATCGCCGATGCCCGCGAGCGCCAGCTCACGTTCGAAGCGCGACGCGAGCTGAAACACCTTGCGCAGGTTGAGGAGCGCGCGCGGGCTGCTGTCTCGCTGTGCCCGGAGCTCGGCCCAGCGCAGGTAGCCGGTCTCTTCGAGCAGCCGGTTCAGGATGTCCGCGACCGTGAGCGCATCGCGGAGCACGCCGACTCGGTCGGTCAGGCCCACAAGCGCCACTGCGCGTTCGGCGACCTTCGGCTCCATCTCGGGGAAGCCCTCGGCCCGCGCTGCTTCGAAACAATCCCGCAATCGCATCCCATGCCGGCCAAATCGTCGGGATGCCATCTTGTACAGGCCACGATCGCTCAGGCGCACGATCGGTCCCTGCAGCACCCGCACGAGCGCGCCGTCGTCCATGGGATTCTCGGTGAGTCGAAGCATCGCCAGGACGTCCTTGATCTCCTGGCGGTCGAAGAAACCCGAGCCGCCGCTGGTGAGGTACGGGATGCCCTGCCGGCGAAGCTCGTCCTCGAAATCGCGGGGGAGCATGCGGATCGAGTGGGCGAGGATCGCGATGTCCGAGAATCGCCGGCCGCCACGATAGAGCCGCCTGATGGTCTCGGCCACTGAGCGCGCCTCCGTTCGCGAGTCCGGCGCCATGACAACGGTCACCGGCCAGTCTCCGCCGCCGCGCGTGGCGACCAGATCGGGCTCATCGGCGAAGTCAGGGTCCCGCCGGATGAACGCAGTCGCGCAATCCAGGATCTCCTGGAACGATCTGCGGTTGTGCGTGAGCGGAAGCCGCTTGCCGCCGAAGCGGCTGCGGATGTTCTCGATCTCGGCGTCGCGCCAGCCATAGATCGACTGCTTTGCGTCGCCGACGACGGCCACGTTTCCGAAACCGTCCGCCGCTAGGAGCCGGATGAGGTCGAGCTGGATTCGGTTTGTGTCCTGGAACTCGTCGACGAGCAGGTAGCGGAAACGTTCGCGGCACCGCCGTCGGAATTCGGGCACCCGCTCGAGCGCGTCGATCACCTCGAGGATGAGGTCGTCGAAATCGCGCAGCCCCTCCGCCGCAAGCGAATCCTCGTATGTGCGGTAGACGAGGTGAAGGACCTCGATGGCCTCGAGCTCCGCATGCGCCGCCTGGCGCGCCGTGGCATCGTCGCGCGAGTCCCAGTGCTGGGCGTGGAGCTCGAGCGCCCGCTTGTGAAAGCGCTCGGGTGTTATGCCTCTGCCCTTGAGCTTGAGAAGGAACCGAAGGCCAGACCGGAGCAGGTCGTCCAGGTCGTCAACGCTGAGCGACGTGAACGAGTCTGGGTCAAGGGGCGCGGCTTCCCCGCTGCGAAGACGCGCCACCAGGCGCTGCTCGAACAGCCGCTGTCCCGTCTCGTCGAGCACCCGCAGCTCACGGGGCGATCCAACCAGGTACGCGAACTCGTCGAGAAGACGCGAGCAGGTGCCGTGAAAAGTCCCGATCCAGGCGCCATCCAGGACCTCGGGTCCGAGGTCGGGGCGGCGCGCGCGGAGCTCTTCTGTGATCCGCGAGCGCAGCTCGTCGGCAGCACGCTCGTTGAACGTGACCGCGAGGATCGCGCCGGCAGGCACCCGATGCTCGACGAGCCAGCAGAACCGCTCGGTTGCGGTTGCGGTCTTGCCGGTGCCCGGCCCGGCCGCGATGAGAAACGCGCCCTCGGGACCGGCATGGGCGGCCGCCGCCTGCTCCGCGCTGAGCGTCCTCGGAGGCCTCGCAATCATTCCTGGGGTGCCCCTCCGAATGGGCAGATCGCCGAGTGCGGGCATGACCCGAAGCGCGTGATGCATGTGCCCGGTAGATCGCTCCTCGGCGCAGGCTCGAAATGTCCGGACTTGATGCGCGAGATCGCACCCATGACGATGTCGCGGCTGCGCTCGAGGTCGCCCGCGTCGAGCACCTTTTCGCGGTATTCCTTGAGTCCCGCGGGCCGGCCCACAGTGAAGATGTCTTGGCGCATCGAGCCCCAAACCCAATCCTTCGGGTACCAGAGCGATAAGAATCGGGGCTGAAAACCGAGCGGCTTGCCCTCGTCGTCGAAGCCGTACTTGCAGGCGAGGTAGTAGAGGGCAAGCTGGACGTCGTAGAGCTCCGGGCCGAAATAAGCTTCATAAGCCCAACGCATCGGTTTTCCCGATCCGGTCTTGTAGTCGATGACCTCGACCTCGCCGTCGCCGACGTCATTGACGCGGTCGATCTTCCCGACGATCTCGGCTCCGTCGAGCTGGAGGTGAAAACGCCGCTCGAGCGCAAGCGTTCCGAGTCGCCGGATCGGCTGCATGCCGGTGGCGAATCGGATGTAGTTGCCAAGGAGTGAGCGCACCTGTTTCTCCTCGCGCTTGCGATCGAGCACGCCCTCCATCCGCGATAGATAGCCGTCGAGCTGCGCTTGCAGAACCGACTCGAGGAATTCCTTCTGGCGCTCGCCGTCAAGCGGGCGCCAGTCGGACTCGCGCATGTGGAACTCCTCCAGCACCTCATGCAGGAAGCCGCCGCGCTGCATCGCCACGGACCTGGGCTCTTCGGCAAGGCCCGGGTGGTGGTTGTACCAGTAGAGACGCGGACACTTCAGGTAGTCGTTGAGGGTCGTCGGGCTGAAGTGATCGATCTCGATGTGCTCGGGATTGCGATCACCGCCATACGGTTCGAAAGGCTCGCCCGCGTCATGGTCTGCGATGAACGTCACGTCAAGGCCAAGCGACGCAGCCTGGGCCGACACGACTTCGGTGAAGGCATCGCGGTTTGCGGCGATAAGCACCTCCGCTTCGCGCGCGAGGAGAACATCCGCCGCGTCGAGCCTTGCCGACGCTCGTGTCAGCTCCTTGAGCTCGGCTTCCGGAGCCGCCATACCGAGGAATACGGATGGACCGGCCTGGCGGAGGTACGAATCGGCGTACGTCAGGTACACGCGCTTGGCCCGCGTCATCGCGACGAATGCGAGCCGCGCCTCCTCGGCCAGGTGGCCGTCCGGGTCGGAAGGCCACGAGGGCATGAAGCCGACCTTGAAGCGCTCTAGCCACGCCCTGTCCTCAACGTCGAGCAGCGGATGCGGGCGGGCCTCCGAGGGGAACAGGCCGTGGGCAAAGCCGGCGGCGAAGACGATCTCAAACTCGAGGCCTTTCGCCTGGTGCACGGTCATCACCTGCACTGCGTCGCGCCGGGCTGACGCCGGCTCCTTGTCGTCCGCTGCGCCTGACAGCAGCGCGTCGAGCGACCCATTGATGTCCGCGAGCAGCGGCTTTTGGCCGTGAAGCCTTTCGTGCACCTCCTCGAGCGCCTCGAGGCCTTCGATGGTCGCGCGTAGGTCCGTCATCGCCTCGGTTCGCTGCTGTGCGCGCAGCTCGAGCTCGAGCAGCTTGCCCATGGCGCCGTCCTCGATCAACACCGAATACGCCAGGCTCGCAAGCGGCAGTCGCTTGGCGCGATCGAGGAGACGGTATCGAGCCGCCATGGCCGCATGCAGCGCATCGAGCTCCGGGTCGGTGAGGTACTCGTAGTAGTCGGGGGGATTCGGCGCATCGGTGGGCGCCTCGCCTCCCCACGGGAGCGGGTAGCGCTGTGGATCCTTGGCGGCGAGCACGTACATGAGGCGGCGCATGACGCGCGTCAGCGGTCTCGCTTGTTCGAACGCGTGGGCGCGGATGCGGCTCAAGGTCCGCGCGCCCACGCCACCGAGGCTCGAGGCAAGCGCGCTCTCGAACGCGTCCGGATCGTCGGGCTTGCGCAGCGACTCGAGATAACCGACGAGGAACCGGACGACTTCGTTTCGCGCCGTCGCCCCTGACCCGCGGACCTCGTAGGGCAGATCCAGCGCACGCAGCGCTTCTTCGAAGGGCGCGCCCATTGCGGTCGTGCTGCGCAGCAGGATCGCGAAATCGTCGTGGCGGAGGTCGGGAAACGCACCGTGGATCCGCTTGATCTCGCGAGCGCAGAAGAAGGCTTCGTCCAGGGCGTCGCCTTCGTGCGCGATCACCACCGACGGAGGCACGATCTCCGCCACCGACCGCAACCTACGGTGGGCGCGACCGGGCTGGGTCGCGCCGAGCAGTCGCTCGCCTGCGTCGAGCGCTTGTTGGGAGCTTCGCCAGCATTCGTCCAGCGACACGGTTGTGGCTCTGTAGACGGACGGAAAGTCGACCTCGAGAAGGCGCGGAACTGTGCCGCGGAAACCGTAGATGGACTGGTCGGGGTCGCCGACGACCACCAGGCGCGGATGCGACTCTGGCGGGGCAATCAGCTGAAGAAGCTGGAATTGCGCTGGGTCGACATCCTGGAACTCGTCGACCAGGATGAGCGCGAACTTCGACCGCATGCGTTCGCGCAGCTGGTGCCTGGACTGGAGCAGCTCGATCACGCCGATGATCAAGTCCCTGAAGTCCACCAGCCCGGCCGCGCGCAGGCGCACCTGGTACGACTGGTAAGCCGCCGCAAGCGCGCGCAATCGATCGCTGCCTCCGGCTGCAGTCGCAAGCACCAGGGCGGCCGGGTGCACGAGGTTCTGCTTCATGAGGGCCACAAACCCGAGGAGGTCGCGTGCAAACGCATCCGACCGCCGCACCCCTTCGAGCGCGCCCAGCAGGTCGGGGTCGATCTCGCCCAGGACCTGCCTCATGACGATCGATTCCTGGAAGCTGTTCACCAACATCCGCCGGGGATCGGGCGCGTTGTCGCGCAGCACGCGCCAGCAGAAGCTGTGGAACGTCGAGATCCAGGCTTCCCCGTAGTCGTCTTTCAGCCGCTCATCGATCCGCCGCCCGAGCTCGTCGGCCGCGCCAGTTGAAAACGTGAGCGCAAGAATCTGGTCGCGCCCGGCGACGCGTTCGAGCACGGCCTGCTCGTACAGGTCGACCAGCGCGCGTGTCTTCCCGGTTCCCGGCCCGGCAAGCACCCGCAGCGGGCCCTGGACGTCGTGGATGTCGATTGGCAAAACGCGTTCCTTTTGAGTAGGCGGGCTCTTCGATTATGCGGGGGCCGGTCTCCTGAGTTCAGCCTCGCCTGTTAATGCAGCGTCGCGACTGCGGCCCGGCCGCCAGGCCTCGAGCACCAGGGCGGCCAGCAGTGCGAGTTCGATAAGAGGCCAGCGGTCTAGGTTGGGACCGACCGTGCTCAAGAATACGAAGGGACTGGCGACGAGCCATCCGGCCGCGATTGGCAGCCGCCAGACCAGAGCCGGACGTTCCTCCCAGACCAGCCACGCGGCCACGCCAAGCAGGCAGAGATCGGAACCGTGGAGGTATGGAGCCACCAACAGCGAACCCAGGGTGCCCGCAGCAATAACGAGGCCAGGTGAGCCGCGCAAGCGGAACGCCGCGATGAGGCTGACGGCGACTATGACCACGCGCAGTCCGAGGGCAATCGGGCCGGCGACGCCCAGAGCCCTTTCGAGCGTGAGCGAATCCGCACCCGACGGCAGGGTGCCGGTCAGCTGGCTGACATAGGCGGAAATGCCCGCGGCGCCCATCGTCACCGCAGCGACGAAGAGGACGGCGGCGGCCATAGCCGCGACCGTGGCAAACAGGCGGTACCGACCGGCGACAAGAAGAGCGAGCGGCACGAGCAATGCGGTGTTGGGCTTAACGAACAGAAGCGCAAGCGCCAGTCCGGCCATGACATCGCGATGCTCGCGCGCGAATCGCCAGGACAGGAGCACGCCGGCTGCGACGAGCGGGACGACCTGGCCGAGGTGTACTGCATGCAGCACCCACCAGGGCGTCAAAACCGCGGCGGCACCGACCCACCGCACCAGCCCGCGGTCTGACGAAGACCACAGGAGCGCAAGAGCAAACACGACCAATGTGAACGCCGCCCATAAGTAATAGGAAGGCCAGTAGGGCACAGGCGCCAGCAATGCGGCCAGCCAGGCTGTGGGCGGTGGGCTGAGAAACGGCTGCGCGATCTGCCCTGGAACGAGTTCTTTCTGAGCGGCGGCGACCAGCGACTGGTCGTATATGTGCGACCAACCGTCGTGCAAGCCCACGCGCGCGGCCGCCTCGTATGTGTGGAAGTCGATGCCGATTGGTTCGCTTGGGTTCCAGAAATCCAAAGCGAGGGCGATCAGGACGACCACGAGCGCAAGCGGCACCCAGAATCGCCGGACGGCGGTCACGATCCGACCGTACAGCAATATAGGTGGGCGCCATGTCCACAGCCACAGTGACGCGCCGCACCCAAAACACCCTTCTGTTGGGGCTGCTGGCCGCGGCGCCGATCGCCGTAGCGCATGCGCCCTCGTTCTTCCATCGCGTGCTCGATGGCGACGAGGGGATTTATGGAGCGATCGCGGCGCTCATGAATACCGGCGCGCCCCTCTACGCCGAGGGCGGAGTGGACAACAAGCCGCCCGGGATCTACTGGGTTTATGCGGTTACCTTCCGACTGTTGGGGACGTATCAGATGACGGCGATTCACGCCTTGACCCTGATCGTCGTCGGGGCGACGTGCGTCCTCATCTTCGTCATCGGCCGGCGCCTGGCGAGCACCAGGTCAGGCGTGCTTGCGGCCGTGTTCTACGGAGTCATGACAGGCGCGGGGAATCCGCGCCTCCTGGCGGCCAACACCGAGGCGTTCATGATGCTTCCGCTGACCGCGTCACTCCTTCTGATGCTGCGACGCCAATGGCTGCTGTCGGGACTGGTTCTGGCGGCGGCCGGTGCGTTCAGGCAGTCGGCCGGGATCGATCTCTTGCTGCTTCCGTTTGCGGTGGTCTATTTCGAGCCGCCGGCCACGCGATTGCGCGCGGCTGCTCTCTTTGTAGGCGGCCTCATCGCCGGGCTCCTGGCAGGAGCAGCGCTGCTCGCGACGACGGGTTCGCTCTCGGGATTCTGGCGCTGGACGATTGAGATCCTGACTCAATACGCGAGCACCAACTGGTCACCGGGAGTCGTCTGGTCCCGCGCACAGGACAGCATCATCCCGTTCGTGCTCGACATGGCGGTGCTGTGGGTGGCCGCAATTGTCTGGGCGATTCGTTGGCACCGATTGGCGGCGGGTCAACGCCTCACCGTGGTCTGGCTGGTGCTGTCAGGCGTAGGTTCGTTGGCGGGCGGTCATCTGTCCTGGCACTACTTCATCCAGGTCATGGGCCCGCTGGCGCTGCTCTCCGCCTTTTCGGTAGACCGCGCCCTGCGTACACCTCTCCGAAAGCAGGTTGCTGCGGTGGTGGCGATCGGCGTCGCCGTGCCCGGGCTGGCGTGGGTCGCGTACGACGTATCCGCGGACCCTCTTACCTATGACTGGAGCCCCCCGATCGCCCAGCACGAGAAGGTCGCCGCTTACATGCGCGACCACACCCAGCCTGGTGACCGTGTCTTCGTCTGGGGAGACTGGGCCGCCCTCTACGTGGAGTCAGACCGCCTGCCGGCGAGCAGGTTTCCCGGATTCCTGCGCGGGTTCGATCGCGGTTCGGGCATGCCCCCCAACAACTGGGACACCGCGCCGGACGTCTGGCCGGCGCTGCAGGCCGACCTAATGCGCAATCCTCCTGCCTTGATTGTCGACACCGCGGCCGCGGGCTGGAGCACCTTTGCCTTGTATCCGATGCGCAACTACCCCGTGATTCAGAACCTGGTCGACGCGAAATATCGACTTGTTGCGACCGTGGACGGAGTCGAGATCTACGCTCGGACCGGTTAGCGCCAGAGCTTTGGTATGTCGGGCGCGGGAACGGTGGGATCGTTGACGGGCAGCGGGAGCCTGACCTTCAAGGAAGGCGCTGCCGGCAGCTGCGGCACGATCGGCTCGCCAGATTCCGCCGGAGGCAGTTGACCTGGGAGCACGCCCGGCAAAGGTGGGACGAGGGTGGTGGGATCGGCCGGCATCGCCAGCTTCAACGGCAGGTTCACAGGCGGCGCAACCTGGCGGCCGGCCGCGGCTGCTGCCGCTGTCCGCATGCTGCCGCCACCGTCGAGGTTGTGACGGGTCGGTGAGGTCGTGGCAGGGTTCGCGGCCAGCACTGTCGCCGCTGCCACCCCCACGATCACAACCGCGGCGGCCTGGAGAACCTGGTCGACCGCGACGGCCGGCCCTCGATGGGCGGCGTTCACCATCGTGCGAGCGCCGAACCACGCGGCGATGGCGAAGACCACCCGCCGGCCGAGCACCCGGCCGCGTTCCACGAAGGCGCTCACCGTCGCCACTGCCTCCTGCAACCGCCGCCGGACGCCGCTTGGCGACATGTCGAGCCGAGTGGCGATCTCACGATTCGAGAGGCCGCCGAAGTACGCGAGCTTGAGCACCTGTTTGTGTTGAAGTGGAAGCGAGTTCAGCGCCTCGTCGACTGCCTGCCGGACCATCGCGCTGGAGAAATCGTTCCATGGCTGCGGCCGGTCGCCGGCGCCTGGAGTCCCCTCGATCAGAAGCTTCTTGAGCCCCTTGTGAGCGCCGCGTATCCGGCTGCGGTCGAACGGCGGCCTGCGCACGCCGGTCATCAGCCAGGTTCGCCAGGAGTCGCTCGCCGCCGGGGGCAGCACGTTGAGGTCGGCTTCTCTCGTCGGCATGGCCTGTCGCCCACCGCCGGCACCGGCCGATTCGTGCGGAGAGAGAAGCGATCGAGTCAGCGTCGATCGGTCCGTCAATCCCATTGACCCACAACAGAAAACAACTGAGGGAGCCGTTCTACCCGGCCCGGCAAAGAGCCGTTGAGAATGTTCAGTCCGGTGAAGGCCGGACGGGTCGCTTGATCTCGAGGACCCGCGGCTCATCTGCCGCCACATCCATCAACGCATCGAACAGGCGCAGCGCGTCGGCCGCGTCGGGGACATCTGCGAGCCGAATGTAAGCTGAGGCTCCGTTGGGAAAGACGAACGTGGGAGTTCCGAACACCCCGTGTGTGGCAACCCCGTCCCGGTGGTCAGCCGCCAGCCTCTCGAGGATCGTCGGGTCGTCGAGGTCGTGCCGAAAGCGCTCCAGCTCCAGCCCCGAATCGTGGGCCACTCCCTCGACCACCTTCCGGTCGTCGATCTCCAGCCGGTGCTGATGCCGGGCGCTCAGCAGCGCCGAATGGAAGGGCTCGAATCGATTCTGGCGCCGGGCAGCTTCGGCTGCGGCGAATGCGATGCGGCCCCGCACCCGCTCGGCGGCCCGTGCATCCCACACCGCCCAACCATCATCCTTCGAGTTCACCTGTGTCAGTGAGAAGTAGCGCCAGCCAATCTCGAGGTTTCGCTCGTGCCGCACCTTGGCGAGCAACAACGACACCCGATAGACGAACGGGCAGAGATAGTCGTAATAGACCTCGAACTCCATGATCGCTCCAATCAGAATCATCCTCACCCGTATTCCCGACACGTGGGCATGGGTGAAGGTCGACGCGCCAACTCGTCTGCTGCCGATGGCTCTGGTTGTGGCTCTGGTCGAGTGGCACCGACCACCCTGGCTGGGATTTGCGCTTGGAAACCTCGGCTGGCAGCTTGGGTTTGCGGCAGTAGGCGCGCCGATCCTTTTCATACTTGCGATGGCCACTCAGCTCTTCGTAACGAGGCGCCGCCGATTCATCAGGGTTCCCGCCAATGCCGGCGACGCCGGCGTCCAGGCCTCGTTTTACCTTTTCAATGGTCCCATCGAGGAGGCTCTGTTTCGAGGTCTGATTCAGGGCGGCCTGACCATGGCCGTGCCCTGGGCACCTGTGGGCCTCATCGTCGGCACATCCTTCTACGTCCTTTATCACCACCTCGCCTGGCCGTGGCTCGAAACGGCCACAACGCTTCTCATCGGTCTGCCGATGGCGTTGGCGTTTGCGCTTCTGCCGGGACCGCCCTCGCTTCTCGGTGTGTCGATCGTGCACATAGCGGCAACTTGCGGCTTCCTGGGACCCGGCCCTTATCTGCTCAAGAAGTTCGGGTTCGTCCCCTAGGTGATGCAGCTGGACGCGCTCCAGCGGCGAACCCTTACGTGGGCCGGCCTGGCGGTGGTGCTCACAGCTTTCGATGGTTCCGTGCTCGTCCTGGCGTTGCCGGCGATCGCCGCCGAGTTTCACGCTCGGGTGCCGGCGCTGTCGAACCTCGGCACGGTGCTGGCGCTCGGCGGCCTGGGGGCCCTCCCGCTCGCGACCCTCGCTGATCGCTTCGGCCGCCGCCGGCTGATCGCCATCGGCGTCGCAGGGTTCTCGATCGCCAACTTCGCCAGCGCGTTCGCGCCATCGCTGGAGGCGCTCGCCTTTCTTCGGCTGATCGCCGTGTGCTTCGAGATCCTCGTCGCGGGCGTCGCCACCGCCCTGATCGTCGAGGAGGCGCCGCCCGCGCGCCGTGGGCAGGCGGTGAGCGTGCTCGCGGTCCTCAGCGGCATCGGCACCGGGATCACGGTGCTCGCATACCCGATCGTGGCCCCCCACTGGCGATGGCTGTTCCTCGCGGGCGGGGTCGGGTTGGTGGCGGCCCCGGCGATCTGGATGAAGTTGCCGGAGGGGCGAATATGGCAGCGAGCGCGGGTGTCGGGCTCCGCTTTGCGGCTGTTGCTGGGGTCGCCCTGGCGCAGGCGCCTCTTCGTGATCGCCGGCACCACGGCCCTGCTCGCCGTCCTGCTCGAACCCGCCGGCCTGCTCTTCACGCTGTTCGCCAGCCAGACCCTGCACATGAGCCCAATCGCGATCAGCGCGCTTATCGTCGTGTCTGGACTGACCGGCGGGGCATCCTACGTCGTCGGCGGCTTCCTGTCGGACCGCTTCGGCCGCCGAGGCCCGGGGACCGCGCTCACAGGGGCCACCGCCGTGGCCGCCGGCCTGAGCTTCGCAAGCGGCACGCCGGGATTCGTGGCCGGGAATGTCCTCTGGAGCGGATTCGCGAGTGCGGCCACGCCGGTTTTCGGCGCCTGGACGGCCGAGCTCTTTCCAACCAGGGCGCGAGCGACGGCGGAAGGCATGGGAGCGGTCGCGTCTGCAGTGGGGAGCGTCGCCGGGCTGCAGGCGGTTGGGCTGCTCTCGCCGTCCGTAGGACTCGGGAGGGCGCTGGCGTTGTGCGGCGCGGTCGCCTTCGCCGGGGCCGCCCTCCTGCTCCTCCTGCCGGAGACCCGAGGCTCACCCTTGCCTGACTGAACCCCGCAATTGACTGGCGATCGGGGCGGTGCTACGTTGCGCACCGGTATATCGGTCGCATATCGGTCGGTGGCCAGTTGGGGAGGTCACGAGGGTTGGCTTTTCACGCTCGCGCGCTGGGGGCACGGCGCGCGCAGAGCTCGGTGCAGGAAGCCGCGCGCTCGCAGAGCGAGGAAGCCTACCTTCGAATTCGAGACCGCATCGTTTGCCTCGACATGCCGCCCGGATCCGTGGTCGAGGAAGGCCGGCTGCGCGACGAGCTCGAGATCGGGCGCACGCCCATCCGCGAGGCCCTACAGCGGCTCGCGTGGGAGAACCTGGTCCGCAGCGTGCCGCATCGAGGGACGTTTGTCACCGACGTCAACATCACCGACCTTGCCCGCATCACCGAGGTCAGGGTCATCCTCGAGGGGCACGCGGCAAGGCTTGCGGCGGAGCGGAGCGGGGCCAACGACCACGACGCCATCAGCGACCTCCTGGAGCGCCTCGATGCAGTCGAGCTCACCAACCAGAGGGAGCTCATGCAGCTCGACCAGGCGATCCACCGGCAGATCTACCGGTCGGCGCGCAACTCATTTCTCGAGAACACACTCGACAGGTATTTCAACCTCAGCATGCGGCTCTGGTACCTGGTGCTCGATCACGGCGTGCGCCTGCGAGAGGCCGTCGAGGAGCACGTCGAGCTGTTGCGGGCTGTGCTTGCCGGTGATGGCGACCGCGCGGACAGGTGCATGCAGCGCCACGTGATGGGATTCGAACGTGAGATTCGCAAGGTGCTCGTGGAGAGGTAGACATGACAAGGGTTTTTTTCGCGACCGACCTGCACGGATCAGAGATGTGCTGGCGCAAATTCCTGAACGCCGCGAAGTTCTACGACGCGGAAGTCCTCATCTGCGGCGGGGACATGACCGGCAAGGCGATGATCCCCATCGTCGAAGAAAACGGCCATTACACCGTCACCATCGCCAGCCAGCGACAGGTCGTCGGGGCCGAACAAGTCGGTGACATCGAGAACCAGATCCGGCGCAAGGGCTACTACCCGCTGCACGTCACGCCCGAGCGCCTTCAGGAGCTCGACGAGGACGAGCAGAAGCGAAAGGAGTGCTTCCAGCAGATCATGCTGGACGGCGTCCGGCGCTGGATGGACATGGCCGAGGAGAAGCTGCACGGGTCAGGCGTGCGGGTCTTCGTGTGCCCGGGAAACGACGACGAGATGGAGGTTGACGACGTCGTCCGGGAATCAGACATGGTCGAGCTCGGCGAAGGCCGGATGGTGGAGATCGACGGTTTCGCGATGATCTCCACAGGTTGGTCCAATCACACGCCATGGAACACGCACCGAGAAGAGACGGAGGAAGAGCTCGGCGCACGCATCGAGGCGATGGCAAGAAACATCAACGACTTCTCGCACGCCATCTTCAACCTCCACTGCCCGCCTTATCGCTCGGGCCTCGATGAGGCGCCCGCAATAGATGCGGACCTCAAGCTCCTGCACGGCGGGAAGGCGCTGCGGCCCGTCGGCTCGACCGCCGTCCGGCAGGCCATAGACAAGCACCAGCCGCTCCTCTCGCTGCACGGGCACATCCACGAGAGCAAGGGCGCGGTGAAGCTCGGCAAGACCCTTTCCATCAACCCCGGCAGCTCGTATGAGGAGGGGGTCCTCATGGCCGCTGTCATCAACCTCGACGCCAAAAAAGGCATCAAGAGCTACCAGCTGGTCAACGGATAAATCTGAAGCGAAGAAGGAGAGGAAACCATGGCTGACACGACGATGGGGACGGCGGGGGCGCGGCCGACCCTTTTCCTGCGCAACGCGACCGGGCTGGTCAAAGCCTGGTCGACGTTCGACGCGTTCATTTACTCGTTCTGGTCTGTAAACCTCATCACGCTCGGCCTGTACGGCATGTCATACGTCTACACGGTGCCCGACGGCCAGCTGCTCGCCGCGATCTTGATCTTCGGGGTGCTCACCACTTTTCTGGTCATCACGTACGCCATGTTGGTTAGCGTCATGCCACGCACGGGCGGCGACTACGCATGGCAGAGTCGGGTGCTCGGCGGCGGGCTCGGCTTCGTGCTCTCCATCACTGGATGGTGGTTCACGCTGTTCCTGTGGGCGCCGATCTACGCCAACATCCTCAATGTTCAATTCTTCCTTCCACTCGCGTACACCCTCGGCTGGTCAAACGTCGCTTCGTTCTTCACGGGTCAGACCGGACTGTTTGTCAGCTGTCTGATCGTCCTGGCGTTCGTCAGCGTCATCGTGACGCTCGGCATGGAGAGCTACGCCAGAATTCAGAAACTCTGTTTCTGGATCGGGCTTGTCGGCCTGGTGGTCGTTTGCGGCCTGCTGCTGTTCGCCAGCCAGAACGACTTCCAGAATGCTTTCAACCGCGAGGCCACGAAGCTCTTCGGAGCTCCAGCCAACGCATACCAGGCGACGATCGATGCCGGGACCAAGGCCGGCTACGCCCCTCACGACTTCGGCTTCTTCTCGTTTGGTCCAGTCTTCCTGCTCCTGCCCTGGCTCGCGTTCTATCTTCTCTGGCCCAACTGGGGTGCGACCCTTTACGGAGAGGTACGCGGGGCCAAGGACATCCGCAAGCCCTTCTGGAGCATGTTCTGGGGGTTGTGGGTGACGATCGGGCTGGTCGGCCTGGTCATGATCCTCGTGGTCAAGACGATGGGCTGGCAGTTCTACAACGCCGCCAACGCCGCGTGGTATGCAGGCACGGCACCAGTCGGCACGTGGCCATATCCGGTGATGTTCGCCGGCTGGCTCGTAGACAACCACCTATTCCAAGCACTGCTGATCCTGGTGATGGGTCTCTGGTTCTTCGGCTGGGCCGGAACGCTGTTCCTTTCCTCGACCCGCGTGATCTTCGCCGCCGCCTTCGACCGAGTGTTGCCCTCGTGGGCGGCGAACATATCGGCGAAGCGACGCGTCCCTTATGGCTCGCTGGTACTGATGATCGTGCCTTCGGTCATCATCAGCGCGATCTACTCGTACGTTCCGAAGTTCCAGAGTGTCTTCCTGGACGCGACCGCGGTTCTGGCCGTGACGTTCCTGGGCACAGTGGTCGCCGCGATCATCCTGCCCTGGCGCCGCAAGGACCTGTACGACGCATCGCCCGTGGCCCGTTACAAGGTCGCAGGCGTGCCGACGATCACCGTCGTCGCTGTAATCACCGCTTTGTTCTTGCTGTTCATGCTCTACGAGTGGTCGTTCAACAGCGCCAACCTGTACGGAACCGGATTCCAGACCACGCTGAACTCGGTCTATTACTTCCTGGCGACATACGTGGTGGCGATCGTCATATACGTCGCCGCGCGCGTGTACAGAAGCCGTCAGGGAATCGACCTCTCCCGCATCCACCACGAGATTCCGGTTGAATAGCAGCTCTACGGCCTCCGCGCGCAAGCGCGGAGGCCTCGTCTTCTAACCATGCTGGAATACACCCTTCGCACCTATCAGAGCCCGACCCGTCTCGTGCAGCGCCTGGGCGCCATCCGCGAGCTTGGGACGGAGGCCGGGCTGCTGGGCGTTCGGCGGCCGCTGCTCGTCACCGATCCCGGCGTCAAGGCGGCGGGGCTGCTCGACGTCGCGCTCGAGGTCTTGCGAGGCGCCGACTGCGAGCCGATCGTCTTCGATCGTGTCCGGGCCAACCCCGGCGTCGAGCTAGTCGATTCCGGCGCCGCCGAGTATCACGCGCAGGGCTGTGACGGTCTCGTCGCTATCGGCGGTGGCAGCTCCATCGACACCGCCAAGGGGATCGGGGTCGTGGCCGCACACGACGGCAGTATCCTCGACTACGAGTGGGGACACAGCCCGATCGCGAACCGCATCCCACCGCTGATCGCAGTTCCGACCACCGCTGGAACGGGCAGCGAGGTGACGCTGTGGGCGGTTATCACCGACCCGAAGCGAAAGATCAAGTTCAACGTCGGCGGGACGCCGAACATCGCTTCGTGGGTCGCGGTCATCGACCCAGAGCTCAGCGTCAAGCTTCCGGCCGCGGTCACCGCAGGGACCGGGATGGATGCCCTCGCCCACGCGGTCGAGTGCTACACGATGACCTATCACCAGCCGTTCACCGACGCGGTTGCGCTTCTGGCGATGGAGTACGTGGCGCGCTACCTGCGGGTGGCGTTCTCGCAGGGCGCCAATGTCGAGGCCCGATATCACATGAGCGCCGCGGCAATGCTCGCGGGCCTTGCCTATGGCACGGACTCGGCCGGCGCGGCACACGCGATGAGCCAGACCGCCGGCGGTGTTCACGATGCCCCGCACGGTGCTCTCACAGCGCGCCTGCTCGGTCCCGTGATGGAGTACAACCACGCGGGCGAGCCGGAGCGATTTGCGCGCATGGCGGTAGCATTCGGACTCGACACGCGCGACGTCACCGTTTGGCGCGCGGCCGAGATGGCGGTCGAGTACGTGCACCAGCTGACCGTCGACGTGGAGATCCCGAGCCTCGAGGAGCTGGGCTTTGCGGAAGACGAGATCCCGATGCTCGCCGACAAGGCGGCCGCCGACCCCCAGAGTATCGGCAACCCGCGTGACGTTGACGCAGCCGCGTACCGTCGCATCTACGCTCGAGCGTTCGATCTTGGCGGCAATCGCGGAGCTCACAGGAATGGAGACAAGAGATGACGGTCGAACGCCCCACGAACTCAGAGGCTTCGCCGAGAGTTCGCGGGGGCCCCTTTGACGTCGCCAGCTCGGTCAAGAAGATGTTCGTCGACGGGGCGTGGATCGACTCCGAGAGCGGAAAACATTTCATCGCGACCAGCCCGGCAACCGGTGCAACGATCGCGCAGGTTCCGAAAGGCACGCGCGCTGACGCGCGCAAGGCCATCGAGGCCGCGCACAGAGCCCGCAAGTCGATGGCGGCGCTGAAGGGCTTCGAACGTTCGAAGCGCCTGCACAGGATTGCCGAAGCGATTGAGAAGCGTCGCGATGAGCTTGGGCGGATCCTCACCCTCGACCAGGGCAAGCCCCTCGTGGCCGAAGCGCTGGGCGAGGTCGACGAGGCCGCCGAGTACTTCCGCATCGCGGCCGAGGATCTCAAGCGACTCGAAGGTCGCGTCCTGCCGTCAGCGAGTCCGAGCAAGCTCGTCTTCGCGCGCCACTACCCACGGGGCGTCTACGGGATCATCACGCCCTGGAACTGGCCGCTGACGATGGCCGCAGAGCTCATCGCGCCGGCGCTTGCCGCCGGCAACACGGTGGTCTGGACACCGGCATCATCGACGAGCGTCATCTCGGTCGCGCTGATGGAATGCATCGCCGAGGCCGACTTCCCGGACGGCGCCATGAACCTCGTTACCGGGCCGGGCGCCGAGGTCGGCGATGAGGTCGCCGGCCACGAGCTCGTGGACGGAGTAGGTTTCGTCGGCTCAACCGAGACAGGCGCATCGGTGGCCCGTCGCGCTGCCGGCAAGCACGTGATGCTCGAGCTGGGCGGAAACGGGCCCATCGTCGTGTTCGCCGACGCCGACCTCGGGAAGGCGGTCGAGGGCTCGATTGTCGGCTGCTACCTCTGCGCGGGCCAGAGCTGCACGGCAGGCGAGCGCATCCTGGTCGAGGAAGCTGCCCATGACGAGTTCATGGAGCGCCTCGAGGGGGCCGCCCGGAAGCTGCGTCTCGGCGATCCGT
>DASVEP010000008.1:0-2801 GCA_036380475.1 Candidatus Dormiibacterota bacterium
CTCGACGGAGGCGCTGGCCGATCGGCGACCAGTTTGCGTGGACCCTCGCCCGAGGACGATGTCCCCCCTTCGTTTTGATCTTCTCAGGAACGTTTTTAGCCATGGTTGAGGGGCGCGTAGATTCTACGGTTTCCCACCCCAACCAACGGGCGGTGGCGGGCGGTGGTTACGAAGCCGTGGAATCCTTCGGCCGCGCGAATACTTCGTCCGCGCTGACAAGGCGCTCCTGGCGCGTGCCGGGAAAGTGGACGCGCACCCCCGGGCGGCCAGGGCTGCCGAGCTCCCAGCCAGCCGAATACAGCCGCGTCGCCGCATCCAGGTCGCCTGCCTGTGCGGCTTTGACGCCGTCCGTGAACGTGAGGCTCTGCGATCGCGCCCCGGGGTAGCCCAGGCGCACCTCGCCGCCGGTCTTGAGGTTGAATGCATAGTCGTCGAGCGATCCCGCCTGGCCGGCTGCCACGAGCTCGGCGATCGTCGGAAACTTTCCCTCTCGCATCGCCGCCTTCAAGTCCGCGCGTGACTCGCGATTTGCGGTGCGATCGCGACGGCGGCGTTCGGTCAGGAGCAGGTCGCGCTCGCCTCGCAGCGCAGCGAGCTGCTGATCGATGGGACGCATGCGCTCGCGAATCTCAACCAGGCGGCGCTCGAGCTCGGCGTCGTCGATCGCAGGCAGCTCGTTCGCCATACCCGAACGTTACCCGCGCTCATGGCTCGCGCGCCGGTTCCGAAACCCTGCGAACAGGGCCAGGTCATAGATGACCTTCAGGCCACCACCCGCAAAGAACGGCACGCCGAATGCGGCCAATCCGATGGCCAGGCCTGCGAGCACCGGCCCAAACGATTGAGCCACGCCGCGGACCGCTCCAGTCATCGCCACCGCGCCGGCACGCTCGCTAGGCGGGACGATGGAAACGATGTATGCCTGACGCGCCGGCACGTCCATCTGCGACAGCGCAAACCGCGCCAGCAGCAGCGCTACTGCCCAACCCAGGCTCGGCGCGAAGGGGACGAGCAGCAAAAGAATGTTGCTCGGCAGGTGTGTGAAGACCATCGTGTTGATCAGGCCGATCCGATTCGCCAGCCGGCCCGAGACCTCATACGACAGCGCCTGCAGGATCGCCACCACAGCGAAGACCGGCCCGAGCACAGACAGACCCACGCCGAATCGCACGTGCAACCAGTACGCGATCACGGCGTTGGCGACGAAACCTCCGCCCAGTGAGTCCAGCGCGAAGAGGGCCGCGAGCCCGAGCAGTGGTCGGAACGGCCCGAAGACGCGGCCCCCGCTTTCTGCCTCGACCTGCGGCGACATGAACAATGCGAGCACCGCAGTCGCGAGTCCGATCGCTGCGTAGACGATGAAGAACGCGTCGGCCGCCTGTGCGCTTGTGGCAAACGCGGCGGCAAGCCCGCCGGCCGCGTTGAACAAGCCTCCGGTCAGCGAGTAGCGCCCGAAAGCCACATTGCGTTCAGACGGCTGCGCGGTTTCGGCCAGGACCGCTTGTTCGACAGACGCGAACGGCCCGAGGTCCACGCTGGCCGCGCCGAGCATTCCCGTGATCCCCGCGAGCATGAGCAACAGCGCCTGATGCGCGAAGGCGAGATCGATCCCCGTCAGTGCCATCAAGACGCCCGTGGCGGCGAGAACTCGCCGGCGGCCCCACACCGCCGCCAGGGCGGCGCTGGCGAGTCCCGTGAGCGATGCCGCGGCGAGCCCGACTCCGAGCGTCAGGCCGATGAGGAGCGGCGACAGCCCTCGCCGCTCCAGGTGCACGCCGATGAGGACGGCGGAGAATCCGAAACCGAAAGATCGCAGCCCGCGGGCCGCGAGCAGCAAACGGCGATCCATCCCAGCGCGAGAGCTAGGTTCTTCGCCGAGGGACGCCAAGCGCAAGAACAAGGGCCACGAGCGCGATCACGATCGCGGTCGCGATGATCGCATTGGTCGCGGTGACCGAGCTCCGCGACGGCGTGGTGGTGATGTGCGTTGGCTGCACAGCCGGACCAGGGATCGGGCTGGGCACCGTCTTGTCGACTGTGAAAACGATATGGCCCTCGCCGTGCGAGGCCGTCGGAGTAGCGACAACCGTGATCACGCTGCAGGTCGCGTCGCAATGCACAGCGATGAGTGTTGCGCCGCCCTCCGTCGCCGCGAGCAGGTCGCCGTCCCGCACGCCTGCGGCGGAAAGGTCGGACGACGACAGTCGAAGCACGGCATCCGTTCCCGCATGCGCGTTGTTCGGTGTCTTGCGATCGGCGTAGTAGACCTCCCCGCCGCGCAGGAAACCCGCCGGCACGAAACCCAGGCTCTCGACTCCGATGTCGCCGCCCGTCGGCAGGGACGGCCGTGCGACCGTCGCCACCGAGCCGTCCGGCGCAATGGCATAGATGCGGCCGGTGTATTCGTCGGGCGCGAGAAGGTCACCGCCGAAGGAGCCGAATCCCTCGGGCGCCACCGCCAGGCCTCCTTCTGTCGAGGGCGCAGAACGCGTGATGACCTGGACGCCTCCATAGCAGTCGACGGCAGAGACGACCGTCTTGCCTCCGGATGCGCCTGTCGCGAGCAGGCGATGGTCGAACGCCCCGGTCGTATCGATTGCGATCCCCCCAAGCGAGGTGACGCCCGGTATGTCGATATACGCGCCGGTGTTCTGGCCGGCGGCATCGACTCGCTCGACGCCCAACGGCGCGTGCAGCCTGAGCAGGAAGACGTCGTCGCGGGCGAAATTGCAGCCGGCGGCCACCACACGTGCGCCTGGCGACACGGCCAGGTAGGCCTCACCGCCGGGATCCTCGTGATA
>DASVEP010000009.1:0-5406 GCA_036380475.1 Candidatus Dormiibacterota bacterium
CTGTCACGCAGCGGCTGTCTGCGCGACCTTGAATGTCTCCTCGGACTTGCGTCCGACGATGAAGAGCTCGAAGACCAGCGCGCCCATAACTACGAGCGCTGCGATCAGGAGTCCGATTCCCGCGTACGTCGTGTAGAAGCCTACCGTCCACCAGCCGTATGCGTTCAGGAGCATCGAGCGCAGGGTCTCACCCTTGAACAGCGTGTCCCGCTGTCCGTTGAGGGTCGTGACCGCGGCCTGGGCCGCTGCGTAGCCGGGGTCCGTCTTCGGGGTAGCGGCGAGCACAGCGTTCGCGGCTGCTATCTTGCTGCCGATCGTGGCGTAGGTCGCCCCTCCGGCGACGCCCTGAAGGTGCTTGGCGAGGAAGTCGTCAGCGTAGATCCTGGCCTGGTTGCCGTCGGTCACCTGGTTGCCCGCCTGGTCCCGAATCTCCTGCGGGAACTCCTTGGGGTCCAGCGCGCCGCCGGGCTTGATCTGGTCGCTGGTCGGGAAGTAGATCTGCTGCGCGGTCAACTGGTCCTTGATCATGTTCGTCGTGAAGCTGCCCTCGTAGAAAAGGAAGCCTGACGCCGACGCGAGGATGACCACGAGCATCGCCTGAAGACTGATGATTCGCCACCGAATTGCCTTGTTCATGTCATTTCCTCCTTGGAAATCTGACCCTCTTTCGAGGAGTTTTTGGAGCTTTGGACGGCTCTTGAGCACAGTCAACAGGTCTTCGATTCAGTGAGCGACTGCCATTCGACCCGGGTACCGCAGGGTCCAAGGCCCTGTACGGATAGGGTCTATCGGCAATGAGCAGCGAACCGCGGCCGGCACACTGTCAGCACAGGAGGTGAATTGGTGACAGCTCAGTCAGATCGGACAAAGGACTCGATGGAGGTGCTGTCGGAGCAACAGTGTCAGGAGCTTCTCGCCCGGCACAGCCTAGGCAGGATCGCGTTCTCGATTGGCGATCAGCCGGAGATATTCCCGGTGAACTACGCCGCAGACGGCTCGGTGGTTGTGTTCCGAACCGCTGCTGATACGAAGGTGCAGCAGGCGATCATGTCCGCGGTCGCGTTCGAAGTCGACGGTTGGGACCCGGAAACGCGAATCGGCTGGAGTGTGGTGCTCAAGGGCGTGGCTCAAGAGGTGACAACCGGCATCGATCCTTTCTCTGCCGCGCTTCGCGAGCGCGCCATCTTCCCACTCGCGCCTGGGGTGCGCGAGCGCTGGATCGCCGTCTATCCATCAGAGATCAGCGGCCGCCGGTTCCGCCGGGACTAAGACCCGGCGGGATGATCACAAACCTGCCGCGACCGGCTTCTGGGAGTCAACCGTGGCCGCAAGCGATGCTGCCCACGCCGCGGCGCGCTCGAGCTCACCCGAATCCAATACGGCGGGCTTGCCGCTGACGATGAAGCTTCCTTCAGGGGCGACAACCCGCGCGCCGGCTGCTTCGAGCTTCTTGACGATTCCCGCTGCGGCCGACCCCGACAGCCAGATCGGCCAGCGCAGCCGCGTGTCGAAGCCAGCTGCCGCCTTACCCGCAAGCGTGCCCTTGCTGAAGCGGCCGAAGAGCTCTGCAATCGGCACCATCATGCCGTGCGCCTCGGTCGGGCCGCCGATCACCACAAGGTCGATCTCTTCGGGGAGAGCCGTCGGTGCCTTCTCCGAAGACAGCAGTTGCACCGTTCCGTGCTTGCAGAGCTCAGCCGCGACAACCTCGGCAACCTTCCGGGTGTTGCCATGACGTGACGCGAAGATCACAACACTGTTCATCTCACTTACCTCCATTCACTTGCTCCAACGTGCAGCCGACCTTGTGCGGATGCAAGGGTCGAGTGTCCCGATGCCCGCGGGCCGACATGCACTTTCGGGGAAATGGATGGCGGCCTAGCCTCCAGTTGGAGGTGAAACGAACATGAAAGTCTGGAGAGAGGTGCCGCCGACGTTGCTGACGGCTGCCGGGTTGACTCTGGCTCTGTCCGTTACACAAGGGTGGAATTGGCCGCTACTGGGCGACGCTCGCAGCGGCATCATCGCCCTCGGCCTGGTCGGTTTCGGTGCGTGCATTGCAAGCGCGCCGAGTGCAATGGGCTTCTCGATCAAGGACCCATTCGTGATCGCCGCAATGGTGGCGGGAATCGTGGTGTTGGCGGCAGGAGTCATCGGCCTGGTCGTGAACACCCTGCCCTACCTCGTCGTGATGATGGGTGCGACCGCCGCGCTGTGGCTCGTGGCCACGACACGGCACCTGGTCGAGAGGGCCGCAGGCACCGCCCGTACGTCAACGCTGGCGCCGACGAGCTGATCGAAAGACGGAGTCGGGGCGGCTCATCGCCGAACCGGCTCCGCCTCCTTGTCGCTATCGCACGGAGTCTGGTCGCGGGCTCGGACGTATGGTCCAGCGCGAGGCGAGGCGTTCGATCCTCTGCATCGCGGGAGGGTGGCGCCAGCCTGCGATGGGTAGGTGCGACGGTGACGGGCCACGTCCGAAGAAGAAGGACTTGCCAAGCTCGACGAGCGCAAGGTAGACGACCACCATGGCCGCCAGAATCAACAGAAAGCCGGCCGGCAGGGGAGTGAAATCAAACCACCGGGCGAGCGGGGTGTAGGGGAGCGTCAGGCCGACCGCGACGCTTCCGATGGTGCCGATGGTCAGCGCCAATCCCGGCCTGCTGCGGAAGAAGGGCGAGCGACGCGTGCGGATGGCGAAGATGACCAGGCTCTGCGTTGCCAGGGATTCGGTGAACCACGCGGTCTGAAACAAGCTGCCGCTCGCGCGAAAAACGAAAAGCATCACGCCGAATGTCAGGAAGTCGAAGACTGAGCTGATCGGTCCGAAGAAGATCATGAAGCGGCGGATCAGGCGGATGTCCCACTGCGCCGGACGCTGGAGAAGCTCTGGATCGACACTGTCGGTGGGAATGGTCATCTCACCGGTGTCGTAGAGCAGGTTGTTGAGGAGGATCTGGGTCGGCGTCATGGGAAGGAAGTTCAACAGCAGCGATCCACCCGCCGCGCTGAACATGTTGCCGAAATTGGACGAGGTTCCCATGAGCACGTACTTCATCGTGTTCGAGAAGATTCGCCGACCCTCGAGAACACCGGCTGCGAGGATGCCAAGATCCTTGCCGAGCAAGACGATGTCGGCCGCGTCTTTCGCGACCTCGCTGCCGGTGTCCACCGAGATGCCGACGTCCGCATCGCGCAGGGCCACGGCATCGTTCACTCCGTCGCCGAGGAACCCGACATCTTTGTTGAGGCCGCGCTGGGCCACGATGATGCGCGATTTCTGGTCGGGCGAAACCCGCGCGAAGATACCCGTGCGAGGGATCCGCTCCAGCAGCTCCTGGTCCGAGAGTTTCTCCAGCTCAGGCCCGGTGATCGCTTCGCCGTAGTCGAGCCCGAGCGAACGGCAAACCGTCTCGGCAACCAGGACGTTGTCACCCGTGACGATCTTGACCTGGACCCCAAGGACTTTGAGCTGCGCTAGGGATTCCGCCGCGTCGGCCTTGGGCGCGTCAAGAAACGTTATGAACCCCTTGAGTTGAAGGTCTCGCTCGTCCGCCAGAGAACACCGGGACGTGCCATTCCAGGCCCGGCTGGCCACGGCGACCACGCGGGCCCCCGAGCCGAATAGCCGATCGAGCGTGGCCGCTGCCGCGGGTGGGACGTTGAGGCATCGGGGCAGTAGAGATTCGGGCGCGCCCTTGGTGATCAACAGCTGAAGGCCATCCGGCGTCTTGACCACAGTCGACATCAGCCTTCGCTCGTGGTCGAAAGGCAGCTGATCCAAACGCTCGTAACCCGGCGGCGCGGCGCCGGCTGCCAGCATCGCGGCGTCAAGGGCGTTGCCGGACGCAGCCGCGTCCGAGCTCTCGCCAGTTGAACACAGCAGGCCCAGCCGCAGCACCTCGTCGTCAGGCGCCGCGGACGCGTTTACCGCCTGTTGAAAGCTGACCCGGCCTTCGGTCAGGGTGCCTGTCTTGTCGGTGAAGAGGATCTCGATGTTGCCGAGGTCTTCGATGCTTATCAGCCGCTTGACGACGACGCGCTTGCGGGCGAGGTTGCGCGCACCCGACGCCAGGCTGACGGTGACGATCGCCGGCAGCAGCTGAGGCGTGAGCCCGACCGCAATCGCAAGGGAGAACAGGGCCGATTCCAGGATCGGCCGCCCCAACAGTGAATTGGCCACAAAAATCCCGCCCGCCAGGACCGCTGTGACACGAACGAGCAGGATCGAAAAGCTGCGAAGTCCCCGTTGGAAGACCGTCTCTGGTTGCCGCTCTCCCAGTCGCAACGCGATCTTGCCGAAGGCAGTGCCAGAACCGGTCTGTAGAACGACGCCGCTGCCCGATCCTCCACGCACGATCGTGCCCATGTACGCGATTGACCGCAATCCGAGCTCGGTCTGGTCCGTCTGCAGCTCCGGCTCCGAATGTTTCGTCTTCGGCATCGCCTCGCCGGTGAGCACGGCTTCATCACACTCGAGCTCGCGATCGTCGAGGAGCCGGATGTCCGCGGGGACCAGGTCGCCGGTTCGAAGCGTCACAACGTCGCCGGGCACGACGTCCGTTACGTCGATCGTCACCGGAGCGCCGTCCCTCATCACCTCCATTCGGTGGCGGATGCTGGTGTGCAGGGCCTCGACCACGCGCTCCGACCTGTATTCGTTGAAGAAACCAAGCCCGACGCTCAGGCCAACGATTGCCAGGATGATGATTGCATCGGTCCTCTGGCCCACGATCAGCGAGGTGATCGTCGCGGCCGCCAGGAGGATGAGAAGAGGATTGCGCAGCTGGCGGCCGAGCACCGCAAGGGGGCGTGCGCCGTGGGAGCGGATGGCGTTGGGCCCGAATCTCTTCAAGCGCTGCGCTGCCTCAAGCGCAGTGAGGCCAGACTCGGTGGTGCTCAAACGCACGAGCACTTCGGCCGGCGTAAGTCGGGCGGCGTCGACCAGGCCGACGCTCTCGGGTGCGGGTGAGTTCTCGGGAAGCGCCACTGGCACGCGACTCATTTAACTAACGCTGGCGGCCTCGGCGCTGGAGTGGGAGGGGTCATAGGGCACCTCGATAGGGGGTCGTTCGTAACTGTCCCCGATTGTGGCTTTGCCTCAGTTTTGTCCTTGTGAAGGTCACCGAGGTCATGTCGCGTCCAGCCGTCATGGTGAAGGCCGACAAACAAGTTGACGAGGCCGCACGTCTGCTCGTGGATCTCGGCATATCAGCGTTGCCCGTGGTCGACGACAGGGGAGTCCTTGTCGGCATCGTCACCAGGGCGGACCTGATGTTGCCGACTGAGGGCAGCGTGCCGAAGACGGTTGCGGATGTCATGACCAAAGAGGTGCACACGGTGGGGGCGAACTGCCGGGTGTCAAAAGCCACTCGAATCATGCTGGAGTCAGGCATCGAGCGCTTG
>DASVEP010000010.1:0-9358 GCA_036380475.1 Candidatus Dormiibacterota bacterium
CGACGAGTCGCGCTCGGACACCTACCCGTACAACGACGTCGACGCCGAGAACGTGACCCTGGGCCACGAAGCGACCGTGAGCAAGGTCTCGGACGAGCAGCTCTTCTATCTGATGAGCCGCGGGATCACGCGCAGCGAGGCGGAAACGATGATCGTCAACGGCTTCATCGAGCCGTTCACCAAGGAGCTTCCTCTCGAGTACGCCGTGGAGCTGAACCGGCTCATCCAGCTCGAGATGGAGGGTTCGGTAGGCTGACGTGGCTCTGACTCTCGAAGCTCTGGAGGAGGTCTCCTCGCTCCAGGGCGAGCCCGACTGGCTGCGCAAGCGCCGTCGAACCGCGTTCGATGCTTTCGAGCGGATGCCGGCGCCAACCCGCCTGGACGAGGAGTGGCGGCGCACCGACGTCTCAGGCCTCAACCTCACCGACTTCTCGCAGCTCGAGCACGCCAACGGGCACAAGCAGGACAAGCCGGCCCTGCCGGCCGGCGTCATCCTCGAGCCACTGGCGGCCGCGGCCAAGAAGCACCCGGAGCTGGTCGAGCCGCTGCTCTTCTCGCTGATCCGCAGCGACCGCGACCGCTTCACCGCGCTGCATGGCGCGTTTTTCACCGGCGGCAACTTCCTCTACGTGCCGGACGGGGTGTCGATCGAGCAGCCGATTCTCAGCCAGCACTTCTCTCACGAAGCCGGCACCGCCGTCCTGCCGCACACGCTGATCGTGGCCGGCCGCGGGTCGCGCTTCTACTACCTCGATGAGTACATCTCGGAAGGCGACGAGGCGGCCGCTTATCGAAGTGGGTCCGCCGAGCTGATCCTCGGTGAGGGTGCGGAGGTCGGCTATGTCGCGATCCAGAAGTGGGGACGCAACGCGTGGCACTTCAGCGACCAGCGCGCGCGGCTCGAGAAGGACTCGACCCTCCGGTTGTTCAACGTCACGCTCGGCGCACGGTTTTCGAAGACTCGCGTTGAGGCTTCGCTGGTCGGTCAGGGCTCGAGTGCTGAGTTGAAGGGCATCTACTTTGCGTCAGGCGAGCAGTTCTTCGACTTTCACACGCTCCAGGATCACCAGGTCGGCAACACTCGCTCGGACCTCCTTTTCAAAGGCGCGCTGCAGGATGTCGCACGCACGGTCTACGCGGGCCTCATCAGGATCGAGAAAGGCGCGGCGCGTTCGGACGCTTACCAGGCCAACCGCAACCTTGTCCTGTCCGAGCACGCCAAGGCGACCTCGATCCCGATGCTCGAGATCGACAACAACGACGTGCGCTGCACGCATGGCGCGACCGTCGGCCCGGTGGACCCGCAGCACCTCTTCTACCTGCGCTCGCGCGGCATCCCAGAGGCAACCGCAAAGCGAATGATCGTGCAGGGGTTTTTCGGCGACGTCCTCGAGCGCATCCCGTTCGAGCAAGCGCGAAAGCTGGTCGAGACGGAGCTCGAGGCGCGACTTGGCTAGGTATCGCGTGGCTACGGTGGCCGAGGTGCCGGTCGAGTCGCTGAAGAAAGTCGATGCAGGACACACGCCGGTCTGTCTTGCGCACGCCGAGGACGGCAGCTTCTATGCGCTCAACGACACCTGCACGCATGAGGAGTTCTCGCTCAGCGACGGTGAGCTCTGGGGCATGGACGTCGAGTGCCCGCAGCACGGGTCGCGCTTCAACCTGGTCACCGGCAAAGTCACTGGCCTCCCGGCCGTCATTCCCGCCACGACCTACCCCGTGAGCGTCGAAGGGGAGGACGTGTTCGTCGAGGTCCCGGAATGACTATCAATGGTTTCCGGCCTCTCGACGTCGCTGCAATCCGCAAGGACTTCCCCATTCTCGAGACGGGCATCGCCTACCTGGACTCGGCCAATACATCGCAGCGGCCACGACAGGTAACCGGCGCGATGATGGATTACTTCGAGCATTTCAACTCCAACATCCATCGGGCCGCGTACCACATAGCCGAGGTAGCCACCGAACGGTACGAAGCCACGCGCGAGAAGGTGCGTGCCTTCATCAACGCGGCCTCGACAAAAGAGATCATCTACACACGCGGAACGACCGAGGCCATCAACCTCGTCGCGTACGCATGGGGTCGCAAGAACGTCAAGGCTGGCGACCTGATCGTCCTGACCATCCTCGACCATCACTCCAACATCGTCCCCTGGCAGATCCTCGCTTCCGCCACCGGCGCGCACATCGAGTTCGTGGATATCGACGAGCGAGGCGAGCTGCGGCAGGATCAGTTCCGAAAGCTGCTGGAGCGATCGCCGAGGCTGGTCGCCTTCGGGCAGGTCAGCAATGCGCTGGGCACCATCAATCCCGCGCACGAGATGGTCGCCGCCGCGAAAGCCGCAGGCGCGACCGTTCTCGTGGACGGAGCGCAGGGCGCGCCGCACCAGGGCGTCGATGTCCGCGAGCTGGGCTGCGACTTCTACGCCTTCAGCGGCCATAAGATGCTCGGACCCACCGGGGCCGGCATCCTCTACGGCCGGCGCGAGCTGCTGGAAGCGATGGACCCGTTCCAGTCGGGTGGCGACATGATCAAGACCGTCCGCGTCGAAGGCACGACCTACCACGACCTGCCGTGGAAGTTCGAGGCCGGGACGCAGGCGATAGGCGAGGTCATCGGACTGGGCGCCGCCGTTGACTACCTGAGCGCCCTAGGCATGGACGCGGTTCGCGCGCACGAGCGCGAGATCACCGAGTACGCCTACGAGGCGCTCAGCGACATCGAAGGCCTCACGCTATATGGGCCGCCGCCGTCACGGCGTGCCGGGGTGATCTCATTCTCGATCGCCGGCATCCACCCGCACGACCTGGCGACCATCGCGGACCGCGACCAGGTGTGCCTGCGCGCTGGCCATCACTGCGCGATGCCGCTCATGACGCGCCTCGGTGTCGTCGCCACCGCGCGCGCCTCCTTCTATGTCTATACGCAGAAGGATGAAGTCGACCGGTTGGTCGGTTCCATCAAAGAGGCCCAGAGGATCTTCAATGACTAATCAAGTCTCCCGCTCCACTCCGGACCTCTCCCCGCAGGGGAGAGGGCATCTATGAGCAGTGGAACCGCCGCGGACGACCAGTTTTACAGGGAGTACATCCTCGACCACTACAAGAACCCGCGAAATTTCGGGCGCCTCGAAAACCCCGACATCTCGCACGAAGAGGACAACCCGCTCTGCGGGGATGTGATCGGGATGGATTTTCGCGTCAAGGGTGGCGTGATCGAGGACATACGCTTCCACGGGCGCGGGTGCGCGATCTCTCAGGCGTCTGCCTCGCTGCTGACCGAACGGCTGAAGGGCATGGCGCTCGACGACGCGAAGAAGATCGACAAGGCCGACGTGCTCGGCGAGCTGGGGATCGAGATCTCTCCGGCGCGCATCAAGTGCGCGCTGCTGTCATTGAAAGTGTTGAAGGTTGGCGCATACGGCCTGGCCGATGAAGACGAGGATGAGGAGTAAGCGATGAGCAACCAGGTGACGCCGTTCCGCGACCTGAAGCTGGACGAGATTCGAAAGCTGATCGACGAGGGCTATGAGGTCGTCGACGTGCGTGAGGATTGGGAATGGAACAAGGGCCATCTTCCCGGCGCGCGCCACGTCGTGCTGAACTCGATACTCTCCAACCCGACCGCGCAGAAATTCCGTGACCGCACGATCTTTGTCTGCGCCGTCGGCGAGCGTTCGGCGGTGGCCGCCGAGATGGCCGTCGCTCTTGGTGTCAACGACGTGGTGAGCTTCCGCGGCGGGACCAAGGCGTGGAAGGATGCCGGCCTTCCGCTGGAAACCCCGTGAGCGAGTTTGCCTTCGCCCCCACCAGCCAGGTCGCGCCCGACTCGACAGTCAAACCCGAGGATGTGATCGAGGTCCTCCGCCAGTGCTTCGACCCCGAGATTCCGGTGAACATCATCGACCTCGGACTCGTCTATGACATCGCCATCAAGCCGGAGCGTGTCGACGTGAAGATGACTCTGACCGCGCTTGGCTGCCCGATGGCGGCGGACGTCATGGCGGACGTACGCGATCACCTGCTCACGCTTCCCGGCGTCAAAGACGCCGGCGTCGATATCGTCTACGAGCCCATGTGGACCCCAGAGCGCATGTCAGAGGAAGCGCGCTGGGAACTCGGTATGGTGTGACCGAGCACCTGACTCGGTTTTAGCCCGGACCCACCCGGCGTAGCCCGCCGCCGACCTGGGCGCGCTGCGCGATTCGCTTGAGCATCTGGTTCCGGTTCCAGGCTTGCTCGCACCTGGGGCACGAGCAGCCTGGGCCATCCGGCTCGTTTGGGGAGCTCAGCGCTCCGCCGATGAGATTGAACAGCGTTTCTAAGATCGTTTCAGGACGTAGAGATGACATTTGACCTCCGGCGGTGTTCGTTCGAAAAAGCCTAACGAACCAGGGGTCGATTTCCTGCTAACGCCTACCATCTGTTGCCTACCGGCGTATTGAGAAGCCCCGGAATTTCGATCTCGAAAAGCGGCTAGCAGCTGTTGGTCGCGAACGCGTGCCCGTTGGCGTCGATGCCGCCGCCGCTGGCCGAGCAGAAGCCCGAGCCGAACTCCAGCCGCCCATCGACGCAGGTCCAGTGATAACCGCCCGAAATGAGACCGTACCCGCTCCCTCCGCTCAGCCCTCGGGCCGGGCAGATGATTAGGCGCTCGGTGACTTCGAACCCG
Organism: Candidatus Dormiibacterota bacterium; assembly: GCA_036380475.1. Lineage (GTDB taxonomy): Bacteria > Chloroflexota > Dormibacteria > Dormibacterales > Dormibacteraceae > UBA10449. The sequence continues at coordinate 4,670 of DASVEP010000010.1, forward strand.
CCGACTAGGACCGCAACGGCCAGGACTGCGGCGGCGATTTCCATGATGAACGCGCGAGGGCGGAGGCCTGCCAATGACCTGATCGATGCTCCGGTCGCGAGCGCGCCTGCGACGACGATCGGGATCCCAATCGAAAAGACGGCCAGGATGCCCATCACCAAAAGGGCTGCAGCCGCGCCCGCTCGCAGGGCTGGGCGCAGGCGAACGATAAGCGGCCGCTCCAATAACGAGATCCCCAGCATCACCGCCATCAGCGCGAGGTACGCCGCCACGAAGAGGATCCTGAAACCGTCGGACGGATTGGATCCTTGCAACCAGATGATCGCCACGTATCCGAGGTCGGTGACGGCAACGATGACGATTGCGATCCAGACCATCCTTCGCAGCGTCCTGGTTTCGCGATCGGACGAACCCGTCGCCATGGGTCGCACTCTACGGCTCCTTACACTTAAGCCTCGTGCCTGAGTTCAGCCCTGGGCTGGAGGGTGTCGTCGCCGCTGAGACCGCCGTCAGCGAGGTGGACGGCGCCAACGGCAGACTCATCTATCGCGGCGGCTACCTCATCGAGGATCTGGCTCCGGTCGCGTCCTACGAAGAGACCGCATACCTGTTGTGGAACGGCACGCTGCCCGACAAGTCGGAGCTCGACGCCTTGCGTCACCAGATGGCTGCGGCTCGCAGGTTGAACAAATCCGCCCAAGCGACTCTGTTGGCGATGGATGCAGGTGCCGACCCGATGGACACGCTGCGAACCGTCGTCTCTGCGCAAGGATCGGCGAAATCACTCGCTCCTCCCGCCCTCGACGAGGCGGTCGCCCTGACTTCGATCTTTCCTACGATCGTTGCGGCGGCGCACCGGCGTGCCAAGCGCATGGACCTCGTCGAGCCGCGAAATGATCTGGGCCACGCAGCCAACCTTCTGTGGATGATGGAAGGCAAAGAGGCATCTCCCGAGCGGGTGCACTGGGTCGATACCTATCTGGTGCTCCTCGCCGACCACGGGCTCAATGCCTCCACATTCACTGCACGTGTGATTGCATCGACCGGCAGCGACCTCGCCTCATGTGTTGTCGGCGCCATCGGAGCGCTCAAGGGTCCGGCGCACGGCGGGGCGACGTACGCGGCGAGGACCATGCTGGACAACATCGGCTCGCTCGACAACGTCGAGTCGTGGTTGCAGAAGGCCCATGAAGAACACCGGCGCTTCGCCGGTTTCGGCCATCGCGTGTACAGGACCTATGACCCGCGCGCCAAGATCCTCCGAGAGCTCGCGAAGACCGCTGCGCCTGAGCTGTACCGCCTGGCGGCTCGCACGGAAGAGGAGGCGCTGCGGATCCTTCACGAGGCGCACCCTGAGCGCCCGAACGCCACCAACGTCGACTTCTGGGCCTCGGTGGTGCTGACAGGCGCCGGCATTCCGAAGGAGCTCTTCACCTGCGTCTTCGCGACGTCCCGCGTTTCCGGCTGGACCGCGCATGTGCTCGAGTCTCTGACCGACCTGCGGATCATCCGGCCCGCATCCGTGTGGAAGGGACCCCAGCCCGGCACAAAGCCGGTGCCGGTCGCTCAGCGATAACGATGACCAACGAATACGTCCCCGGGCTCGAAGGCGTCATCGCCGCGCGCACCGAAATCTCACTCGTCGACGGCGCCAACGGCCGCCTCGTCTATCGCGGCTACGTCATCGCCGACCTGGCCGAGAACATGTCCTTCGAAGAGGTCGCGCACCTGTTGTGGTACGGGCGGCTGCCTACCCGGGCTGAGCTCGACGCCTTGACGCTTGAGCTCGCGGGTTCGCGCGCGCTGACGCCGGCAGCGACAGCGACGCTCGCCGCTCTGCCGGCGGACACCGACCCGATGGACGTCCTGAGGAGCGTCGTGTCGGTGCAGGGAGTTGAGCATCACCTGAAGAAACCGACGATTCCGCTCGCGATCCATGCGACCTCGTCGTTCCCGACGATCCTTGCCGGCTTTCACCGGCGGCGCCAGGGTCTCGAGCCGGTCAAGCCGCGTGCCGATCTACCCCACGCCGCCAACTACCTCTACATGTTGAACGGCAAGGAGTCGCCGCCCGAGCTCGTGCGGGCGCTGAACACCTACCTGGTGCTGCTGGCCGACCACGGCATGAACGCGTCTACTTTCACCGCCAGGGTGATCGCATCAACCGATTCGGACCTCGCGTCGTGTCTCGTCGGAGCGATCGGCGCGCTCAAAGGACCTGCCCATGGCGGCGCGCCGTCGGCGGTCATGGATCAGCTGGAGCAGATCGGCACGCCCGAGAACGCCGAGCGCTGGATGCGCCAAGCGCGCCAGCGCAAGGTGAGATTCATGGGCTTCGGGCATCGCGTGTATCGCACGTACGACCCTCGGGCCAAGATCCTTAAGGCGATGTGCGAGCGGCTCAACCCGACCTTTTATGCACTGGCGTCGAAGGTCGAGGAGACCGCGCTCGCGATCCTTCACGAAGAGCACCCCGAACGGCCGCAGGCGACTAACGTGGAGTTCTATTCGGCGGGCGTGCTGCAGGCGATCGGCCTACCCAAAGAGTTCTTCCCGCCGACGTTCGCTGTTTCACGCGCATCCGGCTGGACGGCCCACGTGCTCGAGCAGGTCGCCAACAACCGCCTGATCCGGCCGCAATCGGAGTACGTCGGGCCCGAGCCCCGCAAACCGGTGCCGCTCGCAGAACGCGGATGAGACGCGCGGCCGTTTCCCTATAGTCGGGCGGATCGACAACAGGGTCCTCCGCAATTTAGGCCTCGCCGCGCTCGGGTGGTTCCTGCTGATCGCGGGCGCCATCAAGGTCTGGTGGGTCTTCACGCCCATCGGCCACGACGCGCTCGACAACGACCTCACTCTCGTCTATATCGGGGCCCGAATCGGACTCGAGCAGGGATGGAGCCACGTCTACTCGCTAGCCCTGCAGCACCAGCTTTTCACGCAGCTCCGACCCGGCGTGCCTTTCGGCGACGGCGAGCGCTTTCTATCGCCTCCTCCGGCTGCCTGGTTGATTGCTCCACTGACTCTGGTAGGGCCGCGCGCTGCGTTCTTCACTTGGCTGTCCCTTTCCGTTGCGGCGCTCGTTGCCGCGTGGTGGCTTGCGGCGCCCGGCACGGGTTGGGCGCGCGTACTGTGGCTGATCGGCGCCGGCACGTGGTACCCGGTTCTGTACAGCCTCAGCCTTGGGCAGCCTGTGCTGCTTGTGATGTTCGGCGTGATCGCATGCTGGCGCCTCGCCGAATCCGGACGGCATTACCTGGCGGGCGCAGTCCTGGGGCTGTCGGTGCTGAAGCCGCAGATCGCGATTGCGGTGCCGTTGGTATTGCTTGTCGCCGGGCGATGGCGAATTGCACTGGGATTTGCGGCCGTCGCGGGCTTGCTGGCGTTTGCGTCGCTGGTCCTCATCGGCCCGCAAGGTTTGAGCGATTACCGCAGCCTGCTCGCCGAGGCCCAGACGGTCGTCAACAACCGCTATTTCACATGGGCCTATGTGGTCGGACCCGGCTGGATCAGCTATGCGATCGAGGTAATGGCGATCGCGTTAGGGCTCGCGGCCGCCTACATCAATCGGCGAGCAAGTCTCGCTCGACTGCTTGCGTTGGGAATCCTGACCTCGACCCTTGCCGCGACTTACTGGCACCTGCAGGACTTCGCAATCCTGGTCGGCGCGGCCTGGCTGTTCATTCACGACAACCCACCCAACTGGCAGCGAGTATGGCTCGTCTTCGTGGCGCTGGCGGCCGAGCTGGCGTGGCCGCTCGGACCGCTACCGATCCTTATCGCCGTCGCCGGGTGGTTCGTCATGACCGCGATCCCACGTCCGGCATCCGCGCGCGTTCGACTGGCTGAATCGTGAGAGCGGCGGACGTCCGGATCGGGCATGCACGCCTTCTGATCGTTGCCGTCGCGATCGCCGTGTGCGCCGCGATCCTCTGGCTTTCCCGCGGCTTTTCCTTCTACTTCGACGAATGGACTTTCATCCTGCCCACGGACACCGGCTGGTCCGTGTACCTCCAACCACACAACGAGCACCCGGTGATGCTGACCCGGCTCACCTACTCGTTGCTTCTCAACACTGTCGGCATGCGCAGCTATGTCCCATACATGGCCGTCCTGCTGGTGCTCCATTTAGCCGCCGTTGTGCTGCTATTCGAGCTCATCCGCCGGCGCTCGGGTGATCTCATCGGACTGAGCGCCGCCTTGCTGCTGCTCGTCCTGGGTGCTGGCTGGGAGAACCTGCTGTGGGCATTCCAGATCGCGTTCGTGGGCTCGGTGGCCTGCGGTCTCGGCGCGCTTCTCGCGATGGATGCAAAGAAGCCGCGCATGTGGTTGGCGATGCTGCTGCTCTTCGGGGCGCTGATGTTCTCTGGGATCGGCCTCTTCTTCCTGGTCGCGGCGGGCGTTTGGCTTGCGCTGACCCCCAGCCGCAGGGCCGATCTGCTGTGGCTCGTTCCGGTTTTGCTCGCGCTTGCGGGGTGGTATCTCTCATACGGCCACTCCGGGGTTGCGCCCACATCTTCATCGCTCGCCGGCAACCTCGCAGCCCTACCGCTTTACGTGGTGTGGGGACTCGGAGCCGCGGTCGCCGGACTGGTCGGCGAGGGCGGACTCTTCGGACCAGCGCTGCTGATCCTCGCGATCACAGCCATCGCCTTCACCTGGCGCCGCCGGCGGCCCGACGCCTTCGCG
>DASVEP010000011.1:0-15246 GCA_036380475.1 Candidatus Dormiibacterota bacterium
ACATCGGGCAGCTTCCCGTCGACGGAGAGGTATTGCTCGCGAGCTTCGTCACCGATCACTCGCTGGAGGTCGCGCACCATCTCGGGGTACGGATGCGGTCCCACGACCGAACCGATGATGTAGTGCGTGGTGCGAACGTTCGTAACCCAGTCGCGAATCGCCTCCGAGGTCGCGTCTTTCAGCGTCTTGGTCCCGGTCGTGACCTCCTTGACCTCGGCGCCGAGCAGCTTCATGCGCCTCACGTTCATCGACTGGCGGCGCATGTCCTCTGTGCCCATGTAAATGGCACACTCGAGGCCGAAGCGAGCGGCCACTGTCGCGACGGCGACGCCGTGCTGCCCAGCCCCGGTCTCCGCGATGACACGAGGCTTGCCCATGCGGACCGCGAGCAGCGCCTGCCCGACGGCGTTGTTGAGCTTGTGGGCGCCGGTGTGACACAGGTCCTCGCGCTTGAGATGGATGTGGGCTCCGCCGAAGTGCTCGCCCAGGCGGTTGGCGGCGTAAAGCGGCGTGGGGCGTCCGATGAAGGCGTGGCGGTGGCCCGCAAGCTCGAGCTGGAACTGGGGGTCGGCCTTGGCTTCGTGCCAGATGCCTTCGAGCTCATCGAGCGCGGACATGAGGGTCTCCGGCACGTACTGGCCGCCGTAGGCGCCGAATCGACCTCGGACCGGGTGCTTGATCAACTGAGGATTTCGCTGAGGCGGACCGCGTGGACGAAAGCCCGCACCTTGTCAGGGTCTTTGACCCTCAAAGAGGCTTCGACCCCGCTCGAGACGTCGACGCCGTAGGGCTTGAAGCTGCTCACGACCTTGCCCACGTTACCCGGTTCGAGTCCACCGGCGATGAACACCTTACGGTTCGCCAGAAGCTCCCGCCCCAGTTCCCAGTCCCACGTGCGTCCGGTCCCGCCGCGCTGATCGATCGACCAGGAGTCGAGCATGATGGGGTCTGGCCAGGCAGTCGCATTGGGAACCTGGCCATCCCGGATTTTCAGGACCTTCATGACCGGCACGCCGGCGTCGAAGCCCGGAGGCTCCGATCCGTGCAGCTGCAGCAAATCGAGGCCGACGAATTCTGCGATCTCCCGGACCTCGCTGGGGTCCTGGTCGATGAATACGCCAACGATGGCGGGCCGAACGTCGAGGCCGTCGACGATCGATTTCGCTTCCTCGGGGCTGACCCGGCGGTCGGAGGAGCAGAAGTGGAAACCGAGCATGTCAGCGCCGGCCTCGACCGCCGCGTGGGCGGCGCCGGCGTCGCAGATGCCACAGATCTTGACTCTGACCATCGGCCGTCTACAGGGAGGCTAACTCGCGAAGGCAGGCGACCGGGTCGGGCGCCCGCATGAGCATCTCGCCGACGAGGATCGCGTCGGCGCCAGCGTCGCGCATCCTTCGCGCGTCATCAACCGAATGGATGCCGCTTTCGGCCACGAGCGACACGCCGTCAGGAATGAGAGGACGGAGCTTCTCGGTCAGGCCCAGGTCGACCTCGAACGTTCGCAAGTCGCGGTGGTTGACCCCGATGACCTGCGCACCTGCCTCCACCGCGGTCCTGGCCTCCTTCTCGTCGTGGACCTCGACCAGGGCCGACAAACCGCGGCTCCGGACCACCGCCAGGAGGCGCCGCAGATCCGCGGTTTCGAGCGCGGCAACTATCAGCAGCACGGCGTCGGCGCCGGCGCCTCGGGCTTCACCAATCTCATATGCGTCGGTGATGAAGTCCTTCCTCAGGATCGGGAGGTCTGTTGCCAGCCGCGCGGTCCCAATGTGCTCCGGACGCCCACCAAAGCCCGCCATGTGGGTCAGCACCGAGATCGCTGCGGCGCCACCTTCGCTGTATGCGCGAGCCAGCTCGACTGGCCGGTATTCCTCAGCCAGCACGCCCATCGTGGGCGTGCGTTGCTTCATCTCGGCGATGACGGCAAGACCCTCCTTGCGGAGCGCGCCCACGAAATCCTTTGGCGTGTAATCACGAATCATTCGCTCAAGCTCGTCCTGGCTTGTGAGCGCCCGCCGGCGCTCCATGTCCAGCCTGGCGTCGTTAACCAGCCTGACCAGGAGATCGGGGCGTGACTCTACGTTCACTCCTGCGAGATTGTGGCCCACCGCTCGAGGACCTCGGAAGCGCGGCCCGAGTCGATCGCTTCGCCCGCGGCGCCGATGCCCTCGCGCCAGTCCTTCGCATGCCCTGACGCCCTGAGGGCCGCGGCTGCGTTCAGGAGGACGACGTCGCGCCGCGGTCCAGTAGCTCCAGCAAGCACCTCGAGGGCTATGCGGGCGTTCTCCTCTGGGCCGCCACCTCGTACCGCGAGCGGGTCGGATGGCTTGAGGCCGACCTCGGCTGGGTCGAGCTGGTATTCCTTGCGACCGCCGTCGATCTCGATCACGAGCGAAGGCGAGCTCGTCGACAGCTCGTCCATTCCGTTGCCGGCGTGGAACACGATCGCCTTCTCGACGCCGAGCCGAGAAAGGACGTCCGCCATCTTCCCCGCGAGGTGCGCATCCGCGACACCCAGCGCCTGGTACTTCGCCCCTGCCGGATTGCACAGCGGGCCAAGGATGTTGAACACCGAGCGCACGCCTAGCTCCTTGCGAGGGACGGCGGCGAATCGAAACGACGGATGAAAGATCGGCGCGAAGAGGAACCCGATCCCGGCCTGCTCGATGCAGCGCGCGACGCCATCCGGCGCGAGGTCGATCTTCACTCCCAGCTGCTCGAGAACGTCAGCAGAGCCGCACAACGAGGATGCTGCGCGATTCCCATGTTTGGCAACCCTCGCTCCGCAGGACGCGGCCACGATCGCGGAGAGCGTCGAGATGTTGAAGGTCGCCAGGCCGTCGCCGCCAGTGCCGCATGTGTCCAGAAGGGCGCCGTCGACGTCGATCGGCGTCGCCAGCGCTCTTGCAGTTCGGGCGAAACCTGTGAGCTCCTCGACGGACTCGCCCTTCATCCGCAGCGCGACCATGAAACCCGCGATCTGGACCGGCGTGGCGTCGCCCCGCATGATCGTCTCGAATGCGTTGGAGGCTTCGGCCTCGCTCAGCGATTCGCACCTCACCAACTTGGCGATCGCCTCAAGCATTGCAATTGCTCCTGGCGCCCTCCCCTTTTGGGGAGGGGTAGGGGTGGGGACCTAAGTTGGCGATCGCCTCGATCATGAGGACGGCCTCGTCGCGGCCCGCCTGATGAAGTTGGCCAGGATCTTCTTGCCTTCTTTCGTGAGCACCGACTCCGGATGAAACTGCACGCCGTAGGTCGGGTGACGGACGTGGCGCAGGCCCATCACGGTGCCGTCAGTCGTCCAGGCGGTGACGACGAGCTCGTCGGGCAGCGATGATCGCTCCACGATGAGCGAGTGATAGCGCGTCGCCTCGAAGGGGTCCGCGACGCCTGCCATCACGCCGGAGTTGTCGTGGCGGATCCATGAGGTCTTGCCATGCGCTGGTATGTTGCGCACGACGCGGGCGCCAAACGACTGGCCCAGGCACTGGTTGCCGAGGCAGACGCCCAGGATCGCAACCTTTCCGCTGAGCTCCTTGATCGCCTCGTTGGAGACGCCGGCGTCGTCCGGGGTTCCCGGGCCGGGCGAGATGATGAAACCGTCGTAGTCGGACAGCTCCGCAACCGTGACCTCATCGTTCCGATACACGGTCGGCTCCACGCCAAGCTCGCCGAAATACTGGACCAGGTTGTATGTGAAAGAGTCGTAGTTGTCGATGATGGCGAGCTTCGCATTCGGGATCGCCACTACTACATTTCCTCCGCCATCTCGATTGCCTTGAACATCGCTCCTGCTTTTTCCAGGGTTTCCTCGAACTCGCGCTCCGGGCGGGAATCCGCGACCACGCCGGCTCCGGCCTGCACGTACGCAGTGCCGTCTGCAATCACGATCGTGCGGAGCGTGATCGCCATGTCGAGATTGCCGCCGAAGCTCACGTAACCGAGCGCGCCGGCGTAAACGCCACGCTGGTCGGGCTCGAGGTCCGCGATTATCTCCATGGCGCGGATCTTCGGCGCACCCGATACCGTGCCGGCTGGAAACGCCGCACGAAGCGCATCCAGCGATGTGTAACCGTCCTTCAACTCGCCGGTCACCGTCGAGGAGATGTGCATGACGTGCGAGTAGCGCTCGACCTCCATCAGGCGATCGACGCTTACTGTGCCCGGTCGCGCGACGCGGCCGACGTCGTTGCGACCCAGGTCCACGAGCATCACGTGCTCAGCGCGTTCCTTCAGGTCGCTGAGGAGCTCCTTCTCGAGCCGCAGGTCTTCGGTCGGGTCTGCTCCGCGGCGGCGGGTGCCGGCCAGAGGCCTGGTCTCCACCTTCCTCCCCTCCACCTGCACGAGCTTCTCGGGTGAGGTGCCCACGACGTGGCGGTTGCCCCCGAGAGAAAGAAAGAACATGTACGGCGACGGGTTGATCGCGCGCAGGCAGCGATAAACATCGAAGGGGCTGGCCGCGAGGTGTTTGCGGAACCGCTGTGAAACCACCACCTGGAACGCGTCTCCGGCGAGGATGTGCTCGCGCGACGCATCGACCATCGCGTGAAACTGGCCCGGGGTCATGTTCGCCTCCCACCGGCCGCCATCAGGCCCCGTCACCGTGCGCGATGGCCAATCGGCCGCCAGCCGCCGCTCCATCTCGTCGATCCGGGCGACGGCCTCTCCGTAGTCCTCGCGATCGGGGCGATGGATCGTTAGCAGGCGGAGCCGGCGGGTGACGTGGTCGAAAATTGCAAGGTCCTCCGCGCGGAGAAACGCCGATTCCGGCATCGGCGGCGGCGGACCAGAAGCGACGGGCAGGTGCTCGAAATGCCGAGCGGCCTCATAGCCGAGATAGCCCACGGCACCGCCATGGAAGCGCGGAATCCCGGGCACTGTCGCCTCAGCCGCGACGGATCTAAGCGCCGGCAGGGGATCGTCGTGACCCAACTCGAGCGGCCTTGGCTGGTAGCCGATGAATGAATAGCGGGCCAGGCGTTCGCCGCCCTCAACGCTCTCGAGCAGGAACCCAGGTGCGTCAGGTGGGCACAGGAGCGTGTACGCGAGGACTGGAGTCAGCATGTCGGCCAGCACCTCCCGGTAGACCGGGATCAGGGCGTGGTTCGCGGCCAGGGCCCGGGATTCCTCCCGAGAGGGGGTGCAATCTCTCATCTCATCTCCAAACTGCGCTCGTCTCGGCTATCCGCCCGGGTCCTACGTCCGGGCCGGAACTCGAAGCCTACCAGATGGGTTAAGGGTGTTTGCCGGCCTTCATGTCTCGCTTCACCTGGCGCGCCTCGGCCATCGTCTCCTCGGAGTCGACGTCCGCCACGGTGTGCCAGTGGGCGGCATGCTTCTCCCAGCCGGCCGGCTTGATATCGAACTTCTTAGCCAGCACCGACACGAGGATCTTGACCTTCATGTCACCGAACCCGGGAAGCTTCTTGATCCTGGCCGCGAGATCGTCGCCGTCCTTCGATTTCGTCCAGACCGCAGCAGCGTCACCGTGGTAGTCCTCGACGACCGCCTGACAAAGCGCCTGGACGCGCGCCGCCATGCTGCCTGGAAACCTGTGCAACGCGGGCCGCTCCCGAAAGATTTTGACGAGCTTGTCGGTGTCCATGGCGGCGATCTTGCGTGCATCGAGCCCGCCCAACCGCAGCTCCAAATCGTATGGACCGCGAAAGGCCTTTTCCATCTTCACCTGCTGGTCGAGAACCAGGCCGATCAGAAGCGCCAACGGGTCGGTCTCCAGCAGCTGATTTGCTTCGGGCACATCGGTCCAAACGATCGGCATGTTGTCAATTATGGAACCGCGACCCCTGGTCTATCGTTAGTCCAGCATGGGGTCCCGTAACGCGCTCCTGTCGGCCTATGCCTTGAGCGCAATAGTTGTGGTGACAGCAGCTCTCGGCAGCCTTGTGTTCATGGAGACGGCGACCGTCAAGGTGTCAGTGCCGACCTCCAAGCTCGCGGCGAACTTGACGATCAAAGGCGGTCCTCAGGGACATGACCTCGTCACGACCAGCATTCTGGCCGACGTCACCGACAGCCAGCAGGGAACCACAAGCGTGGGCACGGTCCCGCCCGCGTTCGCGACCGGGCAAGCCGTGTTCACATGCAGCCCGTGCCCCGCCACTGGTTCGACACCAATACCCGAGGGCACGATAGTGTCGACGACGAAGCCCTTTCATTACGCGACGCAAAGCGACGCCGAGGTGAGCTCCACGCACACTTCGGTCACGATTGCGATACGCGCGTTGGCTGCCGGCGTTGCCGGCAACACGGCAGCGAACACGATCACCGTGATCGACAAGCCGATCGCCAACGTCAAGGTTGCGAACACTTCGCCGACAACCGGTGGCGCCGACGCGACAACTGGTCAGGTCGTGCAGCAGTCCGATCTCGATCGAGTCAAGGCCGCCCTGACGGCCAAGGTCATATCGGACCTCGACGGCGTCTTGAAAGCCCAGGCTGGCGGACTCAGCTACATCGTGGACGGACAGCCCACGATGACTGTCGTGAGCGACCACAAAGTCGGTGACCCGGTGGCGACGTTCATCATCACGATCGCGGCAAGCCAGCGTGCGATCGCCTACTCGCAAGCTGAGGCCGATGCGCTGTTGCGAACAGCGCTCGTGCAGAAGCTGCCGAAGGGATTCCAGCTAACCAACGTGCCGATCCAGACGAGCTATCAGGTCCAGAAGCCCAGCGCCAACGGCGACGTCACCATCAACGGCTCGGCGATCGGGGTCATCTCGCCCAGCTTCACCGCCGACGAGCTCAAGTCACAAATCAAGGGCATGCGCATCGACAAGGCGCGTCAGCAGCTCGAGCTGCTTGGCCCCGGCACCACGGTCGACATCAGCGTCAAGCCCCGCGTTCCGTTCCTGCCTCTGCTTCAGGACCACATCAACCTGACGATCGTTCTCCAGGGAGCCGCCCCCGACTAGTCCTTGCCTCGCCGCTGGACGAACTGAAAACCAAATCGTCCCTTCACGCACAGGTGACCGGAGGTGACGCTGTTGTCAAGCGGTGAGGTCACCTTGACGATGGAGTTGTCCTGCACGTGGAGCTCGAGCATGCAGCCGACACCGCAATAGGGGCACACGGTCTCCGTCACTTTCTGCCGATCTTCGTCCCAAGTGCCGGCCTGCCGCATGTCGTACTCGCTCTTGAACATGAGCGCACCAGTTGGACAGACCCCGATGCAGTTGCCGCAGTAAACGCAAGCTGACTCGGGCAGCGGGGTGGTGAACTCGGTCGAGATGTGCGCACCGAAACCTCTGCCGGCAACGCCGATGGCGAACGTGTTCTGCGCATCGACCCCGCAGGCTTCGACGCACTTGTAGCAGAGGATGCATCGCGAGTAGTCGCGGACATACAGGTCGTTGTCGATCTTCACGGGCTGAGCGACCGTGGCGGCCGCAGCCCCAAAGCGCTCGGGCCGCGCGCCGTATCGCGACATCCATCCCCGCACCTCTGGCGCGCAGAGCGACATGTCGACCGATGAGCCCAGCAGCTCGAGCACGAGACGCCGGCTATGGCGGACCCGCTCTGAATCCGTCGCGATCTTCATGCCGGCCTCGACCTTGCGCGAACAAGCGGGCACAAGTACGCGCGAACCCTCCACCTCGACGACGCAAACGCGACATACGTTGACGGGGGTAAGCGTCTCGAGGGCGCACAGGGTGGGCGTATCGATGTGCAGCTGCCTGCAGGCGTCGAGGATGGTCAACCCTTCCATCACCTGGACCGCTTGGCCGTCGATGCTCAGCTGGAGCATCCGCCTCGGTACCCCGACGAAAACCGGACTAGCCATCGAGCACCTTCAGCTGGATCACAGCGGACTGGATCGCGCTCGCCGCGGTCTGGCCCAACCCACAGATCGACGCGTCTCGCATCGCCTGGGCAATGTCTGCAAGCAGCGCGATATCACCCTCGCGTGCTGACACCTGGCGATCGACCAGCAGGCGCTGAAGGATTTCCTCCTGGCGCTTGGTGCCGACACGGCAAGGCACGCACTGGCCGCACGACTCGTGCCTGAAGAACCGCGCTATTCGCAACAGGATCGCTTCGAGGTCGGTCGTGTCGTCGAGGACCATCACCGCGCCGGAGCCAAGCGTTGCGCCAGCCTCGCGCGTGCCTTCAAAGCTCAGCGGCATGTCCAGCCGGCTCTCCGTCACGAACGATCCTGCTGCTCCTCCCAACAGCACCGCACGCAGCTTCCGGCCTTCGCGCAACCCGCCTGCCATGGCGATCAGGGCGCGGAGCGTTGTGCCCATCGGAACCTCGTATACGCCTGGCTGCCGGACGTGTCCCGAGAGGCAGAACAATCGGGTGCCGGCCGAATCCGGCGGGCCCGTGGCGGCGAACGCGGCGCCGCCCTCGGTCAGGACCTCGAGCACGTTGACCAGCGTTTCCACGTTGTTGACCAGGGTGGGCTTGCCGAAAAGACCAACCGCCACCGGAAACGGGGGCTTGTTCCTGGGTTCTCCCCTCTTCCCCTCGATGGAGTTGAAGAGCGCGGTCTCCTCGCCGCAGATGTATGCGCCGGCCCCGCGCCTCACCTCGATGTCGAATCGCATTCCCGAACCGGCCACATCGTCGCCGAGGTAGCCGTGGTCGCGGGCCCGCGCGATCGCGTTTTCGATGCGGTGCCGCGCGAGGGGATATTCGGTGCGGACATACAGATACCCGTGCTCGCATCCCGTCGCGAGTGCTGCGATTGTCATCGCCTCGACGATCGCGAACGGATCGCCCTCCATCAGCACGCGGTCTTTGAACGTTCCCGGTTCGGACTCGTCGGCGTTGCAGACCATTAGGTGCGGGCGCACCGGAGCGCGCGCAACCGCGTCCCATTTGCGGCCGGTGGGGAAAGCGGCCCCGCCCCGGCCGAGCAGCTTCGATTCGGTGACCTCGCGAATGACTGCGTCGGGGCCGATCTCGACCGCGCGCCGCAGCGCTGCATATCCACCCGCGGCGCGGTAGCTGTCGATGCTTTCCGGATCGATGCGACCCAATCGCCGGACCAATCGGCTACCCGACACGACTGGTATCCACGATTCCTCGGGCCAATCCCCGCCGCTCAGCACAGAGACGACACCTTCGAGAGTCGCCGGCGCGAGCCTGCTTTCAGCGTGCCGGCCGCCTGATCCGAACCGTTCGACTCGCGCCGCCGGAGCTCGATCGCACAGACCCAGGCACGGGCTCCGGTGCCACGCCGCCCCGCGCGACGGCGTTCCAGTGGGTCCGACTCGTGCCTCGACGTCGCGGATAAGGTCGTCGGCCCCGGCGCACTTGCATGCGATGTCGTCGCAGACCGAGACAGTCAGCGCAGCCTGCTCGTCGAGCGCGAATCGGTCGTAGAAACTCGCGACACCGAAGGCGTCAGCCGGCGGAACGTTCAAGCGGCGGCAGGCATATTCGAGACCGCCGCGACTTATCCAGCCGACGTCGTCCTGGAGGCCGTGGAGCACCGGCAGCAAAAGATCGCGCTTCGACCTCGATGCCCGGCCGCCGCGGGCGAGATGGTCGTCCGCGGGCGTCCGCTCGCCACCCTCCCAGAAAGACTCTGCCGGCCCGAGGACCGCATCGACGGCCGCGATCTCAGCGGCGGTCGGCGGTCCCCCGGTGGTGCGAATATCCACTAAGCAGGCGTAGGGGTTGCCAGCTTGTCCACCCGGATGGCGCTCGCCTTGAACTCTGCGGTACCCGACTTGGGATCGGTGGCATCGATCGTCAGGATGTTCGTGGCCACCTGGTCTGGGAAATGCAGCGTCAGGAATGCAAGTCCCGGCCGCAGCGTCGCGTCGAACCGCACCGGCACTTCGATCGATCCGCGTCGAGAGCTCGCCATCACGCGCTCACCGTCAGCGATGCCGAGTCGGGCGCCATCAGCGGGCGAAAGCAGCAATGCTTCCCGCTGCCGAAGCGGCGAGCTGTAGGCCCCCGTCTGCACACCCGTGTTGAAGGAATCGAGCCGGCGGCCGGTAGTCAGGCGAATGGGAAATTCCTCGGTCAGCTTGTCCACCGGAGGATCGTGCTCGACGACGCTGAATGGAGCTCGTGGGCCCTCGACCGGGTCCTTCCACAGCCGCGCATGCAGGAATTGCGTGCCGGGATGAGACTCGTCGGGACACGGCCACTGGATGCCACCGAGCTCGTCAATGCGCGAGTACGACATGCCCGCATGCATCGGAGAAAGGCCGCGGCATTCGTCCCAGACCTGCTCGGCCGTCGGCTGTCCCCAATCGCTGCCCAGGCGCCGCGCGATCTCGCAGATTATCTCGACGTCGTCGCGCGCGCCGGCCGGCGGCTCCAAAGCCCGACGCACACGCTGAACCCGCCGTTCGCTGCTCGTGACGGTGCCCTCCGACTCGGCCCATCCTGCAGCGGCCGGGAGGACCACGTGCGCGAGCTCGGCCGTCTGCGTCAGAAAGATGTCCTGCACGACGAGATGTTCGAGGCCACTGAGCAGCCGGACCGCGCGGGTCTGGTCGGCTTCTGACCGCGCCGGATTCTCGCCGACGATGTAGAGGGCACGCATCTCACCGTGATCCATCGATTCGAACATCTGGCTGAGGTGGTAGCCGCGCTTGGGCGGCACGCGTGCCTTCCATGCGAGCTCGAACGGCGCACGCACCGCCGGGTCCTCGAGGTCCTGGAATCCTGGGAGACGGTTGGGAATCGCGCCCATGTCCCCGCCGCCCTGGACGTTGTTCTGTCCGCGCAGTGGGTTGAGTCCGCAGCCGTACCGACCCACCTTGCCCGTGAGCAGCGCGATATTGATGAGCGCCAGGACGTTGTCGACCGCGTTGTGATGCTCGGTGATTCCGAGCGTCCAGCAGATCATCGCGCGGTCGGCCCGCCCGTATGCATCGGCCACTTCCTTGATCGCGCCGGCCGGAACTCCCGTCTCGCTTTCGGCGCGCTCCAGCGTGTACGCCTCGACGCATTTCGCGTAGTCCTCGAAGCCTGTGGTGGCCCGCTCGATGAACTGCATGTCAGCGAGACCTGAGTGGATGATCTCGCGGGCGATCGCGTTGGCCAGCGCGATGTCGCTGCCGACGTCGATGCCCAACCACAGATCCGCCCACTCGCCTGAGCTTGTTCGACGCGGGTCCACCGCCACGAGCTTGGCGCCGTTGCGCACACCTCGCAGGAGGTGATGGAAAAAGATTGGGTGCGTTTCGCGCGCGTTCGAGCCCCACAGCAGGATCAGGTCGGTCTCCTCGGCCTCGCGGTACGAAGAGGTTCCTCCCCCTGCTCCGAACGCTGTCGCCAGACCGACGACGCTGGGAGCATGTCAAGTCCGGTTGCAGCTGTCGATGTTGTTGCTGCCCATCACGACCCGCGCGAATTTCTGCGCCATGAAGTTCATCTCGTTCGTGGTCTTCGAGCAGCTGAACATGCCGAAGGCATTGGGCCCGATCGAGCGCGCCCGCGCGAATCCGTCCGCGGCGCGAGCGAGTGCCTCTTCCCAGGAGGCAGGCCGGAGCCGACCACCATCACGCACCAACGGCTGTGTCAAACGGACGGTCCCATCCATGGGGCCAAATATAGTCCCGGATCGACTATTGCCCGACTCACCGGGCGTTGTATGCTGCCCCGTTATTCCCAACGTGCCCTACGTGGCCGGGCCGGAGCCTCCAGGGTACGAGCCGGGCTCGCGCGGGGACTTCGACCGGCTGTATCGAGACAGCTACCAAAGGATCTACAGGACGATGCTCGCCGTCCTGGGCGACCGCGCGGCTGCTGAAGACTGCACCCAGGATGCGTTCGTGCTCGCCTATCGAGCATGGGCGCGCTGGCGGCCGGATGCGCCGGCGGAAGCGTGGCTGCACAGGATCGCCATCAATGTGGCGGTCTCATACCTTCGAAAGGCGAGCCTCCGGTCGATCGGCACGATTCTGCTCCGCCTGGGACGGCCCGCGGCCGGTCCGGACCCGGCGCAGGTGGCGCTGGACCGCGACCTTACGGACGCCCTACGCCATCTCCAGCCCAGGCTGAGGGCGGCACTCGTCCTGCGCCACTACCACGGCTACAACAACCGTGAGATCGCCGCCGCGACCGGCGTTTCCGAGAGAACCGTGAACAAGCGGCTGAGGATCGCTTCCGAGAGGATGCGGGCGCTCCTGGCCCGTGATCACAATGTGTTCCCACTTGAGGGCCCAGGGTCGTTGTCATCTACAGAAATGCCGCGTTCGACACACGTGAAAAACCAATGACCGACCAACTAGGCCCTGACTTTGACGAGCGGCTCGGAGCCGAGCTCGATCATTTCGTGGGCCCGACACCACGGCCGGAAGGTGCCCGCTTCAGTCAGGCGACGCCGCGATATCGGCGATTCGGCGGCCGGAAAACAGCCCTCGTGGCCGCAACCGCTCTTGCCCTGATGATGGTCGGGGCGTCGGCGTTCTCCGGCAGCGCAGACCCGGCGGTCTGGGTCACGAGCGTCCAGACGGTGACGCACGTCTCCGCATCCAGCCCGTCGCCGGTCGTGCCGCAAGCCTCGCCTCAGGTGCAGGCGCCGCCCCCTGCACATGCAAAGGCGGCACCGACCGCCAAGCCCGCGCACGAATCCCCGGATCCTGAAGGCGACCACCGTACAGAGCCACCTGAATCGCCCGAGGCGTCAACTTCCCGGTGGCAGGGCTTCCACGCGTCACCGAGTCCAGATTCCGAAGACAGACATTGGGGGTCGGGATTCTCGCAGCGTTCCGACTAGGAGTTCCTACTTCGCCGGCGCACCGCGTTATCAGTTCTAGCCAATCAGGGCACCACTCACGGAGGTACTCACGCTCATGAGTCGATTCGAAAAGCTGGGCGTTGCAGGGTTCGCAGCCCTCGCAGGCTTGATCCTGATCGTCTCGTCGGTTGCAGCCCATCAAACGCATGCATCCGTTCACGCAGGGCTTTCTTCATCCAATGAGATAGCGAGCTCGGCCAGGATGGGCGGCGACGTCGAGGAGGACGCCGCAGCGGATGCTGCTGCGATGGCGGCGGAGCTGCAGAAGGAAGCGGCCGAGAAGGCTGCAGCTGCCGCGGCTGCGCAGGCCGAGGCCGCCGCGGAAGCTGCGAAGGACGCAACCGAAACCCAGGAGACCGGTGACAACGAGACCGAGACCGAGACCGGCGATACCAACTCGAGCGACGAGAGGAGCCCCATAGCCAACGAGAACGCCGAAGGCCCCAGGACGGAGACCAAGGGCGAGAGCCACGGCGGCGACTAGCCAGACCTTCCCTTCATTTAAGAGGCCGGGTGTGAAAGCGCCCGCCCTCTTCTATTTCTGCCGGTTCGCCGCCACGAACTCCCCGATTCGCCGCAAACCGTTCTTCAGCTCGTCTTCGGACTGCGTGTAAGCGATACGGATATATCCTTTGCCCGCCTCACCGAAAGCCGTTCCCGGCAGCACCGCTACGCCTGCTTCGCTGAGGAGCCGGTCCGCTAGTTCCCGTTCACCGAAGCCCGTGCCTTCGATGTTCGGGAACGCATAGAACGCGCCCTGCGGGCGCGTGCACCGCATGCCTGGGATGTCGTTGATCCCGTCTACGATCAGGTCGCGGCGGCGCTCGAAAACCCTGACCATTCGCGTCACTGCGCTTGCAGACTCCGGCGCAGCCAGTGCCTCGATAGCGGCAATCTGCGTGAAGCCGGCTGCACACGACGATGAGTTGATCATCAGCTGATCCAGCTTCGCGGCCAGGGCTTTGGGTGCGACCGCGTACCCAAGCCGCCATCCGGTCATCGCGTATGACTTCGAGAGCCCGTCCATCAACACCGTACGCTCGCGCATGCCTGGTTGCGACAGCGGCGACACGTGATTGAAGCCATAGACCAGCTGGCTGTAGATCTCGTCCGAGACCACGAGGAGGTCGTGCTTCTGCGCCAGGTCGCACACAAAGCGGACGTCCTCCTCTGTGAGGACTCCACCCGTAGGGTTTTGCGGGGTGTTGATGATGATCATTCGCGTCTTCGGCGTTATCAGCGACGCGAGCTCGTCGAGATCCATGCGGAATCCCGTCTCCTCACGCAGCGTGACCACTTTCGGTACCGCGCCGATGAAGTTCACCTGCGATGCGTATGCGGGGTAGCCGGGGTCGGGAAGGATCACCTCATCGCCGGGCTCGACGCAAGCGAGCAGCGTGAAGAGAAGGACGTTTTTCGAACCGGGGACGAGGACCACCTCGCCGGCGTCGACGTCCGTCTTGAGCATGCGCGTGACGAAAGAGGCGACCGCCTGGCGAGCCTCCAGGATCCCGCTTGCCGGCGTGTAGTGCGTATAGCCGCTCTGCATCGCCGAGATTCCGGCCTCGATGATGTTGTCCGGGGTCGCGAAGTCGGGCTCGCCGATCTCGAGGTGCACGATTTGCCTGCCGTCCGCCTCGAGGCGTCGCGCCTTGGCCAGCACCTCGAACGCGCTTTCAGTGCCAAGCCGCGACATTCGCTCTGCGAATCGAATGCTCACGTCGGAATCCTAATGGTTCAATCAGTGCACGCCGATCAACGAACCGCCGTCGATGCCGATCGTTTGGCCTGTGATGTACCCGGCCTGCTTCGAGCAGATGAATACGCACGCCGCCGCGAACTCCGCGGGGTCGCCCAGCCGGCCCATCGGGTGGCCGGCGGCTTGCTCCTTGATTCGCTCCTCGGGGTCGGCGCCCGATGCGATCGCAACCTCGCGTGTGCGATCTGTGAGTATTGCGTCCGGGGCCAGGCAGTTCACCGTTATCCGGTCGCGCGCGAGCTCTCGCGATAGCGTCTTCGCCATCCCGGTCACAGCCCCCCGCAGCGAGTTGGACAACGCGAGGTTCGGGATGGGCTGGCGGACCGAGATAGACGTGATGCAAACGATGCGCCCCTGCTCGGATCGCTTCAGGTATGGCAGTCCGGCGCGGATCAGCCTCACCGCACTCATCAAGGTCAGGTTGAATGCAACCTCCCAGAGCTCGAGCGGCGTGCTCTGGAACGTGCCCGGCGGCGGACCGCCGGCGTTGATGACCAGCACGTCGAGGCCCGACAACCGATTGGTCGCGGCCCGAACGAGCTCCTCGGGCTCGCCCGATTTGGAGAGATCGGCGGCAAGCCAACCCGCGGCCTTGATCTCCTTCGCTGTGCGCTCGATCGAAACCGGATCACGGGACGAGACGAACACCTCCGCCCCCTCCGCGATCAGCATTTCGGCGCACGCGCGTCCGAGGCCTTTGCTTGATGCGGTGACCAGGGCCTTGCGCCCCTTCAATCCAAGGTCCATGTCC
>DASVEP010000012.1:0-19248 GCA_036380475.1 Candidatus Dormiibacterota bacterium
CACGGCGAAGAAGATCACCGGAAGATCGAGCTGGAGAGCCCGATGTACGACGCCCTCTACGCGTGGTGCCAGCATGATGTGGCCCGTTCCGCGAAGCAGGCCTGACGAGCTGCGGTGACCCTCCCCGATACCAGCGTCAAGCGTGGCCTTCGGCGACCTGAGCTGCTGGCTTCGCTGTCGCTCGCGATCGATGTCGGCCTCGGCCAGCCGATGGAGCACATGCTCCGCTCCGGCCTGATTGCTCTCCGACTCGCGGACGCCGCCGGGCTCGACGAATCAGCACGTTCGGTCGTCTACTACGCCAACCTCGTGGCCTGGATCGGCTGCCATGCGGACTCGCACCAGATCGCGGCGACGTTCGGCGACGACATCGAATTCCGACGCGACTATTACGCCCGTGACCGCTCGGAGCCGGGCTGGGCGATCGGTCTGGCCAGCCGGGTCGGGCGCGGCAAGCCCCTTCTCGAACGGCCGCGACGTCTTGGTTCGTTTTTGCTCCAGAGCGGAGACACGATGTCCGAATTGATCCGCAGCCATTGTCTTTCCGCCGGGATGTTCGCCGAACGTTTGGGCTTGGGCGCAGACGTCCAGGCTGTTCTACCGCAGGCATTCGAGCGCTGGGACGGCAGCGGCCTACCGGCCGGGTTGGCGGGTGAGCAGCTCTCGCCTGCGATGCGGATTGTGCACCTGGCCGACATCCTCGAAGTCCATCACCGGCTCGGCGGCCCGGGCCGCGCGGTGAAGGTGGCCAAAAGGCGGAGCGGCACGAAGTTCGACCCTCGGCTGGTCGATCTTTTCTGCCAACAATCGACTGAGATCCTCGCGGGCCTCGATGTCGACGACGTCTGGCAGGCGGTCGTCGACGAGGCGCCGGCGCCCGGGCCGCTGATGAATGAAACGGAGCTCGAGCGCGCGCTGGAGGCTGTCGCCGATTTCGTCGACGTGAAGTCGCCCTACACCGCCGGGCATTCACGTGGAGTGGCAGCGCTCGCCGCCGCGGCCGCGTCTGTCCTCGGACTGCCCGAAGCGGACACCGTGCGGCTGCGAAGGGCGGCGCTCGTCCACGACCTTGGCCGCATGGGAGTTTCGAACCTGATCTGGGATAAGCCAGGCCCTCTCACCCCAGCCGAGTGGGAACGCGTGCGACTGCACCCTTACCTGACCGAGCGAATGTTGAGCCGGCCGGCTGCCCTGCATGCCCTGGCGGAGGTGGCGGGCCGTCACCATGAGCGGCTCGATGGGAGCGGCTACCCGCACGGCACGCAGGCAGCAGCGCTCACACCCGCAGCTCGCCTGCTCGCAGCAGCCGACGTCTATCACGCAATGCTGGAGCCCAGGCCGCACCGGGCCGCGCTGACCGCGGATGAGGCGGCGAGCCAGCTACGACAAGAAGCGCGCTCGGGAAGGTTGGATGGCGGGGCGGTCGACGCAGTCCTGGGAGCCGCAGGTCATCGCGTGGCGCGACGCCACGCGTGGCCGGCCGGGTTGACCGCCCGCGAGGTCGAGATTCTCGGCATGGTCGCGCGTGGAAGCTCCAACCGCGAGCTTGCTCAACAGCTCCACATCAGCGAGAAGACCGTGCGGAATCACCTCGAGCACATCTACGCCAAGGCGGAAGTCTCGAACCGCACCGGGGCGATTCTGTTCGCGATCGAACATGGACTGACCGGCCACTTCCCAAACTGAAAGATGGGGCAGGTGCCCCATGACCCTCCTCCTCCCCGCGCCGACGATGGACTGCAAACGCGGATCCCATCACCTGGAGGAGTCGACCGTGGCAATAGATAGACGCGACCGAACCGTCAGTCCCTGGCTCGTCTTGCTGGTCCTGTGCCTGGGCTTTTTCATGATCATGCTCGACACGACGATCGTCGCCATCGCGGTGCCGGCCCTTCTCAAAGGGCTCGATGCCTCGCTCGACCAGATCCTCTGGTTGTTCAATGCCTACCTGCTTGCCTATGCAGCCCTCCTGATCACGGCGGGCAGGCTCGGTGACGTCTGGGGACCGCGAAATCTGTACCTCGCGGGTCTGGTTGTGTTCACGGCCGCCTCGCTTGCCTGCGCGTTCGCTCAGACCGCGGATCAGCTGATCGCGGCTCGCATCGTCCAGGGGATTGGTGGGGCCATGCTGACTCCGCAAACGCTGACGATGATCAGCGCGATCTTCCCGCCAGAGCGGCGAGGTGCGGCGATGGGGGTCTGGAGCGGGGTGGTTGGTCTCGCCACCGTTGCCGGACCGACGCTCGGCGGTCTTCTCATCAGATATTTCGACTGGCGGGCGATCTTCTATCTGAATGTGCCGATCGGAATCGTCGCCCTGGCCGCGACCCTGGTGCTGGTGCCAGACCTCCGCCCGGGGCGCAAGCACAGTCTTGACATCGCAGGAGTGATCCTCGCGACGGTTGGGCTCTTCCTCTTGGTCTTCGCCCTGGTCGAGGGGCAGCGATACGACTGGGGAATGTTCTGGGGACCGATCACGATCCCAGAAATCCTCGTAGCCGGCCTGGTTGTGATCGTCGCGTTCGTGCTTTGGGAGCGCGTGCCCAACGAGCCGCTCGTTCCTCTCGGACTCTTTCGCGATCGCAACTACTCGGTAATGGTCGGGATCCAGGGCCTGGCCGCATTCGGGATGCTCGGCTTCTTCCTGCCCGTCGTCATCCTTCTGCAGTCGGTGCTGGGGATGGATGCATTCACAGCAGGGCTGACCCTCGCTCCGATGTCACTCGCGGCGATGGTCGCGGCTCCACCCGCCGGGCGGGTGGCGGACAGGTTCGGGGGCAAATACATCGTGGTCGCCGGGCTCTGCCTTTACGCAGCCGGGCTGGGCCTCACCATCTCGGCGGTATCCCTCGATGCGACGCGGCTGACCTTCCTGGCCCCCACCATCGTGTGCGGTCTTGGGCTTGGTCTGACTCTGGCCCCGCTCGTCGCGGAGGCCATGCGCAGAATCCCTGCCGAACAGACCGGTGCCGCGTCGGGCGTGCTGAACACGATGCGGCAGCTGGGCGGCCTCATCGGAACCGCAGTGACTGGCGCCGTGCTCCAGAGCCAGCTCGCGATTGCCTTGCCTGACCAGGCGCGCCGGGTGGCGTCGGGCCTTCAGGTGCCGCAGGACATCAAGACCCGGTTCATCAATTCATTTGACGGCGTTTCCCGAAGTGGTTTCCAGGTGGCCCCGGGCCAGCTGGGCGTAAGCGGTCTTCCGACCGGGATGCCTGAGTCCCTGGCTGCCTTACTTCGACATGCGGCTCATGAGGTCTTTGTCCAGGCCTTCATCAACTCGTCACGGCCGGCACTCGTCGTTCCGCTAGCTGTCGTCGCGCTCGGCGCCGTTTGCGGCCTGTTGGCTGCGCGCGATTCGACCTGGAAGACCAGGCCTGATACGCCGCGCACCAAAGCCGATTGGCTGCGCCAAAGCCGCATCTTTGCCGACCGCTCGCCGAAAGAGCTGGAGCTCTTCGCCCGTCATCTCGACAACGTGACTTGTTCGGCCGGCGACGTGCTTGTCAGCGAAGGAATGACACCAAGCAGCTTCAACATGATCCTGGAGGGCCAAGTTGCGCTGAGCATCGGCGGGCGGCCTATCGGCCAGCTTGGGCCGGGGGACTTCACGGACTACGAGGCGATGCGATACCGCGCGCCGGCGCCCTACACCGCAAAGGCGGTCTCTGACGTCAAGTTACTGGCTGCCGGCCGTGAACAGTTCCGAGCCTTGATGCCGGAACCGCCTCTGATCATTCGCCGCGCTGACCCTCTCAACGGCGAGACGCCCATCCAGCGGCTCGTTGGGGACCAGGTGATGCCGACCGCGCATTTCTACGTTCGCAACCATTTCTCGCCGCCTAACCTGGACCAACTCGCATGGCGCCTGTGTGTCGGCGGCCATGTCGAACGTCCTCTCGACCTCAGCCTGCGCGATCTGCGGATGCTTCCTTCGCGGAGCCTCATCGCAACTCTCGAGTGTGCCGGCAACGGCCGCGCGCAGCTCGAACCAAGGACTGCGGGCGAGCAGTGGGAGCTCGGCGCGGTCAGCACAGCGGAGTGGACTGGCGTGCCACTCCTCGAGGTCCTGCAGCGGGTTGGAGTGAAGTCAGGCGCAGTCGATATCGTTTTTCGAGGCGCTGATAGCGGCCAGGTAACCGGCTGCCATGGAACCTTGCGATTCGAACGCAGCCTGTGTGTTGAAGACGCTTTCGGCTCAGAAGCGCTGCTGGCTTACGCGATGAACGGCGAGCGTCTCCCGGTTGAGCACGGCTTCCCGCTGCGGGTTGTCGTTCCTGGCTGGTATGGCGTGGCCTCGGTGAAATGGCTGACCGAGGTTGAGGTCCTCCGCGAACCCTTCAAAGGTTTTTTCCAGGCCGAGCGCTACGTCTACGAATGGCAGCGTGATGGGGCCATGGTTTCGGAACCGGTGACTCGTCAGCGGGTTCGCTCGATCATTACTGAACCAGCATCCGGCGCCGAGATACGGGTCGGTCAGCTTGCTGTGCGGGGCTTGGCATGGTCAGGAGCAGCGCCGATCGCGCGAGTGGAGGTGAGAACAGACTCGGACGACTGGCAGGAGGCTCGCCTGCTGGGCGATCGCAGACGCCACAGCTGGATGCGTTGGGAGATGTTGACGCGGATCCCGCGAAGGGGCGCGGTCAAGTTGCAGACGCGGGCGACTGACCTCGCCGGGCGCACGCAGCCTGAGCAGCCCGAGTGGAATCGGCTCGGATACGGCTGCAACATGATTCAAACGTTGACCGTCAACGCGCGATAGAGACGCCGCTCAGTGGGTTTCTCGATTTGCCGAAGGTTTGCCGGCGTTGATCAGGACCGCAGCCGCGACCGCGCCGAGAACCAGGATCGCCACTCCCCATTCGGTGGCGACTGAGTACCCATGCACGATCGCTTGATCCGAACTCACGACCACATACGCGGCGGTGGCGCTGGCGGCGATTGTGTTGAGGACCGCAACGCCGAGAGACCCGCCGATTTGTTGAAAGGTGTTGACCGTTGCCGCCGCGATGCCGGCGTCGCGACGATCCACACCAAGCGTGCCGATGCTGAACGCTGGAACCATCACGCAGCTGGTGCCCAATCCAAGCAGAAGCTCGGCCGGAAGCACGAGCAGCAAATAGTTGCTGTCTGGTTGGAGCTGGGTCAGCAGCCCCATGCCGGCCGCGGCCACGAGAGCGCCGGGGGCCATGAGAGCACGCGCCGGCACACGCGGCATGAGCCGGGCCGCGATCAGCCACGAGCCCGCCTGCGATGCCACGGTCATCGGTAGAAACGCCAGGCCGGCCTGAAGCGGCGAGAAGTGGAGCACCACCTGCAGGTAGTACGTGAGAAACAGGAACGCGCCGAACATGCCTGCAATCACGAAAGCCGTCGTGAGATAAGCCCCGGCGCGATTTCGGTCCAGCACGATTCGCAGCGGGAGCAGCGGATTCGCGGCACGGGTTTGCCAGGCGGCGAAAAGAGCCAGGAGCGCAACGCTCGCCGCGATAAGGCTTAAGACCTCGGTCGACCGCCAGCCTTGCGACACCGCCACGGTGCAGGCGTAGACGAGGGCGACGAGGCCGCCAGTGGCGAGCAAGACGCCGAGCACATCGAAGCGAGGTTTCGCCACGGATACCGTGTCCCTGAGTACCAGCGATCCGCCGATCCCGGCGACGACCGCAATCGGGATGTTTACGTAAAGGCACCAGCGCCAGGTCAGGTACTGGGTGAGGACGCCACCGAGCAGCATGCCGGCCGCCGCGCCGCTGCCGGCGATGGCGCCGTAGACGGCGAAAGCCTTCGCGCGCTCCTTTGGCTCGGTGAACGTGGTTGCGAGCAGGGAGAGCGCCGTCGGCGCAAGCAGCGCGCCGAAAGCGCCCTGCAGAGCTCGAGCCCCAACAAGGATCGCGAAGTTGGGAGCGGCGCCCCCAAGAGCCGAAGCGAGGGCAAACCCGATCAAACCGGCGAGGAACGTACGCTTGCGGCCGAAGAAATCGGCGAACCGACCGCCCAACAGGAGCAACCCTCCGAACGAGAGCGTGTAGGCGGTGATCACCCACTGGCGGTCAGCGTCGGTTGCGTGCAGGGCGCTCTGCGCCGACGGCAGGGCGATGCTGACGATGGTCGCGTCAAGAGCGACCATCAGCTGTGCAAGCGCCACGAATGCCAGCGAGGTCCAACGGCGCGGCGCTGGTTCGGTGGGGACTTGAAGACGGGGTAATCGGAGCTCGGTGGCTTCCTTGGCAGAGGTGCTCACGCGACCTGGCCCTCACGGGTTCGGCGCGCCGTCCACACGGCGGTACCGAGGGTGGCTCCCGCAATTGCGGCGATTACGATCGCGAGCACCGCGGCGACTGTCCCGGGCTTCACCGCCATGAGAAAGACGACGCCTAATGCGATTCCAACCCTCGTCGACCACGAGATCCGGAACATCGGATTCTGGATTCCGGTCAGTAGGGCATGCGACCGCTCCAGGGCCAGGATCCGAATTCCGTTGACGGCACCTAGGACCGCGATCACGACCCAGGAAGCGAGCGCAACCGCGATCCATGCCACCCAGCCCCATGAGGTGGCGCTCATATACAGGCCCGGGATCAGCACGCCGAGCGCGGACAGCGGACCAACGATTCGGTTCAGGCGCAGCAAGCCGGCCGCTCCGGCAGCAGCCTCCGTCGTCGTCGCCCGGCGCAGCTGCAGCAGGGCGACGCCTTCAACCGTGAGAGTGACGAAGAGGAGCAGGGCTCCGACGATGTGTGCGAACAGCGCGATCGAATAGAGGGACATGGTCTTTCTCCTTGGCGATATCTTTAGTGACTATATCTTTATAGCACATTAAAGTCTTTAGTCGCCAAGCCTATTCCTGCTAACATCTCTTGCCGTGGCCGCAGAGCCTGGATTGCGTGAGCGCAAGAAGAGACAGACCCGAGAGCTGATCGCGGACGCCGCCCGAGGCCTGTTCGCCGAGCGCGGTTTCGATGCGGTAACCGTGGCTCAGGTGGCCCGAGCCGCCAACGTCTCCGAGGTGACCGTCTTCAACTACTTCCCGACCAAGGAAGACCTCTTCTATGGCGGGATGCAGTTCTTCGAGGAGAGGCTCCTCGATGCCGTTCGTGAGCGGGCGCCTGGAACCTCGGTGCTCGAGGCCTTTCGCCGCCCGGTGATGGACGGAATGCCGCGGCTGGCCTCTGACGAGGCGGCCGATGCGATCGCGGCCGCGGGAAACCTTATTTCAGCGAGCCCTGCGCTCGAAGCCCACGAGCGCACGATCGTCGCGCGATACACACGCCGGCTAGCGGAGCTGCTCGCCGCCGAGGCAGGCGCCGAGCCGGACGATATCGAAGCGATTGGTGTCGCCAGCGCGCTGATGGGAGTGCAGCGGGCGGTTGTCGGCTACGTCCGCAAGAACGTGCTCGCCGGCCGCCGCGGCCCTGGCCTGGTCAAGCAGGTCAGCTCGCAAGCGGTGCGAGCTTTCGGGCGACTGGAGGGAGGACTCGGCGACTACGGCACCAAGTCGCTGCGCTAGCGCGGCTCGTTACCGGCGATCCTCACCTAGCGAATGGGGGTGGTCCGAGGATCTCGATGCCCCCGTTCCGAGCCGCCGAGGCGCGTACGCGGTCGAAGTCGACGGGAGCTGACTCTTCGAGGGCTGCGGTCAGCGGCTCGCTGGCGCCGCGGTAGAAGTTTTCGCTCGAGCCTGGAGTCTCCAGGAACAGAATGCGCGCCCTCTCTGACGTGACCAGGAATGCGTGCGGGACGCCTCGCGGGACCATTGCCACGCCGCTTCGACCGAGCGTCTGCTCGAGGCCATCGACGCTCAGCAGAATCTCGCCCTCCAGCATGTACAGGGTCTCGTCCACCTCAGGGTGCGAATGCAGCGGGGTGGTCTTGCCTCTGGTCATGACATCGTCGAAGAGCAGGAACGCGCCTCCGGTCTCCGCGCTGGTGGCAAGCCATTTGTGCACGCCACCACCGTAGAACCACAGCTTTTCGCCCTCACCCTCGGCACGTACGATCGGAACGAGCTGGGTCATCGCCATCACGGTCTCCTTGAGTTTCGTTTATGGGACTTTAGTACCATAACGAGACTAGAGTACCCTGAAGGCAATGTCAACCCCATATGAGCTCAACGGCCGAACACGCCAGAAGCAGCGGACACGCAGCGCGCTGGTGGCGGCCGCACGTGAACTGGTAACCGAGGGCGAAACGCCAACGGTCGACGAGGCCGCGGCCAGGGCCTCCGTTTCACGGACGACGGCTTACCGCTACTTTCCAAACCAGCGGGCGTTGCTGGTGGCAGCGCACCCGGAGATCGATGTGCGGTCGCTACTTCCCGAGACGGCCCCGATCGATGTTTCTGCTCGGCTGGATGCCGTCATCACGTCATTCCTGAACCTCATCGTCGACACGGAATCGCAACAGCGCACGATGCTGCGCCTTTCACTCGATCCCGACCCAAGCCATCGTGGCGACCTCCCGCTGCGCAAGGGCCGTGCGATCGGGTGGATCGGGGAGGCCCTGTTCCCGCTCCGCGGCCAATTGACGCAACGCGATCTTCGGCGGCTGATTCTCGCGATCAGAAGCGCCGCGGGCATCGAGGCGCTCGTGTGGCTCACTGATATTGGCGGACTCTCGAGGAAGGAGGCAGTGCAGCTCATGCGCTGGTCGGCGAGCGCGCTGCTGCGGTCTGCATTGGAGGAGGGCGGCACGGCTAACCCGCGGCGGCGCGCCTGACAAGCGGATTACGCATCAGCACCGCGTCTGATGCTGGCGCGCTAAAACGGCGCAAAGCGGCGCGAAGTGCGCGCCCTCCAGCCTTCGCGGGGGCCCTGGTCTTGCGGTCGATGATCTTTCATCGCGGCCGCGAAAAGCCGCTAGTGCGACTAGCTCCCCGCTGCGGGCTCTGCGAGCGGAACTGCCCCGGTTGCCGGCCGGTCCGCGGGCGCAGCGGCGAATTCCCACTCCGAGTCCCGCATCATGAGGATCCGGTAGCCGATCGCCCCAAGCCCGATCACGCCCAACGCATCGACCACGTCGTCGGGTACGAGGCTCTGAAAAGGGTTGAAGAAGGCAGCCAGGATCCAGATCGAAATGAGCGCGCCGGCCCAGCGGTAACCGAACCTCGAACGCCAGATTGCGATGCCGATGAGAAAGTATCCGAGTCCCTCCATGTAGAGCCCGAGCCACGTGAGCGTGACAGGACTCGACCCACCCAGCGCCTTCAAGATCAGAGTGTTCATCGCACTCGGGTCCATCCCGGGTGAGCCCATGAGACCAACCATCAGGTTGGCGCCACCGTTGACGAAGACAAACAGCACGACTCCGATCAGAGCAAGCGCGACACCGATGTGAGCCAGGACCACGCCGCGGCCACGGATGACGTGGAGGATGGCAAAGAAAGCAGGAATGAAGAGGATTCCCGAAAGGATGTTGAGAGAGTCGCTTTGTATGAATCGGGCGTTTTGCTGGACCGCGCTCTGAAGCACGCCGCTAGCTGAGCCGGCCCCAGTGGGACTCATGGCCTGGGCGGCAACTTGAACCAGCGGCGCGAGGATCAGGCAGAGCCCGCCAAGCGTTCGACGGAAGTTCACGGCATCCCCGATCTTCAGCATCTCAAGCCTCCTTGTGAGTGGTTGGGTTCGGCCGAGGGCGTCGTTGCCGTGGTTTACCGGTGGCGCGAAAAAGCAGGACTCCGGTAACGAGCATCCAAGCCCAGAAGCCAAATACGCCGAACGGGTCGAGGAATCCCGGGTAGAGGTGTGCGCCAATCTGCGAACCGGCCCCACCAAGCACGCCCTCGATACACAGCGCCGCACCTGCAAGCACGCCAAGCAGGCTCAGCCACCAGGGAAACAGTCGGGACTGCAACATGACCACCGAGAT
The DNA here is from genome assembly GCA_036380475.1 of Candidatus Dormiibacterota bacterium. Taxonomy (GTDB): domain Bacteria; phylum Chloroflexota; class Dormibacteria; order Dormibacterales; family Dormibacteraceae; genus UBA10449. The sequence goes on from DASVEP010000012.1 coordinate 9,865, forward strand.
GGCGAGGACCGACAGGCCGATCGGGCTGAATACGCTGGCGTTGAGCAGGTTCGAGATGGCGTCGCCCGTAACCACCGACGGCTGGTCGCCCCCGCTTGTCGCGGCGTGCCCGACTCCGGCAGCGACGGCGAAGGTCGCGATCTCGATCGCCACGCTCACAGTCATGGCACCGACGGCAAGGTCCGCGAGTGGGCTCTCGCCCCAGGATCGGCGCAGGCCCTGCCTGATGCCAGCGATCAGTAGGATCCGACCCGGCAGAACCAGGGCGAACCAGCCTGCGCCGAGCGCGATCGCCGCCGCCGTGCCGGCGTGGGAGTACTGCCGGAATATGTCAGAGGCGGTCGAGCTGCTGGTGGTCGTCACGCCGCCGCCGTTAATGCCGACGAGCGCTCCAAGCCATCCGGCTATGGCGACCCACTCCAGCAGGTAAATGATCGCGCCGGCCAGCGCCCACCGGTTGCCCACCAGCTGACGCCACTCCCGCGGCGCTACTGCGGCGGATCGATCATCAACCGCGGGATCCTTCCCGATCGTCAGCATCTCGTCCTCCGTCCAGATTCACGGGCTCGTTCGGCCCGCTGTCCGGAGGCTATGGATCACGCGTTCGCGGCAACACCCGGACAGCCGCAAAAGCGCTTGTGGCCGCCGTTGCGGGTTTCCGCCGGCCGTTTTCCGGCCTGCCTCCGCGACAAGAGTCCGCCTGAGATCGAAGATTGCACCGTGGCCGGTCGCTGGCTCCGCTTCACGTTTCTCGTGCCGGGTACCGGGGCGCTCGCCGTATTCGTCGCCAAACACGTGATCAGCGGAGAGGTTGGGTCGGATATCGGCGACATCGGCATCGCCGTCGTGTACTACGTCACCGGGGCGGGTACGTTCCTGCTGGCCACTGACAATCGCGCAGCTCGGCGCCTGCTGGCTGCGTCCTCTCTTGCATTAGTCGCCTTTGCTGTTGCGTACGCTCTGGCCGTCGGCGCCAGTGCCGATTTCGCCGTAGTCCTTTTCTTGCAAACCTTCAGCTGGACGATTCCCTGCACCGAGCTGGCCCTGTTCGCGGTGTTTCCCGATGGCGCCTACCAGCGAATGTACGAACGCCGCGTCGTCATCAGCGCGGTCGTGATCGCGGTGACGCTGCAGGCTTTCCAACTGGCCGGATCTGAAAGCCTCACGACGCACCAGTTCGTACAGGGGGTGCTGCGCGCCCCGAACCCTTTCTTTGTGGCGCAGCTCCGATCACTGGGCCCGACGGCGGCAACCCTGCTCGATGCGTTCCAGTACTCGATCGCGGTTGCGATCGCTCTGCTGTTCCTTCGCTACCGGCGCTTTGGGCCGCAGCAGCGCCGCCAGATCCGAGGAGCCGTGGTTGGGGTGGCCGTGATCTACGGGTTGGTGAACCTCATGTTCCTGGTGGGGACCTCGACTGGTAACACGTTCGTCGACGGGCTGATCTTCTTCGGGCTTGTCGCCCTCATACCCGTGCCGCCGGCGATCGGCATCCTGAACCCACGCTGGCTGGACATCGACCTTGTCATCCGCCGTTCGATCATCTATGGCGTCCTCTGGCTGTTGATCGCTGCGGCTTATGTCGGCGTGGCCACCGCTGTCGGCATCGCCATCGGACAGCGCGTGCCGCTGCAGCTCGCAATCCTCCTGACGATCGCCGCGACGCTGTTCTTTCAGCCTGCGCGGCACTGGCTCGAGCGGCTGGGCGACAGGTTGGTCTTCGGCCGGCGGCTCGGCGGCTATCAATTGATCAGCCAGCTAGGCGCTGGGCTCGAATCCTCGACTGCGGCCAAGGACGTGGCCGGCACGGTGGCCGCCGTGCTGCAGACCGGGCTAGGCGCTCGCTGGGTTCGCGTCGACCTGAACCGTCCCCAACCCACGATGGTGGCGCTTGCCGGCACGGAACCAGACGATGGAGCGGTGGCCGCCCTCACCGCGCCACTGGTCCATGCGACCCAGGTCGTCGGCCGGATCGAGTGCGGGCCAAAGCTGGAGGGAACCTATCTCCCCGCGGACCAGGAGCTGCTGACCACACTTGGGCGGCAGGCGGCGCTCTCGATTCGAAACTCTGAGCTCACCGCCGAGCTGTCCGACCGCCTGGAGGAGCTTGCGGCATCAAGGATGCGGCTGGTCCAGGCCGACGATGTTGCCCGCCGCCGGCTGGAGCGAGATCTGCACGACGGCGTCCAGCAGCAGCTCGTGGGCCTGCTCGCACGGCTGGGCCTGGCACGGAACCAACTTCGGCGCGACCCCGAGCTGGCCGGCGCGACGTTGCGCGACGCATCACTCGATGCGCAGCGGGCGCTCGAGAACGTGCAGGAGCTCGCGAGGGGCATCCACCCCGCGATCCTCACGGACCGCGGCCTGGTTGAAGCCGTCCGCGAGCGTGCAACGCGGATGACGATCCCGGTCGATGTGCGGACGGACGGCGTACTGCCCGGTACTCGATTCACGCCGGACCTGGAGGCCGCCGCCTATTTCTTCGTATCGGAAGCGCTGGCGAACGTTTTGAAGCACGCGCAGGCGAACCGGGTCGACATCCGCTTTGTGAACGATCACGCTCGGCTCGTCGTCGAGGTGGAGGACGACGGTCGTGGATTCGACCCTGGCCATGCAAAGAGCTCCGGGCTGCGCGGTCTCCAAGATCGCATCGACGCGCTGGGCGGGCGATTGGAGCTGAGGAGCCGGCCGGGGAAGGGAACCGTATTGCTGATGGATCTGCCGATGCATGCGCCGACCAGTGTCTGAACGGCTCCGCGTCGTGATCGCAGAGGACAACTACCTCGTGCGCGAGGGAACCAGGCGCCTGCTCGAAGACTCGGGCGAGGTGGAGGTCGTGGCCTCGGTAAGCACCGCCGACGAGCTGCTCGAGGTCGTGAACGGCTTGCGCCCGGATGTTGTTCTGACCGACATTCGCATGCCGCCGGGCCACCATCTGGAAGGCATCCAGGCGGCCCACGCGATCCGCCAGCGTCACCCCGGCATCGGAGTCGTGGTCCTGTCGCAGCATTCCGATGCTGCTTATGCGCTGCAGCTCTTCAAGAATGGAACGGACGGGCTCGGGTACCTGCTCAAGACGAGGGTCGGTGAGCTGGACGAGCTCGTTCACGCTCTCCGAGAAGTGGCGGCGGGGCGTTCCGTCATCGATCCGGGCGTCGTCGAGCGGCTGGTCGACTATCGGGCGCGGCAGGCGGGGTCGCCGTTGAGCTCGCTGAGCGGGCGCGAGGTGGACGTGCTGCGTGAGATGGCGGAGGGCAAGTCGAACCTGGCGATCGCGGGTGCGCTCCACCTGTCCGAATCCTCAGTCGAGAAGTACGTCAACACGATCTTCTCGAAGCTTGGTCTGTCCGAAGAGCGGTCGGTAAGTCGTCGTGTGACCGCAGTCCTCACCTACCTGCACGATGCAAACGGCGCAACAACGCCGTGAGGTGATTGGAGCAACGGCCGGATCACCAGGCAGTAGCGCGTCTGATTCTTGGATTACGCGGTAGCGCTGCGCATCCTTCGGCGCACGCGCCCTGGGGCGGTTCGTAGGGCCGCCTTAATCGTGGGAGCTATATGTAGTGGTGAGGGAGCTGCCATGGACCACATATTGTTGGCTGGGGAGGAAGGATTCGAACCTTCAACCTTCTGATCCAGAGTCAGCTGCGCTACCGTTGCGCCACTCCCCAAGCAAGCGGTCCGGGCCGGCCGCCTATTCTAGCCAGCGCTCAAATCGGTCCTGCTCAGGCTGGTTTTCCACAACCTTTCCACACCTGTGGTCGCCAACCTTCGAAATGCCGCCTACCCGTGAATGCGAGGCAGGCTACCCCGCTATTCAGGACCTCGCGGGCGGGTTGAGCTGCTCCCGGATGGCTCCCGTGTGCTCATCCGGATCGAGAGCGGAGGAGGGGTCCCCATGAGCCGATCGATCGTAGACATGAGGAGCTGCCGGACCTGGTAAAGGTTTACGGCCCACCCAACACCGAAAACCCGGTCGCTGAACAAACTTTCGGAGTCCGGGTTCCAGTAGGCCGTTCGAAAGCGCTCCCACGTCGGTGGCCGAAAGTCGTACGGAACGACTCCCCCCACCTTGCCGTGCCACGTACGATCTTGTTCCGGCTTGGAGAGCTCGGTCGCAACCGCGGCCACCACGATCCCCACGACCGCGACCCGGAGCAGGCGGCGTATTCCGCGCAAAGTACGCATACTTCAAAAGAAGAGTATTCCAACGATAACCTTGCACGTCTTGAAACCGTTGCTGCAGGCGGGGTAGATGGCTAAACGACTGCAATCGACCACGCGCTGGCTGCGATGGCTCACGCCCGGTCTCGAGATCAAACGCTGGCTCCTCCTGCTCATGTTCGCGGAGCTGGTGCTGGTGCTCGGTTTCGCTTACGTGCTGAAAGCGTTCTACGAAACGGCGACGCTGCCGGCCCAGTTCTACTACATCACCCTCCAGTTCCTTCCCCACTGGCTGCGCGCCGTGATCTTCGGCACTCTCGGGGTCGGGCTCTTGATCTACAGCTACGTGAAGCTCACTCAATCGGTGCTTGGTCCGTTTCTACCGGGCAACTCGACCAGCAGCATCGTCGATGTCATTCATGCGTTCAGGCTGAAGGGTCGCGGGCCTCGAATTGTCGCCATCGGCGGCGGCACGGGGCTCAGCGCACTGCTCCGCGGGCTCAAGATCTACACCTCAAACCTCTCGGCCATCGTGACCGTGGCCGACGACGGCGGCTCTTCCGGAAGGCTTCGCGACGAGTACCGCATCCTGCCGCCAGGCGACTTCCGCCAATGTCTCATCGCGCTCGCCGATGCAGAGCCTCTGATGAAGCAACTCTTCGATCACCGTTTCAAGGAAGGCTCGCTCAACGGCCATTCCTTCGGGAACCTTTTCATCATGGCGATGGCCGACGTCACCGGAAACTTCGAACATGCACTGCGCGAGTCGGGAAAGGTGCTGGCGGTCAAGGGCACGATCCTGCCTTCGACCCTGCAGGATGTGACGCTCGTCGCTTCGATGAACGGACGGTCCGTCGAAGGTGAGTCAAAGATCCCCAAGCAGCATGAACCCATCAGCCACGTCTTCTTGAAGCCCGACGGGGCACAGGCGAACCCAGAAGCGGCGCAGGCGATTTTGAACGCAGAGCTGGTCGTGATCGGCCCGGGCTCGCTCTATACGTCGATCCTGCCGAACCTTCTCGTCGAGGGGATGGTCGAGGCGATCAAGGCGTCGCCAGCGCTGAAAGTCCTCGTTTGCAACCTCGCATCACAGAGCGGCGAGACCGACGGCTACAACGTCGACGACTATCTGCGGGTCATCCACGAGCACGTGGGTTCGAACATCTTCGACTTCGTGCTCGTCAACTCCAACCACGCACACACGCCCACAGGCGGACAGACTCAGGTCGTGCTCAGGTCGGAAGATTCGGCCAAGCACCCTGAGGTGCGATTCATCCCGGCGGACGTGGTCAACGTCCGCATTCCATCGCACCACGACCCCGACAAGCTCGCCCGCGCGATCATGCGGAAGGTTTGGCAGGCGTAGAAGGCGCGGCGTGGCCTGATCGCCACCTCGTCACCGCCTCGACGATCACCGTCGCCACCGCAACGTAGACCAGACCGTCGAGGATATCGACGACGTAGTGCTCTCCGAGATAGACGATGCTCAGCGCGACGGCGAGCGTCCATGCGATGAGGGCGACGGATAACCATCGGTACCTTCGCCATGCGTACACGGCGGCCAGCGCGGGGAAGGCGGCGTGCAGGGAAGGAAACGCAGCGAACTTGTTGGGATTGAGGTGCGAATACAGCGGCGAGACCCAGTAGTTTGGGCCCCATAGCTTGTCGACGGTCTCGTTGAGAATCTTGTGGACCGTCTCCTCTCCGCTCGCGGTGCTCGCCTGGAACTGATACCAGGGCGGGGCCGATGGCCAGAACAGGTAGGTGATGAACGCAAGCATTGCCATAAGAAGCAGCGATGCGATGAAGCGCCTGTAGTGGACGCGGCTGCGGACCCAGAAGATGAACCCGACGACGATCGGGAGCGGGAAGTGCATGAAGTAGAAGAACATCGCCAGAAGGTCTTGCGGACTGACGACGTCGGATCGGTAAAACGCGTGCTGCAGGGTGAGAGTTGGCAGCGTCCCCGCAAACAGCGCACGCTCCAAACCCGAGAGGTCATGCGGAGCAAAGCCTGTGTTCCCGGCGAAACCACGCATCGCTTCGTATGCAAAGAACAGAAGTAGGAACGGAGCCCAGTCGACGATGAATGAACGGCCGCGGCCGAGGGCGACAGCGATAACCAGCAGCGCCAGGACCACCCACTCGGGCTCGATCGAGATGCCGCGCCACAGCATGACGCCAAAGATCAGCGCCAGGTAAAGGACGCTTCCGACAAGAATCAGGCGCGGCCTGCGGGTTTGAGCCCGCTCCGTTTCAGCCGGTGCGGACAACCGCGACCGCTGCAATCTCGACCGTCACGGAAAAGGGCAGGGCACTGGTGCCCAGCGCAGCCCGAGTGTGCCTGCCCGCCTCGCCAAGCACCTCGACGAGCAGATCCGAAGCGCTGTTCATGACCTTCGGCTGATCGCCGAAGTCATCGGTTGAAAGCACGAAGCCTGTCAGCTGCAGCACCTGCTCGACATTGTCGAGTCCGGCGGCAGCCTCCATCTGTGCGAGCAGGTTGAGCGCGCACGCGCGTGCCGCCACCTGGGCCTGCTCGACCGACACTTCGTCCGGGCAGCGACCGGTCAGGCGCGTCCCCGCCTGCGTCGATATCTGCCCGGAGATGTAGAGCAATGACCTGCTCTCGCCGATCGGCACGAGCCTGGTGGGCACGTAGGAGGCCACGGCGGCGGGCGGCGACGGCAGTTCGACGCCCAGCTCTTTGAGTCGTACGTGGGGTGACGTCATTGAGCAGCGAGTCTACCTACGGCTGCCCCGAAAATGCGAGATGGCCGCGAGCAGAAGAACGAGCAGCGCAACCGCTCCCAGCGCGATGTACGGCGTCTGTGAGGAAGACAGCACTCGCAGGAAATCAAACAACCCGCTGCGGTTGGTGGGCCCGATTCGACCGCCGCTGGCGGTGGGCGTGCCGGACACGACTGGGCCCTGGGGTGGTGATCCTGTGTCGTGGTAGACCCACAGCGCGGACGTGTGATCCGACGCTCGGAAGGTCGCCACGTAGAGAATCGGCAGGTCTTCGTTCGACACCGCCAGCGCCGTGACCGACGGGATCGGCGGTATCAGCGAGCTGAAGGTACGACCCGCATCGCGCGTGGACCAAAGGCCCCCGGATCGCGAGCCTCCACCATCGCTCGCGACGTACAGGCGATCGTAATGGTCGGAGACGAAGGCCACCTGCGTGTAATCGGTGGACGGCAGCAGATCGCCGCCGCTGAGTGGCGTGAAGGTGGCGCCGTTGTCGACGGACGCGAACAGGCCGGCGTTCGTACCAGCCAGCAGCGGCCTCACATTGCCCGTCGGCGGCAGCGGACCTGCGACCAGGCGCGACACGACTGTGCCGCTGATCGGAGGCGTGGCAGATGCCCAGGTGGCGCCGCCGTCGGCGCTGTCGTACACGGGCGGACCGGCCGCGGCCGTCGATGTGTCGCTGCCGGCGAGAAGGTGCACAGGAGAATGGATCGCCAGCACCGCCAGCGCGTCGATGCTGATTTTCGACAGTCCAGATTGCGTCCAATCGGCGCCATCCGAGCTGATGAACACGCCGTTGTCCGTCCCCGCCGCAAACATCGTCAGGGCAAAACCGAAGACGCGAACGTCGCGTCCGTCGAGGCCCGTAGCAGCCGTCCACCTCGAACCCCCATCGGTGCTGATCAAAGCACCGGCTCCGCGTGTGCCGGCAAGGACAACGTCACGCGTGAATGGGCTGAACGAGATCGTGGTCACTGGAGCGCGGCCCGAGTGCACCGTGGTCCAGGTCAAGCCGCCGTCAGGCGATCTCAGCAATGAGCCTTTCGCGTTGCCTGCAAGCAACGCCTTGTCGTTCGTGGGATCGACGGCCAAAGCAAAGACGGGCGACTGTCCTTGTTGCGGCAGCGCAGGGAGAGCGACCCACGTCGAGTCGGGAAGGGTCGCTGCAAACGCGAGGGAACTGGCGATCAGACCCCCGAACACGGCCGCCAGCGTCGCGGCAAGACGTCGACTGGAGAGCGACACGAGCGTGCCGATTATCGCAGCGTGAGGGGTCAGCGCCGATCCTGCCCAGAGGCGGAGGCCGGCCGCCGATCCCTACAATCCAGGAGTGCTGGCTCGCGCCGGGGCTTGGCTTGACCGGGCCGCTTTCAATCCGGCTTCCCTACCGGATGACCTGACGATCGGGATCGCGCTGGTTCCACCGGTTGCTGCGGGTCTCATCATCTTCAAGCTCCCCGCGGCGGAGATGCTGGGTATCGCGGCGGCTTTTGGCGCCGGCGGCCAGATCCTCGCTTACCTGCTCTGGCGACGGCAGCTGCCGCGTCCACAGGCGAGCCCGCTGATCGCGGCGATCGTCGGCGTTGCGCTTGTCGGTGCCGGCGCGCCGCTGGGTGTGACGATCGCCATCGCGGCCCTCGCGGTGATGCTCGAGCTGGTCCGCGCTCGGTATGTCCCGGCCATCCGCGCTCAGTCCGGGCTGCTCGCATATGGCGCGGTCGCGCTCATTACCAGAGGGGCGCCCTTCGCGTACCTCAACCCGGTCACCGGCAAGTCATTCGCCGACCCGATCTGGCTCTGGTACCACTATTTCGGCCCGCAGGCCGCACCTATCGATCCAATCCGTCTGTACGTCGGCAATGTGGCGGGTCCAGTCTTCGCCACGTCCCTGCTCGCGGTGGCGATCGCGATCGCATGGTTGGCGTACGCACGCCGCCTGAGCCTTGTCGTCTTGGTTGCATTCCTGCTCGGAGCCCTGGTGCCGATCTACCTGTATCACTGGGATTTCTCGTTCCAGCTCGACAGCGGTCCGACATGGTTTGTGGCGGGGCTGGTGCTCGCCGATCGACGCATGCTTCCCGACTCATGGGCGGTTAGACCGCTAATAGGATTTGGTGCAGGAATCCTTGCGCTGGGCCTGAGGACGCGTGGCCTCGGCATCGAAGCCGCGTTTTACGCCGTCGCCGGCATTCAGGCCGCCACCGCCGCAATCGCGGTCGCCGCGTGGGGCATGTCGCTGTTGCGAGAGCGCTGGCGCCGGAATCGCCTGCTCCGGCAGCGTGACGCCCAGCTCAGGGTGGTCGACGGCGTCCCGCGCACAACCTGAAGAGACGCTAGGCGACCTTGACCACGGCCTCCGTGAGGCCGAGCGCACCAGCGATGATCTCTGCTCCGGCGCGGATCTGCTTCAGCGTGCTCGGTGACAGCTTGCGAAACGGGTCGACGGTCATGACCAGCGTGTTCTTG
>DASVEP010000013.1:0-38196 GCA_036380475.1 Candidatus Dormiibacterota bacterium
TGATTCGGCGCACGCGCATCGTCTGCACGATCGGACCCTCGAGCTCGTCGCCCGCGACCTTGCGGACGATGGTGCAGGCGGGCATGGATGTCGCCCGGCTCAACTTCTCGCACGGCGACCATCCAACCCACCGCCAGGTCGCCGAGGACGTGAGAGCCGCGGCGGAGACCATCGGCCGGCCGGTCGCCATTCTGGGCGACCTCCAGGGTCCGAAGATCCGCACCGGCCCGCTCGATACGGCATTCATGAGGCTGGCCCGAGGCCGCAAGGTCGTGCTCGTGGGCGGGCCGCGGCGCGCGGCTAACGAGATCGAGGTCAGCCATCCCGAGCTGGTAGACGCCCTGCGCCCGGGCGATCGGGTCCTCATCGACGATGGACGCATCGAGCTGGTCGTGCGCTCGACGTCGAAAGGCCGGGCGGAATGCTCGGTTGTGCGCGGCGGGCTGCTTGGCGAGCGAAAGGGCGTGAGCGTACCGGGACGGCCGCTGCCGCTGCCGGCACTCACCGAGAAGGACATCGAAGACCTGAAGTTCGCGGTCGAGCTTGGCGTCGACTATCTCGCGCTGTCGTTCGTCCGCCGGCCCGAGGACATCCTGGCCTGCCGAAAAAGCCTGGGGGCGCTCGGATCCAAAGCCCCGGTCATCGCGAAGCTCGAGAAGCTCGAAGCGATCCGCAACCTGGACAAGATCCTCGAGGTCGCCGACGCGGTCATGGTGGCGCGCGGAGACCTCGGTGTGGAGCTGAAGCTGGGGGAGCTGCCCGCCGTGCAGAAGGACGTGATCGACCGGGCCAACCGGGCCGGAAAGCCCGTAATCACCGCGACAGAGATGCTCGAGTCGATGGTCACCTCCAACAGGCCGACGCGCGCCGAAACCTCGGACGTCGCGAACGCGATCTGGGACGGAACCGATGCGGTGATGCTCTCGCAGGAAACCTCGGTTGGCGCGCACCCCGTTGAGGCGGTGCGTGCGATGGCGCGCATCTGCCTATCGACCCAGCGTCATCCTGCGTTCGCGCGCGAGCGACAGATCTGGCGGGAGCCAGGTGAGGTGGGGAGCGCGATCGCGCACGCGGCCGCGGCCAGCGCGAACGAGCTGCACGCGCGGGTGATCATCGCGTTCACCGAATCAGGCACCACCGCCCTGCGGTGCAGCAAGGCCAGGCCGCGCGTCCCGGTTATCGCGGCCAGCCCGCATGAGGACGTCCTTCGGAAGACCGCGCTCTACGCCGGCGTCATCCCGCTGCTGGTCAGCCCGGGACGCGATACCGACCAGATGGTCTCCAACGCCACCGAAGCGGCCGTCCGCAGCGGACTCGTTCGGTCGGGCGACCGCGTGGTGGTTGTGGCTGGGGTGCCCGTCGGCCGGCCCGGCCAGACCAACCTCTTGAAGGTGGAGATCGTTTAGGGCGAGCACGCTAGGCCGCTCACCTAAGCTAGGCCAGATGGCGCCCGCCACGCGCGGCCTTCTTGGCCGCATCATTCGAACCAACGACGACGCCTCGCGGCGTTTCGGCGAGAACACGGCAGAGGTCGACGCGTTCATCCAGGCCGTCAAGCTGCTGACCGCCTTTCAGTGGCGACAGGTGCTCACGGCCCGCCGTTTGGTTTCCACGGTCACCAAGGAGGATGCCGGCCAGGTCACGCAGTCACGCGAGCGGATCCTTGCCGCCATCGCCGGCACCAACGGGCGCCTGTCGGAGCCGATGTCGAAGGCCGGCGAAGGCCTGCTGGAAGCGATGGACAAGCAAAGCGACGAGAAGGTGGCGGCGGCCTGGTCGGCCTTGTCGGCGCTGGTCATGCGCGAGCACCATTCGGCGTTGAAGTTCGCCGCCCACTACGCGCCCTTCATCACCGTCATCCCCGTGTCCGGATTCGACTTGCTCGACGCGGTCACGATGCGATTTCTCGTCGCCATCGAGGCGCTGAACAAACAGCGGTGCGAGCTGCTCGCCCGCCCATGGCGCCTCGACCACGAATCCTCGCGAACACTCCTTGGCGTCGTGACCAAGACCCGCTACATCAAGCCCGAGGCGGCCGCGGCGCTCCTCGCTATGAGGACGATCCCGCCGCATCTCGCCGGCGACCCGGGCTGGGCGGCGGTCAAGACCGTGGTGCATGGGGGCCGCGTTCTGGGGGCACGCGGCCACTTGAGCAAAGAGCAAGTCGAGACGCTGTGGGCCCCACTCGAAGCGGCTATTCCGCTCGCGACTGTCGAGGAACCGGCGGCCAAGGCGGTGGGAACGCGGTTGCAAGCGGTCGCGCCGAAGGCGACCAGGCGCGCCGCGGCGCCAAAGGCATCAGGTCCTTATGGACCGAACAGCCCGGAGGTTGCGACCTTCATCAAAGCGGTGGTTGATCTGTCGCCAATCCAATGGCTGCGCGTGCTCGACCGCTCCAAGCTGGTCGCCACAGTCACAAGGCAAGGAGACACCGAACCCGCAGGCGTGGTGCGGTCACTGCTCGCTGCGATCAAGGGAACCGGCGAGCTCGATATGTTCACGCGTTGTCGCGCGTTCGCTGCCGTCGAGCGCGCAGCCGTCGCCGTTGCCGCGAAGCGACAGCTGACCCATGCCGAGTCGATGCAGGGATACGGTGCGTTTGGAGACGTCGTCCAGCTCGATTACGTCGACGTCAACGGCTTCGCGCACATAGTCGCGGCGCTGAACACCGGCGATTGGGTCAGGGTCGCGGAGTCGATCCCTGCGGTCAATCAGGATGTGGTCGGTCCGCTCGTCCAGGCCGGCGCTGCGCTGCACGACTTTCTCGAGAGCCGCCCGGACGATGAGGCGGTGGCGGCATGGCAGGCAGCGTCCGCGCTGGTGCGAAGGCCGCATCTGACTCCGATCAAGTTCGCTGTTTCTTACGCGCCTTTTGCCTCGGCCATCCCCGTCACCAACACGAGGTCTCTAGGAGCCCCCGTGATTCGGTACGTGAGCGCCATCGGACGTCTCAGCGCGAATCAATGCGCCCTGCTGGCCCAGCCCTGGAAGATGGCGGACGATGTCTCGAGCGCGCTGTCGAAAGCTGCCGCCGACAGCGGAGCGCGGACGGCGGAGGAGGCTGCCGCGCTTGCGGCTGTGGTGACGGTGCCGATGCGTGTTAGCGGCAGCGAAGGATGGGCGGCGGCGAAGACCGTTGCGTTCGGCGGGCGTGTGATCGGGTCGCGCGCCCGTCTCAGCCTCGAGCAGCTGGAGGTGCTGTGGCGTCCTCTCCAGACCGCAATCCCGCTCGCATCTCTTGCCTCTACGGGGAAGTCGCGTCGCTAGTCGAAGACGCGAATTCCGTAATCTGAGCTGGTGGCGAAAAAGAAGAAAACGAGCAGGCGCGCGGCATCCAGCAACGGAAAGGGACCGAAGTTCGATCGCGTCCTCGTGGTTTCGGCCCATCCGGACGATCCGGAATTCAGCGCCGGCGGCTCGGTGGCGAAACTCGCCAAGGATGGAGCGAAGGTCACGTATGTGATCGTCACCGATGGTTCACAAGGCGGTGAGGATCCCAAACAGAAGGATTCAGAGTTGACCGCCATCCGCGAAAAGGAACAGCGTGCAGCTGCGAAGGTCCTCGGCGTCAAGAAGGTCGAGTTTCTGGGTTACAAGGATGGCCACCTGTCGCCTGACCTGAAGCTTCGGCACGACATCGTGCGCATGATCCGGAAGCACAAGCCCGACCTCGTGATCACTCACCTTCCGGGTCGTGCGATCGACATGCCGATGGGCGGATCGCATCCCGACCACCTTGCAGTCGGCGAGGCAACCCTTGCCGCCGTCTACCCTGACTCGCGCAACCCGCGTGCTTTTCGAAGCCTGCTCAAAGAAGGCTATGAGCCGCACGTCGTCAAAGAGGTGTGGATTCCGTACTGGGCGGCGGGCGACTACCTGGTCGACATCACGCCGACGCTCGATCTCAAGATCGAGGCGCTGAAGAAGCACAAGAGCCAGGTGGCCAAGCCGGGACGCACATGGGACTTTGAGAAGTTCATGCGCAAGCGCCACCGCGAGATGGGGAAGAAGGCCGGGTACCGCTACGCCGAGTCGTTCAAGCGAATCACGGTCTAGCAGTCAGACCGCGGTCCAGCTCCCCTTCACCACGCCCCAGATGACGTCCGCCCATGCCGCGTACTGGGGGTCGCCGGGATGCAGGCGGTCGCTCGAGACCCAGCCCTTGGTCGTGGCGCCGTCCATGCTCGCCGCCGATATGTCGATCCATGTGAAGGTCCGGCTCACAGCCTCGTTCCTCGCGATGGCGTTGAACGCATCGGTTAGCCGGCGCAGGCGTGAGGGGTCGCCGAAGTCGCGCGCAGCCGGCACGGTCGACCAGTTGGGAAGCGAGATGGCGACGGCCCGACCCGCCGGCAGCTGGAGTCCCGCGATCTCGTCGTAGATCTTCCGAAGCGAGGCGGTGTATTCCTCCGGCGTGCGGCCCTGCACGAGGTCGTTGACGCCGATGAGGATGCTGATGAGCTGCGGCATGAGTCGGCGAACGTATTTCAACTCGGCATCGATCAGGTCCAGCGTGGTGAAGCCGTTGACGGCCGGGTTGGTCAGGTCGACTCTGCGGCCTGTCGCCTCGGCTACGCGGTTGGCCAGGATCGAGGGATAGTTGCGCGCCGGTTTCGAGGCGCCGGTGCCGATTGTGTAGGAATCGCCGAGGGCGAGATAACGAATCACGTCGACTGGCGGCGCCTTATCTCTCGATGTCGGCAAGGGCGCTCCAAACGTCGATCTTGGTGCGCACCCGTCTTATCACCTCGTCCGCGAAATCCGTCGTCGACGCCTGGCCGCCGAGGTCCGCGGTTCGGATGCCGTCGGACACCGTCTCCAGAGCGGCCTCGTAGATGGAGCGAGACGCTCGGTGAGGCGGATCGCCTTTCATGTAGCCGAGCAGCGAAGCCACGGCGAGGATCATCGCCATCGGGTTGGCGACGTTCTTGCCCTGGAGGGAAGGTGCGGTTCCGTGCGGGGCTTCGGTCATGGCGACCGCGATCTCGCCTTCATCATTGAAGGACAGCAACACCGACTCGGCCCCGGCAATGGTTCCGAACATCTGCATCACCAGGTCGGAGAGCGTGTCACCGTCGCGGTTGAGCGCCGGGATGACGAGCGACTCACCCGTGGTGGCGAGAAGCAGCGCATAGGTGGCGTCGATGAGCTGCGGGTCGTAGCGCACCTCGGGGTGACGCTGCGCGGCAGCGTCGAGCTCTTCTTTGAACATCCCTTCGTACACCGGGCTGACCGTGAACTTCGGGCCTCCGAAAACCTTGGCGTCGATTCTCTTTGCATGTGTGAATGCGTACTCGGCGACGATCCGCGAGGTGCGCCTGCTGATCTTCTCCGTGCGGTACGCCCACTCATCGAGTCCGTGCCCTTCGCGCCACTCTTTCGCGCCGTACGCATCGTCAACAGCCATGCGAATGACAGAGATCGGGGCGTGGACCCCGGCCAGCGGCCTGACGCCGGGGATCCGGCGCCCGGTGCGCACGATCACGCGGCCATCGATCTGCTTGCGAAGGATGGCGTTGGGGCTGCCGACATCGCCCGCCCCTTCGGGGGTGATGGTCGCTGCCTTCAGGCCATACCCGCACTCGCGGAGCGCGGCGGCGGCGTCGAGCACGGCCTGGTTGCGGGTCTCGCGCCGCCGCTCCAGCGAAAGGTCGAAGTCAAGGAGTTCGACTTTGAAGCCGATGACGCCCGGCTCGAGCAGTCTTACCGCCTGCTGCAGCAGCTCCTCGCCGGTCTGGTCACCATGCAGGACGGCGATCTTTGAAGTCGTCGGCACCTGCTGATGATATGGGCCGACGCTCTACGAACAGCCTCCAGCCAGCTGGACCGTGAGGCTCGACATCCAGTAAAGCCCTGACCCCGGGACATAGAGCGCCAGTCCCGTGCTCCCCGGACCATTTGGGACGTTGTAAGACATCGGGAACCAGATACCGTGGCCGTCGGCCAGTGGGGGGCCCGTTGGGTACATGCCAACCGTCGTGCCGAAAATTGGGATGGCGCTGGTTGCACTCGTTGCGTCCCACATCTCGGTGGCGCCCTGATTCGCCTGGACGAAGTACGTGGCCTGGATCACGGGATAGCCCTGCGCATCCAGGGCGACGGCAAAGCCCTGCGCGCCTTTGCGCGTGAACCAGTTGGTGATGACCCCGGACTTGAGGTCGAGCCGGATGATCGTGTTCTCGATACCCTGTGGCACGGCAGACGTCGCGGTTCCATAGGCAGCCGTGCCCGACGCGATCTGCCAGAAACCGGTGGTCGCTATCTGCTTGCCGGGTCCGGAGTAGGGGAACAACCAGAGTCCTGCCTGGTTGACAACCGTGGCGTAGACGCCCTGCGGCCAGACGCCGACGACAGCCCAGGCCTGGCCCTGTCCCACCTCGATAGACGTTCCCGCCGCCACGTCCTCGATGTAGATCGAGTCGGGCGATGCGTGCGCGTAATGGGCGCCATCCGGAGAGACCCATGTGTGAGGCACAGGCAGCCAACGCTTGAACGCTCCGTCATAGGTCATGCCGATGTAGGCCGGCCCGTACCCGTACCCGTAGCCATTGGGCGACGGCGAAGGCTGCTGCCCTGGCGGCAACGTGACCGCGCTCGTGGGGTCGGCGATAAAGGTGCCTCCGGGGTTCGTGATGAAGCCGCCGCTTCCAGGTGGTCCGACGTAAACCGGTAGCCGGCAGCTGAGAGCCAGACTTGGGATTGAGCCGCCCCCGGGACCGCTGGCGGGTGCCGCGAATGGGGGATAGGCGCCCGAAGCCGGCCCGGTGGTCGGTGGGATAGGTCCGGTGGGCGGGTTGTTGGGCGGTGACGCGGGCGGCGAGTAGGGCGGGGTGGCCGGTGGGGAGTAGGGCGAATTGTCGGTGGGAACCGCAGTGGGAGTCGGTCCCGGACTTGGGTTGAGCGCGATCAGATTCGAGGTTGTCTTGCAGTGGCTGAGGCCTTTGATCCCGAGCCTGTTGGCGGGGCCGCACCCCAGCGAGGTGGTGGAGAGCACCACGCCGCCGACCAGCACAAGCGTGATGGCGCTGACCAGGACCGCCGCTACGACAGGCCGGTCGCGGAACGACTGCAGCCTCGCGATCACCGGACGCAGGATGCTCATGCCACTACATCGCTCCACGTGCCAAGACGGTTACGGTGCGCCTCCAAACTCCGCGAGCAGCGCCCGGTTGGCCGGGTCGAAACGATCCAGCTCCACAGCCTTCCGCGCTGCTGCTTTTCCCTCGGAAAGGAGCCCAAGGTTGCGATCGGCCAGGGCAAGGTTCCTGTAAACCAGCGGGTTGTACGTGCCGAGTCGTGCGGCATTCCCGTAAGCGATGCGTGCCGACGCCCAATCGCCACGTTCGAACGCGGTGTTGCCGACCTCGACGGCATACACGCTCTCGATCGGCCACAGGGTCCGCGCTGCCCTCGCTTCGACCTGCGCTCGACCCACGTCGCGAGAGTAGTCGGCGGTTACGGCGTTGAGCAGGTGCGCGTCGGCGAGGTATGGAAAGACCGTCGAGACCAGCGCTACGCCGACGGCCACCGCGATCGCCGCTCCCACGACGGCCGGCCAGGCTCGCCCGCGAATTGGCACTGGCGTTGCAACCGCCGGATCCCCCCACGAATGGATCGCGGCAGCCGCGAAGACCCAGAAGGGAAAGGCTGCGGCCAGGGCGGAGAAGTTGAGCTGGAGGGTGACCTGATAGGCGGCCCACCCGGCGAAGATCAGCACCACTCCCTCGCGACGCCGGCCGCGCCAGAAGGCGCGTACGAACGCCGCCAGTAGATAAAGGTAGGCGGCGAGGCCCACAAGGCCCTGGGTGGCCGCGACCTGCAGGGTCTCCGCATGCGCCTTGTCGACTCCCAGGCCAAAGTCCGCAGCCTGGAAGCGGGGATAGACGAGGCCGAAGTTGTCGGGTCCGAAGCCCAGCACCGGTCGGGCGGCGATCAGGTTGAGAGTGTCGCGCCAGATTGCAGGTCTTGGCGCCCAGGCGCCGGGGTCGAAGATCGTGCCCGCGCGCGCCTGGAGGGAGTGCACGATCTGCTGGCCGCCCGCCGCGCTCAGGCCGGCGAGGGCGACACCGGCCACGATCAGGGCCGCCGCCGCGACAACGCCAAGCCGTGCGGGGGAGCGCTGGGTGCCTGTCAGAACGATGACTGCCGCGACCGCCGTGCCAAGCCAGGCGCTGCGGCTGAACGTGAGCAGCAGCGCAAGGCTCAATACCGCCAGCGCGTTAAGGGCCAGGACTCGCCCGCTCCACCGTTTCGCCTCGACGAGCTCCTTGTAGGCGAGCGGGAGAAGGAGGGCGAGGAACGCGCCGAGGACGTTCTGCTGCCCGAGCGTCCCGAAGGCGGGGACGAGTGTCTCCTGGCGCAGGGAGTCGGTCACCCCCTGGACGATCGCGATCGCCGCCACCACATAGCCGCTGGCGAGAAGGACGCGGAACAACGCGCGCGCTTCGTTCGGGCCGTCTATGGTCTGGATCGACAGCCAGAACAGGGCGGCGTAGGTAAGGATCGTCACCAGCCCGTCGTAGCGCGAGTAGATGCCGAATAGGGCGGCGTTCTGGTTCTCCGCGAATATCGTCGAAAGGACGGCCGACGCAATGAACATGAGCAGGGGCAGGTCGACGGAGGTGCGTTTGAGGACGAAGGCGCGGTCGGCCAGCGCGCGTGCCGCCAGCAGGATCAGCAACCCGAACACGAGGACCCGGGCGACCATCACCTTCGGCAGCACATAACGGTCGTAGGTGCCCCACGAATAGGCCAGGGGCAGCAGGAACAACCCGCTGCGGAGGTACCAGCGCTGGATGCGGACGAGCCGCTCCGACGTCACTGGCGAGAGTGTATTCGGGCGAACGCTGCTGGCCCGAGAACTCCCTCTGCTACTATTGACATCGCCTAGGTAACCTAGGCTTTTTTCTTTTTCAGCCCAGGAATTTTGACTATGGAAGACATCATCACCCTCGCCTGCGGAGTCTGTAAGCGCCGCAACTACACGACCCTTAAGAACAAGAAGAATGACCCAGATCGCCTGGAGCTCAGCAAATACTGTCGTTGGTGCCAAAAGCACACAGCGCACAAGGAGACCAAGTAGACACGTGGCTGTAACAGCACGGAAGCGGACCGAGCCCACCTCTCGAGGTGGTGCCGGCCAATTTCTGCGTGAGGTTTTCGACGAGCTCCGCAAGGTGGTCTGGCCGACCTGGGGTGAGCTGTACCGCTACACCCTCGTAGTGATCTTCACCGTCATCGTGCTTGGCATTTTCATCGGCGGTACGGACTATCTCCTCGGTGAGGCGGCTCGCCGCTTCATCTACCCCGCAGGCCACTGATGGCGGTCGAGAAGACGTCGCAGTCGCCGACTCCTGACCAGGATGCCCAGTGGTACGTGGTCCACGCCTACTCGGGCCACGAAGAGAAGGTCAAGAAGAACCTCGAGAAGAGGATCGAGTCCATGGACATGCAGGACAAGATCCTCCAGGTGCTCGTCCCCATGGAAGACGAGATCGAGATCAAGGACGGCAAGCGCCGCCACGTCCAGAAGCGCATCTTCCCGGGCTACATCCTGGTCCGGATGGTGATGTCCAACGACTCGTGGTTCGTCGTGCGCAACACTCCTGGCGTGACCAGCTTCGTGGGCTCGGCCAACAGCCCGGTCCCGCTTCAGGAAAAAGAGGTTCGCGCGATCCAGAAGCAGATGAAGCAGGAAGCGCCGAAGATCCGCGTCGAGTTCCAGGTCGGCGAGTCCGTGCGCGTGGTCGATGGACCGTTCACCGACTTCCACGGCAAGGTCGACGAGATCAACCCCGAGAAGGGCAAGCTCAAGGTGCTGGTCAACATGTTCGGCCGTGAGACGCCGGTCGAGCTCGACCTTCTCCAGGTCGAGAAGGTTCATTAAGTAGCCCGATGAGCAAGAAGAAGATTCGGACGGTCCTCAAGCTGGAGCTCCAGGCCGGCCGCGCCACGCCAGCGCCTCCGGTCGGCACCGCGCTCGGCCCGCACGGCATCAACATCATGGAATTCACCAAGGCCTACAACGAGCGCACTGCTGCTCAGGCCGGCGATGTCGTTCCCGCGGAGATCACGATCTTCGAGGACCGCACTTTCACGTTCGTCCTCAAAACGCCGCCGACCGTGAACCTGCTCAAGCGCGCCGCGGGTGTCGAGAAGGGATCGCCGAAACCAAACCGCGACAAGATCGGCCGCGTGACCAAGCAGCAGATCCGGCAGATCGTCGAGACGAAACGGAAGGACCTCAACGCTTACGAGACGGAAGCCGCGATGAAGATGATCGAAGGCACTGCGCGGTCGATGGGACTCGAGGTCATCGAATAGTCGTGCCGAAGAGACACGGGAAGAAATACATCGAGGCGGCCAAGAAGGTCGAGGCGGCAGTGGCGGCGAACGGCAACGGCGGTCTCACCACCGAAGAGGCGGTTGCGCTCGCAAAGGACACATCGATCTCCAAATTCGACGCCACGGTCGAGGCTCACATCCGGCTCGGGGTCGACCCTCGGCACGCTGAGCAGATGGTCCGCGGGTCGGTGGTCCTGCCGAACGGCACAGGCAAGAAGGTGCGCGTGGCTGTCTTCGCGGCGGGTGACAGGGCTCGCGAAGCGCAGGAGGCCGGCGCGGATTTCGTGGGTGGCGAGGATCTCGTCAAGAAGGTTTCCGAAGGCTGGACCGACTTCGACGCCGCCATCGCGACGCCGGATCTGATGTCCCGGGTTGGGCCGTTGGGCAAGATCCTCGGTCCCCGCGGCCTCATGCCGAACCCCAAGTCGGGGACCGTAACCAATGACGTCGGCCGCGCCGTGCGCGAGGTCAAGGGCGGCAAGGTCGAATTCCGGACGGACAAATTCGGCATCGTCCACGCACCCATCGGCAAGGTGTCGTTCGACCGCAGCCAACTGCACCAGAACCTCACGGCGCTGGTCGACGCGCTGATCCGCAACAAGCCATCGACTTCGAAGGGCCAGTACCTCCGCTCCTTCTACCTGGCGGCGACACAGGGACCGTCCGTCCCCGTCGACGTCAAGGAAGCCGCGAAGCTCCACACCCCGAGCTAAAGCCGCTTACTCTTTCCGGCCATGTACGGGCCGGTCATCCAGGGCAAGCTCGTTCGCCTGCGCCCACCGAAACCCGAGGACGCAGAGGTGATGATCACCTGGTTCGAGGACATGGAGGTGACGCGCCTCCTCTTCGTACGCAATCCGCCGAGCATCGAAATGGAGCGGGAGTGGCTGGACAAGATGGCCCGCGACCCGAACGAGGTCGTCTGGGTCATCGAGTACGAGGGGCGCGTGGTCGGCACGACGGCAATCCACGCGATCGACTGGAAGAACGGTTCCGGGACCACTGGAACCGTCATCGGCGACAAGTCGGTGTGGGGGAAGGGACTCGGTCGCGAGCTCATGCAGCTGCGCGCGCGGTACGCGTTCACGCAGCTGCCGCTGCGCAAGCTCAAGTCGGCGTATCTCGACGGCAACGATGCCAGCGCGAAGGCGCAAGCGGCCGCGGGCTACCGCGAGGTGGGCCGGCACCGCGCGGATATGTTCGTCGATGGGCGCTGGCGCGACCACATCCTCACTGAGGTCCTGCGCGAGGACTGGGAGAAAGCGAACTCCGTATAATTCGCGATCTGCCCTAGACAGTAGGTGCGCCGCGTGAAGCGACGCTTAATTTCCTACCGAGGCGAGCCAGAAGTGAAGGACGTTGGATCCTTCCTGCCTCGACATATGCGGGCAGGGAGGATTTTTCTTTTGCCAAGAGCGAGGAGAGAGCAGAAGGTCGAGCAGGTCGACCTGCTGACCGAAAAGTTGAAGAAGGCCAAGGTGGCGGTGCTCACCGACTACCGCGGGCTCAAGGTCAACCAGATCCAGGAGCTGCGCGGAAAGCTCCGGTCCGGAAACGTCGAATACCGCGTGGTGAAGAACACGCTCGCACGTCGGGCCGCGGAAGCTGCCGGCCACAAGGAGCTCGACTCGGAGCTCAAGGGCCCGATCGCGATCGCGTTTGGCAACGACGACCTGAGCCTTCCGCCGCGACTGATCAACGAGTTCGTCCGCACCACCCGTTTGAAGGTCGAGATCGTCGGCGGCCTGGTGGAAGGACGCGTGTTCGACCGCGACCAGATCAAGCAGCTTGCGGATCTACCGTCCCGCGAAGTCTTGCTCGCCCAGCTGCTGGGCACGCTCCAGTCACCCGTCGCTCAGCTCGTCGGAATCATGCAGACCCCGCTTCAGCAGCTCATGGGCGTGCTGGAAGCGTACAAATCGAAATTGGAGGCAGCGTAAGAAGTAATGGCGACCAAGCTCACCCCGAAGGATTTCGTTGCAGCGCTCAAGGATTGGACGATCCTCGACGTGGTCGAGGCCGTCAAGGCGATCGAGGACGAGTTCGGTATCAAGGCCGCGGCCCCGGTTGCGGTCGCCGCAGCGGCCCCCGCCGGCGGCGGTTCGGCTGATGGCGCCGCCGAAGAGGAGAAGACGGAGTTCACCGTCAACCTCGCGGCGGTAGGCGAAAGCAAGATCAACGTGATCAAGGCTGTGCGCGAGCTCACGCAGCTTGGATTGAAGGAAGCCAAAGACCTGGTCGACGCCGCGCCGAAGCCGGTGCTCGAGAACGTGAGCAAGGCCGACGCTGAGAAGGCCGTCGCCAGATTGAAGGAAGCCGGGGCGACCGCCGAGATCAAGTAGTTCGAGTGTCTTTCGGAGCCGGGCCCCCAGGGCCCGGCTTTTCTTTTTTCAGCCGGCCTGGGCTGCGGCCATCACATGTTCGAGGACGAGGTCCATTCCGCGGTCGAGCTCGGATTCGGTCACACACCAATGAGGTGACAGCCGCACCACCCCGGGCCTCGAATCGACGATGACGCCGGCCTGGTGCAGGCTCAGCTCGACCTCTTCGGGACGGGCCGATTCAAGCGTGACGATCCCGCAGCGGCGCTCGCGCTCGCGAGGGGTGAACGTCCTTACTCCGGCCGCGTCGCAACGTTCGAGGATGCGATCGGTAAGGTCGCGGAGCCGTTCCTGGATGTGGTCGACGCCGACCTCCAGGATCAGCTCCAGGCCGGCGAGCCCCGCGTAGTGGCAGCCCATCGCCCACGTGCCTGTCTCCAGACGGCGGGCGTCGTCGGCAAAGTCGAGCTCCTCGAGCGTGAAGGAGAACGGGTCGCGGGTCGCAAACCAGCCGGTCCCATGGGGCCGCACAGTGGGCAGCAGCTCAGGCCGTACGTAGAGGAATGCGGTCCCGGGTCCGCCGGACAGCCACTTGAGGCACCCGCCAACAAACGCGTCGCAGTCCATGGCGTCGACGTCGATGGGCACGCAACCGCATGTCTGGTAGCCGTCGATGAGGCAGAGGGCACCGGCGGCGTGGGCGGCGTCTGCGATCGCCCGAACGTTCTGCAGGTAACCGGTCGTATAGAAGAGGTGCGTCGTCACCACCATGGCGGTTCGCTCGTCGATTCGCTCCGCGAACGCCGCGGGCGGGATGGTCATCCCGTCTGCGCTGGGGACGAACTCGACCTCGAACTCAGGCCGCGAGAGCCACTGGTGGCCGATCGTTGGGAAGTCCAGCTCGCCGATCAGGACCTTGTTGCGACCTTCGGGGAGGGGCAGTCCGGAGGCCAGCGTCGTCAGCGCCACCGAGACGGAGGGCGCGATCGCCGTCGATCCCCGCGGGGCGTTCAGCAGCCCGCCAACCCGGGTCCGGAGGCGCTCCAGGAGCGGCAGCCAGTCGGAAAACCACACCGGCGTGCCCTTGGTGTTCCAGTCGTCCGCGTACCGATCGAGCGCCTGGCGGCCCCGGCGTGGGAGCGGACCGAGGGAGCAGGCGTTCAGGTAGATGTACCGGTCCAGGAGGGGGAACTCGTGGCGGAGGGCTTTCCAGTCAGGCACGCGATAAAGGCTAGCCGGGCGGCGGAAGGGGTGGTATAGTGCCCCGAAACCCCGGGCCAGACGGGCCTTCCGCCTGGTTTGGTTTAAACGTCCCCATTTAGGGGCATCACGTCGTATACTGGCGTTTCGTGCACGCCCGGCCGCTCATCTTGCCTATTTCCTGAGCGCGCCCTTTTTCCCTTTGAAGGAGTCCCGAATGATCTCAGAGATGAGAGCGCCCTCGCGTCTTTCATACGGCCGTATCCCCAACCTCGTGGAGCTGAAGGACCTCATCGCCACACAGCTCGAGTCGTTCAACTGGTTCAAGACCGAAGGTCTCCGAGAGCTCTTCGACGAGATAAACCCCATCACCGACTACACCGGCAAGAACTTCGAGCTGAAGTTCCTTGACTACGAGTTCGGCCAGCCGAAGTTCTCGGTGGAGGAGTGCCGCAACCGTGACATGACCTACGCCGCGCCCCTCCGGATCAAGACCCGCTTGACCATCAAGGAGACCGGCGAGATCAAGGAGTCCGAGGTCTACATGGGCGACTTCGCCATGATGACCACCGAGGGCACCTTCATCGTCAACGGCACGGAGCGTGTCGTGGTGTCCCAGCTCGTCCGCTCGCCGGGCGTCTACTTCACGGCCGCCGAAGACCCCAACACCGGCCGGAAGCTCTTTGGCGCCAAGCTAATCCCCAACCGGGGAGCCTGGCTCGAGATCGAGACCTCGGCCAAGGACCTGCTGACGGTCAAGATCGACCGCAAGCGCAAGGTCCCCGTGACCGTGCTGCTGAAGGCGCTCGAGCTCCCGCAGCTGAAGGGCACCGAGAACGACAAAGAGGCGCAGAAGCGCGCCATGCAGGAGCTGTTCGGGGACGTCGACAACAACCCCGAGCACCACTACATGGAAGCCACCCTCGACAAGGACACGACGATGAAGACCGAGGACGCCCTCCTCGAGCTGTACCGTCGCGTCCGGCCGGGCGATCCTCCGTCGGTCGACAACGCGCGCAACCTGCTGCAGAGCCTGTTCTTCAACCCGCGCCGCTTCGACCTCGGCCGCGTCGGCCGCTACAAGGTCGACAAGCGTCTCGGCCGCGACGAGGAGGACATCCTCGCGCGCGTCCGCCAGCGCGAGCTGCGGATCCTGGAGAAGGGAGACTTCATCGCGTTCCTGCGCAAGCTCATCGAGCTCAACAACGCCCCGCGGGAGAAGCAGATCCCGGACGACATCGACCACCTTGGCAACCGCCGGGTGCGAGCGGTCGGCGAGCTCCTGCAGAACCAGTTCCGCATGGGCCTCATCCGGATGGAGCGAATCATCAAGGAGCGCATGACGATCAGTGACCCGCACACGGTCACATCGGCGTCGCTCATCAACGCCCGCCCGGTGGTGGCCGCGATCAAGGAGTTCTTCGGGTCGAGCCAGCTGTCGCAGTTCATGGACCAGCACAACCCGCTGTCCGAGCTGACGCACAAGCGCCGCCTGTCGGCGCTTGGTCCAGGCGGACTTTCCCGCGAGCGCGCCGGGTTCGATGTCCGCGACGTTCACCACAGCCACTACGGCCGCATCTGCCCGATCGAGACCCCCGAGGGCCCGAACATCGGTCTCATCGGCAACCTGGCGACCTACGCGAAGGTCAACGAGTTCGGGTTCGTGGAGACGCCGTTCCGGCGCGTCTACAACCGCATGACCGTCAGCGACGACACGGCTGAGAAGCTCGTCGGCCGCACGCTGCGCCGCGCAGCTGTCGACGGCAAAGGCAAGGAAGTGCTGCCGACCAACGAAACGCTGGACGACAAGGCGGTGCAGAAGCTGATCAAGGGCCACGTCGCATCAGTCGAAGTCGTGCCCTGGATCTCGACCGAGGTCGAGTACCTGTCCGCGGACGAGGAGGACATGTTCGGCATCGCGCAGGCGAACGCCGCCCTCACGCCCGAGAACACATTTGTAGACGCGCGCGTGCCGGCTCGGGCCCGCGGCGACTTCAAGATCGAGGACGTCGGCAACATCCAGTACATGGATGTGTCACCGAAGCAGATCGTCTCGGTGGCGACGGCCATGATCCCGTTCCTCGAGCACGACGACGCCGGCCGCGCCCTCATGGGCGCCAACATGCAGCGCCAGGCGGTGCCGCTTCTGGTCACCGACGCGCCGCTGGTCGGGACCGGGGTCGAGTACTACGCCGCCAAGGACTCAGGCGAGATGATCGTCGCGGACGTCGCGGGAACCGTCGTCGACGTCGCGCAGCCCAAGGACCTCAAGGCCGTCCACGCGACGCCTGTCTTCGAGATCGTCGTCAAGCCGGACGCGGGCGGACCCGACCGGCACTATCCGCTCCAGAAGTTCGCGCGGTCCAACCAGGGCACGTGCCTCAACCACCGCGCCAAGGTCAAGCCGGGGCAGCATGTGGACAAGGGCGACATCCTTGCCGACGGGCCCGCGATCGAGGACGGCGAGATGGCGCTTGGCCGCAACGTGCTCGTCGCCTTCATGCCCTGGGAGGGCTACAACTTCGAAGACGCGATCCTGCTTTCGGAGCGCGTGGTCAAGGAGGACATGTACACCTCGATCCACATCGAGGAGCACGAGTCCGAGGCCCGCGAGACGAAGCTCGGCCCTGAAGAGATCACCCGCGACATCCCCAACGTCGCCGACGACGCGCTGCGCAACCTCGACGAGCGGGGCATCGTCTACATCGGCGCCGAGGTGCAGCAGGGCGACATCCTGGTGGGCAAGATCACGCCCAAAGGTGAGACCGAGCTTTCGGCCGAGGAGCGCCTGTTGCGCGCGATCTTCGGTGAGAAGGCGCGCGAAGTCCGCGACTCGAGCCTGCGCGTGCCACACGGCGAGCGCGGCATCGTGGTCGACGTCAAGGTTTTCTCGCGCGAGAACAAGGACGAGCTGGGCCCCGGCATCAACGAGATGGTGCGCGTCTACCTCGCCCAGAAGCGAAAGATTTCAGCCGGCGACAAGATGGCCGGCCGCCACGGAAACAAAGGTGTCGTCGCCCGGATCATGCCGGCCGAGGACATGCCGTACCTTCCGGACGGAACCCCGGTCGACATCGTGCTCAACCCGCTCGGCGTACCGAGCCGTATGAACCTCGGCCAGGTCCTGGAAACCCACCTTGGGTGGGTGGCTCACACGCTTGGAATCAAGATCGCGACGCCGGTTTTCGACGGCGCTCCGATGGAGACCATCGTGGCCGAGTTGAAGAAGGCCGGGCTGCCCGAAGACGGCAAGGTTCGCCTGCGCGACGGCCGCACCGGGGAAGAGTTCGACGAGCCTGTGACCGTGGGCATGATCTACATGCTCAAGCTGGCGCACCTTGTCGAGGACAAGATCCACGCCCGCTCGACCGGCCCTTACAGCCTGGTCACCCAGCAGCCGCTGGGAGGCAAGGCGCAGTTCGGCGGCCAGCGGTTCGGTGAGATGGAGGTCTGGGCGCTGGAGGCTTACGGCGCCGCGCACGTCCTCCAGGAGATCCTGACCGTGAAGTCCGACGACATCGTCGGCCGCGTCAAGGCGTACGAAGCGATCGTCAAGGGCGACAACACGCTCGAGGCCGGCATCCCGGAATCGTTCCGCGTGCTGGTCAAGGAGCTGGAGGGCCTTGCGCTCGGGGTCGAGATCCTGAGCGAGGACGAGCGCCAGATCGTGTTGTCAGAAGAGGACATTCCCGAGATCCCGCTGGATCTCGGCATCAGCCTCGAGCGCGAAGAGCTCGGGGAAGACAGCGCTGAGTAGGAGATAAGGAAGAGAACTTGCTGAAGCTAGAGAACTTCGATGCACTAAAGCTTTCGTTGGCGTCGCCCGAGACGATCATGTCGTGGTCGCACGGCGAGGTCACGAAGCCTGAGACGATCAACTACCGCACGCTCCGCCCGGAGCGCGACGGTCTTTTCTGCGAGCGCATCTTCGGTCCGACGCGGGACTGGGAATGCCACTGCGGAAAGTACAAGCGCTACCGCTACAAGGGCATCATCTGCGACAAGTGCGGCGTCGAGGTGACGCGCTCCAAGGTGCGCCGCGAGCGCATGGGGCACATCAAGCTCGCGTCTCCGGTGAGCCATGTCTGGTATTTCAAGGGCATTCCAAGCCGGATGGGCTTGCTGCTCGACATGTCACCGCGCAACCTAGAGAAGATCCTTTACTTCGCCAACTACATCGTCACCGACGTCCACGAAGAGGCACGAGCCGACATGCTCGCAGCCCTCAACATGGATAAGGACGAGCGCGCGATCCGTCTGCGCGCCGACGTCGACTCCAAGTCCAAGGAGCTGCGTGCCGAGCACGAGGGCAAGACCAAGAAGCTCAAGGGCGAGGTCGACGCCGAGGTCGCCAAGCTCGAGGAAGAGCTCCAGGAGTCGGTCGACCAGCTGACCACCCAGGGCAAGAAGGCGACTGAGACGATCAAGGCCGGCATCGGCACCAAGGCTCGCCGTGACCTGTCCGTCGGCATCGACGACGACGAGGAAGTCGTGGTCGAGAAGGGCGAGGTCTTCACCAAGGAGATGTCCCGCGCCGTGCTGGGCAAGGTCCAGGAGAAGATCGAGAAGCTCGAGGCCAACACCAAGGCCGCGCAGAAGCGCGCCAAGGAAAGGCTCGACGCGGACAAGAAGGCGCTCGAGGCCCAGATCGAGGGCGCGACCAAGACACAGCGCGACGCCATCCAGGGAGAGCTGGAGGCGCTGCAGCAAGAGATCGAGGCGACGCGCACAGACCTCGAGGCCCTGCACCCCAAGCAGATCCTTACCGACACCCAGTACCGCGACTACTCCGAGCGCTTCGGGCGTGCATTCCGTGCCGGCATCGGCGCGGAGGCTGTCCGCGACCTCCTGTCGCGCATCGAGCTCCAGTCCGAGATGTACCGCCTGCGCGAAGAGTCGAAGTCGTCGTCCGGCCAGCGCAAGCAGAAGGCGATCAAGCGCCTGAAGGTCGTCGAGGACTTCCGCAAGTCGAACGCCAGCCCGACGTGGATGGTGCTCGAGGTTCTACCTGTCATCCCACCCGAGCTGCGCCCAATGGTGCAGCTGGACGGTGGCCGTTTCGCCACGTCCGACCTGAACGACCTGTATCGCCGCGTGATCAACCGCAACAACCGGTTGAAGAGGCTGCTCGAGCTCGGCGCGCCCGAGATCATCGTGCGCAACGAGAAGCGGATGCTCCAGGAGGCCGTCGACGCATTGATCGACAATGGCCGCCGCGGACGCGCCATCACCGGCACCGGCAACCGCAAGCTGAAGTCCCTGTCCGACATGCTCAAGGGCAAGCAGGGCCGGTTCCGCCAGAACCTGCTCGGCAAGCGCGTGGACTACTCCGGCCGCTCCGTCATCGTGGTCGGCCCGGAGCTGAAGCTCCACGAATGCGGCCTGCCCAAGAAGATGGCGCTCGAGCTCTTCAAGCCGTTCGTCATGCGCGAGCTCGTCAACAAGGGCTACACGACCAACATCAAGTCCGCCAAGCGCATGGTCGAGCGCAGCCGCACCGAGGTTTGGGACGTCCTCGACGAGGTCATCCGCGACCACCCGGTGCTGCTCAACCGTGCCCCGACCCTGCACCGTCTCGGCATCCAGGCCTTCATGCCGGTGCTCGTCGAAGGTTCTGCCATCCAGATCCACCCGCTCGTCTGCGCTGCGTTCAACGCGGACTTCGACGGTGACCAGATGGCCGTGCACGTGCCGCTCTTCAGCGGTGCGATCGCGGAAGCCAAGAACCTGATGATGTCGTCCCAGAACATCCTGTCCGCGGCCGACGGCCACCCGGTGGTGGCGCCGACCCAGGACGTCGTGCTGGGCTGCTACTGGCTGACCGCGACCCGCGGCGAGATGCCGTCGGGCGATGCGGTCCAGAAGCTGCGCACATACAGCTCTGAGAACGAGGTCCTACTCGCGCTCGAGAGCAAGGTCGTCAAGCTCCAGGACTGGATCCGGGTGAGCCACGGTGGCTCGCTCATCGTCACCACCGCCGGGCGTGTGGTGTTCAACCAGCCGCTGCCGGTCGGCAAGGAGCCGGTCGAGAAGACCATGAAGCCCCTGGCGTTCCAGAACGCGCACTACGACCGCAAGCTGCTGCGCACGCTGGTCGCCGAGCTCTACCGCCTCTACGGCAGCGAAACGACCGCCGTCGTCGTCAACGACATCAAGCGGCTCGGATTCCGCTATGCCACCCAGGCCGGGATCACGGTGTCCGCGATGGACATCCCGCACCCCGAGTCGAAGTGGCAGATCATCCACGCCACAGAGAAAGAGGTCGCCGAGGTCGAGCGCATGTATCGCCGAGGCGTCATGACCGAAGACGAGCGATACCGCAAGGTCATCGAGCTCTGGCAGAAGGCCTACGAAGAGGTGGGCAACGCCACCGAGCACGCATTCGACAAGTTCAGCCCGATCTGGATGATGATGGGCTCGGGCGCCCGGGGAAACATCCAGCAGATTCGCCAGCTCGCGGGCATGCGTGGCCTGATGGCCGACCCCACTGGCCGGATCATCGACCTGCCGATCATGGCCAATTTCACCGAAGGTCTGACCGTGCTCGAGTACTTCATCTCGACCCACGGCACCCGCAAGGGACTGGCCGACACCGCTCTTCGAACCGCCGACTCCGGGTACCTGACGCGCCGTCTCGTGGACGTCGCCCAGGACGTGATCGTGCGTATCGAGGACTGCGGTACCACCAACGGCATTTGGGTCCGTGACATCACACCCGAGCGGGCCAAGACCGAGCCCATCTACGAGAAGATCGCCGGTCGCGTCGCGGCGGAGGATGTCTCCGTCGACGGCACCGTGCTGGTGCCGTCTGGCACTTCGATCAGCGACGAGCAGGCGCGCAAGATCATCGCCGCCGGGGTCCCGGTCAAGATGCGTTCCGTGCTCGTGTGCGAGGCCCGAGAGGGCGTCTGCCGCACGTGCTACGGCCGCAACCTTGCCACCGGCAAGGTCGTCGAGATCGGGGAGGCGGTGGGCGTCATCGCAGCCCAGTCGATCGGCGAGCCGGGCACCCAGCTGACCATGCGCACATTCCACACCGGCGGTGTCGCCGGAGTGGACATCACCCAGGGTCTGCCCCGCGTGGAGGAGCTTTTCGAGGCTCGTATCCCCAAGGGCAAGGCCATCATCTCGGAGATCGACGGGGAGCTCGAGATCATCCGCGCAGAGGGAACGCGCAAGGTGCGCGTGATCTCTCGAGAGGAGTTCGAGGTTTCATACCCGCTCGACGCCAAGATGACTGCGATCGTCAAGAGCAAGGACGATGTCATGGAGGGCCAGGAGCTCGCCCGTGACACAAAGGGCAACGCCGTCAAGACCCGGCACGCCGGGAAGGTGACGGTGTCGAC
This sequence comes from Candidatus Dormiibacterota bacterium, assembly GCA_036380475.1. Lineage (GTDB taxonomy): Bacteria > Chloroflexota > Dormibacteria > Dormibacterales > Dormibacteraceae > UBA10449. The sequence continues at coordinate 21,212 of DASVEP010000013.1, forward strand.
GAAGGAGATCACCGTGCGGACGCTGGACGAGGAGGTTCGGGAGTACACGATCCCGCACCAGGTCCGAATCCGGCCCGAGCTCGACCGCCGCGATGGCCAGAAGGTGACCATCAAGGCCGGCCAGCAGATCACGGAAGGCTCGATCTCACCGCAGGAGCTGCTCCACATCCTTGGCAAGGAGGCGGTGCAAACCTTCCTGGTCGACGAGGTCCAGAAGGTCTACCGCAGCCAGGGCGTGGACATCAACGACAAGCACATCGAGGTCATCGTCCGCCAGATGATGCGGAAGGTCCGCATCGACTCCGCGGGCGACACGGGCCTGCTACCCGGCGAGATCGTCTCGCAGTGGGAGTACGAGGAGGCCAACGCTCGGGCGCTGGCGGAGGGCGGCGAGCCTGCGACCGCGCAGACGGTTCTGCTTGGTCTGATCAAAGCCGCGCTCAACACCACCTCATGGCTTTCGGCGGCGTCCTTCCAGGAAACCACCCGCGTGCTCACCGAGGCTGCCATCAGCGGCAAGGTCGACAGGCTTCGCGGGCTGAAGGAGAACGTCATCATCGGCAAGCTCATCCCCGCCGGGACTGGGCTCGACTACTACAAGAAGCAGCGCGAGCAGGCGGCTCGGATCCTCGAGGAGGAGCCGATCGACCTGGAGACGCTGTCGGTTTAGACGGTATGGGGAGGGGCCGCCGACGCGGCCCCTCCTTCGTCTTGTATCGACACAACCGGCCCGTTTTGGGTTAGAGTCAACCTACGTGCACAGGGGGCGCCCGCCAGGGTTGCCCTCTTTTTTTTTGTTTCACGAAAGGGAACCAAGGTTCCCTCTCGTGGGCTCTCTCTCCTGCAGGTTCGGATTGTTTGATTTGTTTCTCCCGCCGGCGCACGGAGGCCACAGAGCCCGATTCGGTGACGGCCTGGCGGAGCCAGGCCTACAAGCCACGCGTGATTACGGGTCGGTCCGGCGTCTCACACCGGCTTACAGTCGAGAACAACCTGGGATGATGGAACGGTGACCCCAGGCTCGAGGCTGCGTCGCGCCGTAGCGTTGATGGTGGTTTCGATCACCGTCGTCGCATGCAACGCCCCGACGCCACTGACGCAAGGTCCGAAGCTCTCCAAGGACCAGGTGCTGCGCGTACAGCTCAGCGACCAGCCACAAACCCTGGATCCGGGCCAGACCCAGTATCCGTATGAGACCGCCGTCTTGCGAGCTGTCTCCGAGCCGTTGCTGAAACCCACCGCCGACCTCAATGGCGTGACACCCGCGGCCGCGCAAAGCTACGAGGTGAACAGCAACGGCACGGTTTACGTCTTTCATCTACGCAGGACGGCCCAGTACTGGGATGGCACGCCTGTCAAAGCGCAGGACTTTGTCTATGCGTGGAAGCGGCTCATCGATCCCCGACTGGCTGCGCCGAATGAGACCTTCTTTGCCGCCGCGATCCTCAACGGTGACCAGGTTTCATCGCTCGATCCGCAACGAGACGCTGCGCGGATAGACGCCGCGCTCGGCACGCTCGGATTGAAGGCCGTGGACGACTTCACGTTCCAGGCAACGCTTTCCCGTCCAGATCCGGCGTTCGTCTGGCTCGCCGCCATGCCAGCCGCGGCGCCGATCCGATCGGACGTAGTTTCGAAGTCCGGTGACAGATGGGCCGCGTCGCCGGACTCGCTCATCACCAACGGACCATTCCGCGTCACCGAGATGGTCGCCAACGATCACCTGACCGTGATCCCTAACACGCACTACTGGGGCATCAAGCCGAAGCTCACCCGCATCACGTTTGATGTCGTCAACGACGGGGCCGCCGCGCTGACGAAATACAAGAACGGCGAGCTCGACGAGGTCACCGTGCAGCCGGCGCTTGCGGCAAGCGTTGCCGGTGACTCGCAAACAAAGCAGGACCTTGTGAGGATTCCCGCCATGACCGTGTTCTGGATCGCCTTCAGGGTCAACCAGGCGCCGGTCAACAACGTCAAGGTGAGACAGGCGATCGCAGCCGCCATCGATCGCGATGCTTTTGTTGCGCAGATCTTTCAGGGTCAGGGTATCCCCGCCGAAACGTTCATCCCCAAAGGTATGCACGGATACGCGCCCGACCTGGCTTCGACGCAGAAATACGACGTCGCCCAGGCGCGCATGTTGCTGGCGGCGTCGGGGGTGACGGCCAAGCAACTGTCGGGCGTGAAGTTCTCGTATGACCAGTCGTCCGACTTTGGCAAGGCCACAGCTAAATTCATCCAGGACCAGCTGAAGGCGAACCTTGGCGTGGATGTAACGCTGGACGCGCTCGATGGAAACACATTGAGCTCGCACCTGGAGGCCGGCGACTTTCAGATCGCCGGGCCGCTGGGATGGATGGCCGACTATCCGGACCCGTCCGACTGGTTCGGCCTCTTCCTTACTACCAGCTCGAACAACTTCGCTTTCTATCAGAACAAGCAGTACGACAACTTCGTCAATGTCGCCGGGAGCGACATCCAGCCAGACCGTCGCGACCAGGAGTACAAGCAAGCCCAGAAGCTGCTGGTCGGCGACGCCCCTGTCGCTTTCCTTGCGCAGCCCGTGAACTGGTACCTCGTCCGGCCGTACATCAACGGTGTGACCACGACCTCGGCGGACGAGTGGCCCGGCGCCCTGTTTCCGACGCAGATTTATGTCGGCTCACACTGAGCCGTCAAACAATTGTTCGGAGGTTCTCCTGCTATGCGACTTGACACCCGGTAGTGAGTGACAACAGAATGCGGTACTAGCCGAAGAGGCTGTGTGGAGTAAGACCTGCTGTCGGCGCACTCTCGCCCCGGTTTCCTGACGGGAAGAAGGCGGCAGGATCACGGAATGAGAGGTAAGACGCGTATGCAAGTAGGCAACCGATTTCGAGCCACCGCGCTCGTGTCGGCGGGGGTATTTCTTGTGGCCTGTGGCGGCGGCAACACCACCACGAGCCTGAACCTCGCCTCAGCTGACAAACAGATTCTTCGCGCCAACGACCAGACGGAACCGAACAGCTACGACCCGACCCAGCAGACGTACTCCTATGAGAGAGCAGTCGGCCAGAACACGTTCGAGCCGCTCCTCAAGGACAAGGCCGACCTCAGCGACGTCCAGCCCGCTGCGGCGGAGAGCTACACCGTCTCGTCGGACGGCCTGACCTACACGTTCCACCTTCGCGCGAACGCCAAGTGGAGCGACGGGCAGCCGGTGACCGCGAGCGACTGGGTGTACGGCTACCAGCACTTCCTGAACCCCGCCCTCGCCGCGGGCTACGTCGACCCGTATTTCGACCAGACCATCGCCGGCGGTGCCAACTACGGCAGCGTCGACACCTCGAGCGCAAGCGCGATCGACAGCTTCCTCCAGGGCTTGGGACTGTCGGCGCCTGACCCGCACACCTTCACCATCAAGCTCGCGCACCCGGCCGCGTACTTCAAGTGGGTCGTGACCCTGTGGCCCGGGTCGCCGATTCGAAAGGACGTCGTCGAGAAGGCGGCGGGCGGATCGTTCCCGTCGACCGACACGGCCAAGGCTGAGATGTGGGCCAACAGCGCGGCCACCATCATCGGCAACGGGCCGTTCAAGATCTCCGAAATCGTGTCCAAGGACCACGTGACGCTCGTCCCGAACACCTACTACTGGGATGGTCCGCCACACCTGCAGCAGATCGTTTACTCGTTCATCAGCGACGCCAACACCGAGTTCTCCAAGTACCAGACTGGAGCGCTCGACATGATCGGCGTACCGAACGCCGACGTGACCACCGTCCGAAGCGACCCCGTTCTCAGCAAGCAGGCTCGCCTGCTGCCACAGCTCGGGACCTACTGGATCGCCTTCAACGCGACGAAGGCGCCACTGAACAACGTCATGCTGCGCATGGCCCTGTCAAAGTCCATCGACCGCAACAAGCTCGCCAACGATGTCGAGCACGGACTCTGGACCCCGCTACCGTCGTTCTTCCCGAAGGGCATGAACGGCTACGACAACTCCGACAACGCGCAGAGCTTTGACGTGGCGGCCGCGAAGGCCGACCTCGCGTCGTCGGGCATAAGCATGTCCGACGTCAACAAGCTCAAGCTTCTAACCCGCAACGGAACCAACAGCCTCACGGTCAACCAGTTCCTGGTCGACCAGTGGAACACCAACCTCGGCACCAACATCCAGCTCGATGTCATCGACAGCCACACGGTCACGAGCCGTATTCGCAAAGGCAACTTCGACATCTATGGGCTGGACGGTTGGATCGCTGACTATCCAGACGACCAGGACTGGGCCGACATCTTTGTCACCGGTTCCTGCCACAGCCTCAACTGGGGCTGCCCGACACTCCCCGGCTACGACGCTCTGGTCACAAAAGCTGACTCTGAGCTAGACGCAACGCAGCGGGCCAAGGACTACGCAGCCGCTCAGAAGATCCTCATCGATCAGGCTGCGGTCGCGTTCATGGTCCAGACCAACGAATACGACATGTGGAAGCCATACGTGAACGGGCTCACAATTACCCCGATCGATGACCAGTACCTGCCCGGCGACAGCTACTTCCACAACGCCTACATCACCCAGCACTAGCAGTTAGATGGCAGTAATTGAAGGGCGCCCCAACCGGGGCGCCCTTCTGTCCGGTCGGCTCTTATCGATCGGCGGCACGCGCGAAGGCGCGCTGGCGATCTTCATCATCCGCCGCATCCTCTGGATGGTCCCGGTCGTCTTCTTCGTCATCCTCATCACCTTCACCCTCATGCACCTGGCCCCCGGCAGCCCATGGGACAAAAACGGCGGCCGCCAGCTCTCGCCCGTGATCGTCAACAACCTCAACGCCAGGTACGGGTTGAACAAGCCCGTCTACGACCAGTTCCTTCTCTACGTCTGGAACGTGATCCATTTCGACTTCGGCCTGTCGTACCAGTACGAGGGCCGGACGGTGGCGAGCTTCCTGCTCGAGAGCTGGCCCTACACAGCGATCCTGGGCGCTTTCGCGTTCGTCGTGATCGTGGTGTTCGGCGTCGGCCTCGGCGTGCTGGCCGCGCTGCGCCAGAACTCGCGCATCGACTACGCGACGATGGGTTTCGCCACCATCGCGGCTTCATTCCCGAACTTCGTCGTCGGGGCCTTGATGGTGGTGGTCTTCTCGGTGCTCCTTTATAAATGGACGGGAGGAAACTTCTTCCTCCCGGCGAGCGACTACGGCCTGGACCAGCACCTGATCATGCCCGTCATCACGCTTGCGCTGTTACCCATCGCGTACACCGCACGCCTGACGCGCGCAAGCACCCTGGACACGATCCGTCAGGACTACGTGCGCACCGCCTGGGCCAAGGGCCTGTCCGAGCGCCTGGTCGTGATCAAGCACATCCTCAAGAATTCGCTGATCCCCGTCGTGACGACGCTCGGACCCACGTTTGCCTTTCTCGTCACGGGCTCGGTGATCGTGGAAACGGTCTTCAACATCCCAGGCATCGGGCGAGCGTTTGTGGTCGCCGTTTCATCTCGTGACTACCCGATGATCCTCGGCACTACGGTGCTGTTCTCGGTCGTGATCGCGATCGCAAACCTGATTGTCGACGTCGCCTACGTCTTCATCGATCCCCGCGTGAGGCTGACCTGATGGCCCTACCAATCCCGGCGGTCGAACAGTCCATCGACTGGGAGGTCGGGGAAAAGCAGATCGGCCTGTGGTCGGACGCCTGGCAGCGATTTCGGCGCAACCGGCTGGCCGTGCTCGGTCTGGCGCTCGTCATCCTTCTTGTCCTGATCGCGATCAGCGCGCCGCTGCTCGTGCACTTTGGGATCATCCGGGACCCGAACAAGCAGGACGTCGCCTACATCGAAGTCAGCCCCGGCCAGAACGGCTTCCTCCTTGGAACAGACGAGCTTGGCCGCGACACGCTGAGCCGGCTCATCTACGGCTCCCGGGTGTCGCTGTCCGTCGGCATCCTGGTTCAGTTCGTGATTCTTCTCGTCGGCTTGCCCATCGGCCTGGTCGCCGGTTATGCCGGAGGCAGGATCGACAACCTCCTGATGCGGTTCACCGACATCTGGTACGCGTTTCCAGACCTGCTGTTCGTCCTCGTCGTCGTCTCGGTGTTCGCGTCCTACACAAGCGGCTCGGTCTTCCTCCAGTGGCTCATGATCTTCGGCGCCATCGGGCTGGTGAACTGGGTTGGACTGGCACGACTGGTCCGAGGCCAGGTGCTGTCAATCAAGGAGAAAGAGTTCATCGAGGCAGCGCGTTCGTCAGGCTCGGCCCCCTTCAAACTGATCCTCAAACACCTTCTGCCCAACTCACTCGGACCGATCATCGTCACGCTGACTTTCGGCATCCCGACCGCGATCTTCCTGGAGGCTGTGCTGAGCTTCATCGGCGTCGGCATTGCGCCCCCGACTGCGACCTGGGGCCGGATGGTCAACAGCGGCTACGAGAGCATCTACGCCAACCCGTCTTCGGTCGTCTTCCCGGCGCTGGCGATCGGTTTCACGCTGCTGGCGTTCTCCTTTGTCGGAGATGGCCTGCGCGACGCTCTCGATCCGCGGATGCGGCGCTAAAGTTACGCATTAGTGGCCCAAACGCTTCTGCAGGTCGAAGATCTGCACACGCAGTTCTTCACGTCCAGAGGCGTGGTCCGGGCCGTCGACGGGGTGAGCCTTCATATCGACGCCGGCGAGACGCTGGGCGTGGTCGGCGAGTCGGGCTGCGGCAAAACCATCACTGCCCTTTCGATCCTGCGACTGGTGCCTGACCCGGGAAAGATCGTGTCGGGCCGGATCCTGTTCCGTGGCAAGGACGTCACGAAGATGAATGACGAGGAGATCCGGGAGTTCCGGGGCAACGACGTGGCCATGATCTTCCAGGATCCGATGACCTCACTGAACCCTGTGACCAAGATCGGTCCCCAGATCGAAGAGGCTATGACCGCCCACCAGCGCTTTTCGCCGGCTGAGGCCAAGGTCCGGGTCATCCAGCTCCTCAAGCGGGTCCGCGTGCCGGCGGCCGAGCGTCGCGTCAACGACTACCCGCACCAGTTCTCGGGAGGCATGAGGCAGCGCGCGATGATCGCCATGGGCCTCGCCAACGAGCCCTCTCTGTTGATCGCCGACGAGCCGACCACCGCGCTGGACGTAACCGTCCAGGCCCAGATCATCGACCTCATGAAGCAGCTCAACCGCGAGCTGGGCACGGCCATGATGCTGATCACGCACAACATGGCCCTGGTCGCGAGCCTTTGCCAGCGCGTGGTCGTCATGTACGCGGGCCGCGTCGTGGAGGAAGGCCCCGTCGAGCAGATCTTCAAGAGCCCACAGCATCCGTACACGTGGTCGCTGCTGCGGTCCGTGCCACGCGTCGACGAGGCGCGCAAGGACAGGCTGGTCAGCATTCGCGGATTGCCACCCGACCTGTCGAATGCGCCGCCCGGATGCAAGTTCCACCCGCGCTGCCCGTTCGTGGTCGACCGCTGCAAACGCGAGGAGCCCGAGCTGGCCGAGGTCGGTCCCAACCAGGACGCGCGTTGCTGGGTGCTCATGCGCAACGTGGCTGCGGAGGATGTGGACAAGGCCCGGGAGTCGGTCATCTCGCTCGAGGTCGCCAAGCAGCTTCAGGAGGTACCCGGTGCAGGCGGCTGAGCGGCAGACCCTCACGGTCGCCAAGACCGATCCGGTCATCCTGCGCGTCGAAGGCGCCTACAAGTACTTCCCAATCGGAGGCCTCGGGGGCCTGGCAGTCAAAGCGGTCGATGGCGTCGACCTCGAGGTCCGGCGGGGCGAGACGTTGGGCCTGGTGGGGGAGTCAGGGTGCGGAAAGTCGACGCTGGCCCGGCTGATCACGGCTTTGCTCCCGGTGACCAAGGGCACGATCACGTTCGAAGGCCAGACCATCTCGAAGCTGCGCGGCCGGTCGCTGCGGAAGATCCGGCGCAAGATCCAGATGATCTTCCAGGACCCCTTCGCATCGCTCGACCCGCGGATGACCGTGGGCGACATCATCGCGGAGCCCCTCGACAACTACCACATTGGGAACGGAAAGCAGCGCGCGGCTCGTGTTCAGCAGCTGCTCCGTCTGGTGGGCCTCAACCCAAACTTCACCAACCGCTACCCGCACGAGTTCTCGGGTGGCCAGCGCCAGCGCATCGGGATCGCACGAGCGCTCGCGGTTAACCCGTCGTTCATCGTTTGCGACGAGGCGGTATCGGCCCTCGATGTGTCCATCCAGGCGCAAATCATCAACCTGCTCCAGGACCTCCAGCACGAGTTCAACCTGACGTATCTGTTCATCGCCCATGACCTGGCGGTGGTCCGCCACCTGTCCGACCGGATCGCTGTCATGTACCTGGGCAAGGTCGTGGAGACTGCTGACCGGCGGAGCATCTACGAGGCCCCGCAGCACCCGTACACCCGCGCCCTCCTCAGCTCGATCCCGGTGCCCGACCCTGGCATCGAGCGGAACCGGGCGGCGATCACCTTGAAAGGTGAGATCCCATCTCCGGTCAACCCGCCGTCGGGGTGCCGGTTCCATCCGCGCTGCCCGATAGCGAGGGCGCCGGGGATCTGCTCGGAGCAGGAGCCGCCGCTGGAGCCCCACGGACACGCGGACCAACTGGCGGCATGCCATTTCGCCGGGGAGGCCTAGGTCAGGTAGCCGGCGGCTCCGGCGCCTCCGCCCCGCGCACCTCGAGGATCCGATATCCCTTCTTCGACTTGAGCCTCCGCACGTGGTAGCCCTGCTCGCCCAGCCACTTCGCCAGCGAGTCCGACCCCAGATTGCGCTGGACGACCAGGTATGCGCTCGCCCCAGCCTCGAGCCGAGGCAGCCATTTCAGCAACAGCTCATGCAGGGGTGCCTTGCCGATCCGCACCGGCGGGTTGGAGTAAATGGCCGCAAACCGCACGTCGGCCGGCACCTCGTCCGGGAGCGCGGCGGTCACGTTGCCCGTCCGGGCGGCCAGCGCGTTGGCCCGCGCCAGCTCGAGCGCCCGCTCGTTCACGTCCACCGCCCAGACATGGGACTTCGGAGCCTGCTTGGCCAGGCTGATCGCGATCGGCCCGTAGCCCGCGCCGAGATCGAGGATCTCCCCGCTCAAAGGGGGCGGCGGCGCCTCCCGCAGCAAGGAGAGCGTGCCGAGATCCACGCCCCTGGAGCCGAAGACCCCCCGATCCGCCTGGAGCTCGAAAGCGAGGTCGCGAAGGTGCAGGAAGACGGACCGCGGACGGGAGGGCGCGGCCGGCGAAGGCTCGAAGTACTGGTTCGAGCCGTGCTTGGCTAAGGGGGGCCTGTTTTTGGGTATACTCATCGTTTGTCGCCCAATCGGCTATTGCCGCGTGGGATTTCAGCCGTCACCAGGAGAATCGTTTGCCAACCATCCAGCAGCTTGTTCGCCTCGGGCGTCGCGCCGCAAGGCCGAAGTCTAAGGCGCCCGCGCTCAAGGGCTCACCGCAGCGGCGGGGAGTTTGCGTGCGCGTCTATACCCAAACCCCGAAGAAGCCGAACTCGGCGCTGCGGAAGGTGGCTCGCGTCCGCCTGACCACGGGCATCGAGGTCACGGCTTACATCCCTGGCATCGGCCACAACCTGCAGGAGCACTCGGTCGTGCTCATCCGCGGCGGCCGCGTCAAGGACCTGCCGGGCGTCCGCTACCACATCATCCGCGGCACGCTCGACACAGCCGGCACCAAGAATCGCAAGAAGGCACGCTCCAAGTACGGCGCCAAGCGGGAAAAGAGCAAGGCGGCGGCCTGATGCCCCGTCGCAGCCGCCCTGTCAAGCGTGTCATCGCGCCCGATCCGGTTTACCAGTCGGAGTCGATTGCGAAGTTCGTGAACGTAGTCATGAGCCGTGGCAAGCGTTCGACTGCGGAGAAGGTCGTCTACGACGCCCTCTCGCGCGCCAGCAAGCAGTCCAAGAAGGAGCCGCTCGAGGTCTTCGAGTCGGCGCTGCGCAACGCCACCCCGCTGCTCGAGGTGAAGCCGCGACGTGTGGGTGGCGCCACCTACCAGGTCCCGGTCGAGATCAGGCCGGAGCGCCGGCTCGCCCTCGCCCGCCGCTGGATCGTGCGTTTCGCGCGGCAGCGGGGCGGGAAAAGCATGAGTGAGAAGCTGGCATTCGAGATCCTCGACGCCTCCCAGAACACGGGTGGTGCGGTCAAGCGCAAGGAAGAAACCCACCGAATGGCGGAAAGCAACAAGGCTTTCTCGCACTTCCGGTACTGATAGAGAGATGAGCGTGGCACTGAAGATGCAGGAGCGGCCGGTCGCGATCGACAAGGTCCGAAACATCGGGATCATGGCGCATATCGACGCCGGTAAAACCACGACCACCGAACGCATCCTTTTCTATGCGGGGCGAATCCACAAGATGGGCGAGGTCCACGAGGGGGCCGCAACCATGGACTGGATGGTCCAGGAGAAGGAGCGGGGGATCACGATCACGTCTGCGGCCACAACGGCCAACTGGCGCGACCACGCGATCAACATCATAGACACACCCGGGCACGTGGACTTCACGGTCGAGGTCGAGCGGAGCCTCCGTGTGCTCGACGGCGCGGTCGCCGTGTTCGACGCTGTCGCCGGCGTGGAGCCGCAGTCCGAGACCGTGTGGCGCCAGGCCGACCGCTACGGCGTGCCCCGCATCGCCTTCATCAACAAGATGGACCGCATCGGCGCGGACTTCTACGGGTCGTTGAACTCGATCCGCACGCGCCTGGGCGCGCGCGCCATCCCGATCCAGCTGCCCATCGGCTCGGAGGACTCCTTCACCGGCTACGTGGACCTGGTGACCAAGCAGGCCATCGTCTACACGGACGACCTCGGCACGACCAACACCGAGTCGCTCGACATCCCCGCCGGGATGGAGGATCTGGTCAGCCAGCACCGGCACGACCTCATCGAAGCGGTCGCCGACTTCGACGACGCGATCATGCACAAGTACCTCGAAGAGCAGGACGTCACCGAGGCCGAAATCAACGCGGCCCTGCGGAAGGGCACCGTTGCCGGCATCCTCGTGCCCGTCCTGTGCGGCGCCGCGCTCCGCAACCGTGGAGTGCAGCCGATCCTCGACGCCGTGGTCGACTACCTGCCGTCGCCCGCGGATGTTCCCGCCGTGGAGGGGACCGACCCCAAGACCGGCGCGCTGCTCGTTCGTGAGCACGACGACGCAGAGCCGTTTTCGGCGCTCGCCTTCAAGATCCAGATGGACCCGCAGGGGGTCGGCAAGCTGACCTTCTTCCGGGTTTATTCAGGCCGGCTGCGGGCAGGTTCCAATGTGCTCAACGCCTCCAACGGACGCAAAGAGCGGATCGGCCGCATCCTGCGCATGCACGCGATCCGTCGCGAGGACGTCGACGAGGTCTGGACCGGCGACATCGCCGCTGCGGTCGGTTTGAAGTTCACGACGACCGGCGACACGCTGGCCGACGAGAGCCATCCGATCCTGCTCGAGTCGATCACGTTCCCCGAGCCTGTCATCTCGGTGGCCATCGAGCCCAAGACGAAGGTCGACCAGGAGAAGCTCGGGCTGGCGCTGCAGCGGCTGTCCGAGGAAGACCCCACGTTCAAGGTGCACACGGACGACGAGACCGGCCAGACGATCATCTCGGGCATGGGCGAGCTCCACCTCGAGATCATCGTCGACCGCCTGCTGCGCGAGTTCAGGGTCGATGCCAACCAGGGCAAGCCTCAGGTCGCTTACAAGGAAGCGATCAAGAAGCCGGCCCACGGCGTCGGTCGTTTCGTGCGCCAGTCGGGTGGCAAGGGCCAGTTCGGCCATGCCGAGGTGGACGTGCGCCCGGGCGACCGCGGCGTCGGCTTCGTGTTCGAGGACAAGATCACGCAGGGACGCATCCCGCGCGAGTTCATCCCCGCCGTCGAGAAGGGCGTCAGGGAAGCACTCCAGACGGGCGTTGTCGCCGGCTACCCGGTGGTGGACATCGTGGTCACGCTGGTCGACGGCTCGTACCACGCGGTCGACTCGAACGAGCTCGCGTTCCATATCGCCGGCTCGATGGCGGTCAAGGACGCGATGCGCAGGGCCGACCCGTATTTGCTCGAACCGATCATGAAGGTCGACGTCGTCATGCCTGAGGAGTATCTCGGTGATGTCATGGGCGACCTCGCCTCGCGGCGGGGACACATCCTCGGCATGGAAGGCCGCGGCACGTCGCAGAACGTCCGCGCCAACGTGCCGCTGGCGGAGATGTTCGGGTACGCTACCGAACTTCGGTCTATGACCTCTGGGCGTGCGACCTATTCGATGGAATTCAGTCACTACGCCGAAATGCCTGGAAATCTCGCGGAGGCTGTGAGCCGCCGCACCACGTCGCGAAGTTAACTGGTTAGTTAGGAGGAAACAGTGGCGAAGAAGAAGTTCGTGCGGACCAAGCCGCACCTCAACGTCGGGACCATCGGTCACATCGACCACGGCAAGACGACGCTGACGGCTGCGATCACGAAGGTGCTGTCGGAGAAGGGATTGGCCGAGTACACGCCCTTTGACCGTATCGACAAGGCACCTGAAGAGAAGGCCCGCGGCATCACGATCTCGATCACGCACGTGGAGTACGAGACCGAGAAGCGCCACTACGCGCACGTGGACTGCCCGGGGCACCAGGACTACATCAAGAACATGATCACCGGCGCCGCCCAGATGGACGGCGCGATCCTCGTCGTGGCCGCCAACGACGGCGCCATGCCGCAGACCCGGGAGCACATCATCCTGGCGCGGCAGGTCAACGTGCCGTCCCTCGTCGTCGCGCTGAACAAGTGCGACATGGTCGACGACAAGGAGTTCATCGAGCTGGTCGAGCTGGACCTGCGCGAGCTCCTCAGCAAGTACGACTACCCGGGTGACGACATCCCGATCGTCCGCATCTCGGCGCTCAAGGCGCTCGAGGGCGACCCCGAGTGGACCCCGAAGATCCTCGAGCTGATGGACGCGGTGGACACCTACATCCCCGAGCCTGAGCGGCCGGTGGACAAGCCGTTCCTGATGCCGATCGAGGACGTGTTCACGATCGAAGGTCGCGGCACCGTGACGACCGGAAGGGTCGAGCGCGGCCGGCTGAAGAGGAACGAGGAAGTCGAGATCATCGGCATCCACCCGAACAGCACCAAGACCGTCGTCACCGCCATCGAGATGTTCCACAAGGACATGGACGAGACGCAGGCCGGCGACAACGTCGGCGCGCTGCTGCGCGGCATCAAGCGTGAGGATGTCGTGCGCGGCCAGGTGCTCGCCAAGCCGGGCTCCATCAAGCCGCACACCCAGTTCAAGGCGCAGGTGTACGTCCTCTCCAAGGAAGAGGGTGGCCGCCACACGCCGTTCCTGACGGGCTACCGCCCGCAGTTCTACATGCGTACGACCGACGTCACGGGCGAGGTCAAGCTCCCCGAGGGCGTCGAGATGGTCATGCCCTCAGACAACGTCGAGATGGAGATCACCCTCGGTGAGCCCATCGCGATCGAGCCGGGGCTCAGGTTCGCCATCCGCGAAGGTGGCAAGACCGTCGGCGCCGGCGTGGCGACCGAGGTCCTCAAGTAAGCACATAAATAGGAAGAGGGGAAAGGGCTAGCAAACGTGCGGATGGCAACTGAAGTACAAGTGACAACCGTCCTCGCCGACACCACGCGTGTGGTGCTTTCCGGGGGAGAGGTGGCCTGGGAGACCAGGCCACCTGTTGCCATGCGCACTTCGGTCCGAAACCGGCCTCCCACGGCTTCGCCGCGGGGACCCCAGCGGACGATTTCGGACCGGGAAAGGAAGGGGTCAGTTAACTAGTGGCGCAAAAGATTCGTATCCGGCTCAAGGCATACGACCATCGTGTGCTGGATCAGGCGGCGGACAAGATCATCGACACCGCACGCCGTGCCAACGCGCGCACCGCAGGCCCCATCCCACTTCCGACGGAGATCTCAAAGTTGACCGTCATCCGTTCGCCCTTCATCGACAAGGACTCGCGCGAGCAGTTCGAGATGCGCACGCACAAGCGCGTGGTCGACATCCTCGACTTCAACCCTCGCGTCGTCGACGCCCTTCAGCGCCTCAGCCTTCCGGCCGGCGTCAGCATCGAGATCAAGAGCTAGGGCAGGGTAGTTGTGAAGGGACTGCTAGCAAGGAAGCTCGGCATGACGCAGCTGTTCAACGAGGATGGCACCACGTCAGCGGTGACCGTTCTCGAAGCCGGCCCCTGCCGCGTCCTCGGCCTGCGCACCACCGAGAAGGACGGCTATGGCGCTGCTCGGATCGTGTTCGAGGCGATTGACGGGAAGAAGCTCACCAAACCGCAGCAGGGTGTGTTCAAGAAGGCAAACGTGGAGCCCCACCGCCACATCGTCGAGATCCGTGGTTACGAGGGACTCGAGGCGGGCCAGGAGCTTAAGGCGGATATCTTCGCGCCGGGCGAGCTGGTCGACGTCACCTCGACATCGAAGGGCAAGGGCTTTCAGGGCCTTATCAAGAGACACAAGTTCAGCCGCGGACCCGAGTCGCATGGCTCGATGAACGTCCGCCAGCCGGGCGCCATCGGCGCCACCGACGCAGCCCGCGTGTTCAAGGGTGTGCGCATGTCCGGTCAGATGGGCAATGTGCGCACAACCTCGCGCGGGTACAAAGTCGTGCGCGTCGACCTGGAGCGCAACCTCATCCTCGTCAGGGGCGGCGTGCCTGGCGCGAAGGGCGCGCTCGTTCTCGTGCGCCAGTCGACCAAGCCGGTGAAGGTCAAGGGACCCTCCGGCAAGCCGACCGGGAGGAAGGTCTGATGTCGGACGAGCCGATGGACTCGACCGAGGTCGAAACGGAGACAGAGGCCACGACGGCTACGAAGGCAAAGCCCAGGGCGAGAGCCAAAGCCGCAGCCAAGCCCAAGGACGCCGACCCGCTGGACGCACCGCTGTTCGACTCGGCCGGCGAGCGCCAGGGTGAGATCCGGCTGCCGAAGCTGATCTTCGCCGAGAAGGTGAACACACCGGTGATGCACCAGGCGTTCGTGCGCCAGGCCAACAATGCGCGCCAGGGCACCGCGTCGACCAAGACTCGCGAGACCGTCTCTGGCGGCGGTGCCAAGCCGTATAGGCAGAAGGGCACCGGACGCGCAAGGCACGGCTCGATCCGGGAACCGTCCATGAAGGGCGGCGCCGTCGTGTTCGGACCTCATCCGCGCAGCTACGCGCAGCGGATGCCGAAGCAGATGCGCCGTCTTGCCCTCCGCTCGGCGCTCAGCCAGAAGGCGATCGAAGGCAAGGTTCGCGTCATCGACGGCTTCGCCATCGAAGAGCCCAAGACGAGTGCGGCGGCCGGCCTCATGGACGCGATCGGTTTCGACAACACGACGCTGGTCGTCCTGCCGGCTCCGAACTTCGTGGTGAGCCGATCGTTCGAGAACCTGAACGGAATCAAGATCGTCCTCGCCCGCAACCTGAACATCCGCGACATCTTCACGCACACCTACCTCCTGCTGGCGAAGGATTCGATCGAGCTTATCGAGGAGAACTTCAGCAAGCCGCAGCGTCCGAAAGCCGGCGACGACCATGGCGAGCACGACCACGAAGGAGAGGCGCAATGACCACCCGCGCAGCCTCCGAAGTGGTGATCGGTCCAGTGATCACCGAGCGCACCTATCAGCTCTACACGCAGGGGCGATACACGTTCAAGGTTGCGACCTCGGCGACGAAGACCGACATCAAGAAGGCCCTCGAGGAGCAGTACATCGCGCAGGGAATCCGCGTCAGGGACGTGAACACCGTGAGCATGAGAGGCAAGAGGCGGCGCAGCCTGCGCCGAATCGGCGCGGTCGGTCACACGGCGCCGTGGAAGAAGGCCATCGTCACCCTTGGCGAGGGTCAGAAGATCGAAGGGTTGTTCGGGAGCGTCTGAAGAGAACATGCCGCTGAGAAAGTTCAAGCCAACCAGTCCCGGACGCCGGTTCATGACCATCTCCGGATTCGACGAGATCACGGCCCAGGAGCCGGAAAAGACTCTTGTCGAGTCGCTGCCTACGCACGCCGGCCGCAACAACCAGGGCCGCATCACCACGCGACACCAGGGCGGCGGCTACCGGAAGCTCTATCGGAAGATCGACTTCAAGCGCGACAAGTTCGGCATCGAAGGCAAGGTTGCGACCATCGAGTACGACCCCAACCGCAGCGCGCGCATCGCGCTCATCCACTACAAGGATGGCGAGAAGCGCTACATCCTCTCGCCGCTTGGTTTGAAGGTCGGCGATCCCATCGAAAGCGGGGAAGACGCTCCGGTGCGAATCGGCAATGCCCTCCCGCTCGCGCGCATCCCCGTCGGCTCGACTGTGCACAACATCGAGCTGACGCTCGGCCGAGGCGGCCAGCTGGCGCGCTCCGCCGGCACCTCGGCCCAGCTGCTCGCGAAGGAAGGCGACTACGCGGTGATCCGCATGCCCTCGGGCGAGCTGCGACGGATCCACGTTCGCTGCCAGGCCACTGTCGGCCAGGTCGGTAATATCGAGCATGAGAACCAGTCGGGCGGCAAAGCGGGCCGCAGCCGCTGGCTCGGAATCCGGCCCACGGTCCGAGGCTCGACGATGAACCCTGTCGACCACCCTCATGGTGGCGGCGAGGGCAAGACCGGACCGGGTGGGAACCCGAAGACCCCGTGGGGCAAGCCTGCCCTCGGCTACCGCACGCGCAAGCCGAAGAAGGCCTCGGACAAGCTGATCATCCGCCGCAGAGAAAAGAAAGGACGTAAGTAACCAGTGAGCAGATCGACGAAGAAAGGGCCGTTCATCAGCCCTCCATTGAAGGAGAAGATCGACCGGATGAACGCCACCAAGGACAAGAAGGTGATCCGCACCTGGGCGCGCGCGTCCGTGATCTTCCCTGACATGGTCGGTCACACCATCGGCGTCCATGACGGCCGCAAGCACGTGCCTGTGTTCATCAGCGAGAACATGGTCGGCCACAGGCTCGGAGAGTTCGCCCCGACGCGGCACTTCCGCGGCCACGGCACCCATACCGAAAAGTCGACGGCATTGAAGTA
>DASVEP010000014.1:0-2125 GCA_036380475.1 Candidatus Dormiibacterota bacterium
GGCGTGCTGCTCGCCATTCGAAAGGTGACGACCGAGCCACGCTTCTACCGCGGCCTCGACCAATTGCTCGGCCTGAGGCTTGGTTAACCGACCGGATCGGGTCGCGGTGTGGGCCGCTCAGCTCGCGGCAAACGACTTTCCACCGATATGCGCGATGACCGGACGCCCGGCCGAGACGTGGCGAAAATTCAGCTTTGCAACCCCGCCTCTGTGGGCCTACTCGCTCCTGATATTGATTTGCGCGGGCGGCGTTGGGTTCATCGCGTACGCGATCGCCATGGCGGTCACCGCCAACAGGGCCAGTGGATACCTGCCATTGACGCGGTCGAGCAGTCGCAACGTCGCCCTGGCGGTGTGGGCCCCAAGCGTCGCTCTCGGCGTCTTTGTCTTGTGCTGGATTCTCGCCACCATCATCGGCCTCGCGACGAGCGATGCGACGTCGAACACGATCGCCTGGGTTTTCTTCTGGCTCGGGGGTCTATTGCTGGTTGCAGGACTGCTCGGCCGGCTGCTCATCAAGCCGCTCATCTGCCCGAGGGCCAGGGTCACCGACATACAGCCTGGTACGTACGACAGGCTCGTCGAGCTTCGAAACGTGAACCCCATCTTCGTGGCCGCGGTTCGCCAGATGCACGCCACGCGTGCGGCACAGTACGCAGCTCCGCAGACTGCTCCAGGTATTCCGCCACTGCCCGGATCGACTTAAACTGAACCCAGTGCCCACCTCCAAGCGATTCAACGTTGCCGTCGTCGGCGCGACCGGGCTCGTCGGTCAGCAAATGCTGAAGATCCTGGCCCAGCGGAAATTTCCCGCGGCTAGCGTGATCGCCTTCGCGTCCGAGAGATCGGTCGGATCGACGGTGCCATTCAACGGTGACAGCCTCACGCTGCGCCGTCTGGACGAGAATTCGTTCAAAGGCATCGACGTCGCGATGTTCGCAGCCGGCGCCGATATCTCGCTGCTGTACGGCCCTTCCGCCGCGGAAGCCGGGGCCCTGGTCATCGACAAGAGCTCGGCCTGGCGCATGAAAGAGAACGTGCCGCTGGTGGTGCCAGAGGTCAACCCCGAAGACATCCGCGACAACGAGGGCATCATCGCGAGCCCGAACTGCGTGACGATCCCCCTCACCATGGTCCTCGAGCCGCTGCGCAAGCGGTTCGGGGTCACACGAGTCGTGGTCTCCAGCTACCAGGCCGCCTCGGGGGCCGGCCGCGCGCTCCTGGACGAGCTCGAAGACCAGACCCAGGCCATCGCGGCCGGCAAGGAACCCAGCGTCGCAGCGACCTCGCACCAGCTCGCCTACAACGTCATCCCTGGCGGCTGGAAAGCCGACGCGGACGGCTACAACGAGGAGGAGATGAAGCTCGTCCATGAGGCGCGCAAGATCCTCCACGATCCCGACCTGCCGATCGCGGCGACGTGTGTCCGCGTGCCGGTGCCAATCGGCCACTGCGAATCGGTGTTGATCGAAACCGTGGAGAAGGTCAGTGCTGCTGACGCACGGCTCGTCCTCGGCGAAGCGCCCGGCGTGATCATCGAGGACGACCCGCACGCGAAGATCTACCCGACTCCTCATCATGTAGCGGGCAAAGACGAGGTGTATGTTGGCCGCATTCGCGACGACATCTCGTCCAGCCACGGACTGATGCTCTGGCTGGTCTCCGACAACCTGCGCAAGGGAGCCGCACTCAATGCGGTTCAGATCGCCGAGCGCGCACTCGAGATGGGGGTTCTTTAGGCCGGTGCCACCCAGCCATACCACTCTCAACGGTATTGCTCGAGTGCAGCGCCTCCGCACCGCAATGTATGCGATGGCCTGGGTTCCCAGGCCATCAGGGTGGCACGGGCCTTCGCCCGAAAATCCGCACCCCAGCACCGCGATTTTCGGGCGGGGAAAGGTAGGGGAGGTTAGTCAATGACCGCAGAAATCGGACGACTGCTCACGGCGATGCTCACCCCGTTCAAGTCGGACGGATCGGTGAACTACGAAGCGGCCGAGAAGCTCGCGGTCATGCTCGTCGCCGACGGGTCCGACGGCGTCGTCGTCTCCGGGACGACTGGCGAGTCGCCGGCTCTGAGCGACGACGAGAAGATCGAGCTGGTCAAAGCCATCAAGAAGGCGAT
>DASVEP010000015.1:0-5155 GCA_036380475.1 Candidatus Dormiibacterota bacterium
CATGGCGGCCGCGACCGGGGTCGAAGACTTCACGGCTCTCATCCGCTCGATCATCCACGCCGAGCGGACCGGTGTGCCGATCGCCCGGACGATTGCCGCGCACGCGGCGCTGATGCGGGTCAAACGCCGGCTGCACATTCGCGCCGAAGCGGCGCGCGCGTCGCTGAAGATCCTCCTCCCCACCGTCGGCTGCGTGTTTCCGACGTTGTGGCTGATCCTTCTGGGTCCCGCTCTGCTGGTCGTGCTAAGCATCAGCCGCCACTAGACGGCTAAGAAAGGAAAGGGTTAGAGCCCCGCTCCTTTCCGATCGTGGTCGCGGGACCGTGACCGCTGTAGACGACGACGTCATCCGGCAGCGTCAGCAGCCTGCTCCCGATCCCATCGAGCAGAGCTTGACCATCGGCGTTGCGGAAGTCGGAGCGGCCGATCGAACCCGCAAAGAGAGCATCACCGGTGAAGACCACGTCGCCGATCCTTAGCGACACGCCGCCGGGGCTGTGCCCAGGCGTGTGAAGGACCTCGAGCTCGAGCGAGCCCGCCTTGAATGGTTGACCTTCGACGAGATTCACCACGTTGTCGATTCGGGGCCCTTCGACCGGCCACTCTCGCCGGAGTGGCTTTCCCTCGACCAGCACATCCCGCTCGGATTCGTGGACCGCGACAGGGATCGGGCCGAGCTCGCGCACGAGGTCTGGCAGTCCGGCGATATGGTCGACGTCGGTGTGCGTCAGAACAATCGCCTTGACATTCGGGGCACGGTCGCGGATCAGTTGAAGCATTGAGGCCGGCTCGAGGTTGGCGTCGATGACAACCGCGTCATGAGTCTTCTCGTCCTCGACCAGGTATGAGTTCGTGCCAAACCTGCTGTCCGCCGTGGACGTGACACTGACAGTCACCATCAGCTCGCTTCGCGGGCGACGGTGTGGACGTCCTTCACGCCCTCGAGCTTCTCCATGAGGCGCGACAGCTGAGCCAGGGAATCGATCTCGACCGTTGCGGACACAACCGCCGTCTTGTCGTCGTACACGTGCACTTCGAGCTGGGACATGTTGACTCGGTTCTCGGCGACGACCGTGGCGATGTCGCGCAGGAGACCCTGCCGGTCCCAGGCCTCGATCTTGATGTCGACCGGGTAGATGTGCGTTGCTTCCGAATCCCAGTCGACCGGCACCACGCGCGCACGGTCCTGCGCGTTGACCGCGTTGACGCAGTCCACGCGGTGCACGGTCACGCCTCGCCCCCGCGTTGTGTAGCCGACGATGGCGTCGCCAGGCACGGGCTGGCAGCATGGCGCGATTTTCGTGAGGATCCCCTTCTCGCCGCGCACCAGCACCCGCGGTGTCGGCTGCACGTTGGGGATGAGCGGGATCGCCCGCAGGTCACCGCCGGCGGCGTCCGCCGTCAGCGACATGCGCATGACGACGGAGTGGGGCGACAGGTCCCCGTACCCGATGGCGGCAAGAAAGTCATCGATGGCGGGGTACCTGTGGGCGGCCGCGATCTCGACCAGCTTGGCCTCAGGCAGGTCGGCAAGGTTCACCCGGTGCATGCGGTGGAGTTCTTTGTCGAGGAGGTCGCGGCCCTTCGCGACGTTCTCCTCACGGCGCTGGCTCTTGAACCATTTGCGGATGCGTTCCTTGGCCGATGCGCTCTTGACGAAATTAAGCCAGTCGCGACTCGGGCCGTGCGGACCTTTCGAGGTCAGCACCTCGACGATCTCTCCGTTCGTCAGCTCGTAGTCGAGCGGCACCATGCGGCCGTTTACCTTGGCGCCGATGCAGTGGTGCCCAACCTCGGTGTGGATTCGGTACGCGAAATCGACGGGTGTGGAGCCGGCCGGAAGGTTGAGCACATCACCCTTGGGCGTGAACACGTAGACCTCGTCCTGGAACAGGTCGACCTTGACCGTGTCGAGGAATGACTCGGAGTCGCCGATCTCGTTCTGCCACTCGAGCAGGCTGCGGAGCCACGAGAGCTTCTGGTCGAAGCTCGCATCCTTGCCGCCCTCCTTGTAGGTCCAGTGCGCGGCCACACCGAACTCCGCGACGCGATGCATCTCGTGCGTGCGGATCTGGATCTCGATCGGCTCGCCCGTGTGCGTGATGACGGTCGTATGCAGCGACTGGTAGCCGTTGGACTTGGGCATCGCGATGTAGTCCTTGAAGCGGCCCGGAACCGGCTTCCAGAGTGAGTGGACCACGCCGAGCACGCCGTAGCAATCGCGCACGCTATCAACCTGCACCCGGATGGCCGACAGGTCGTAGATCTCGGAAAAGTCTTTCTGCTCACGAGTCATCTTCTGCCAGACGGAGTAGATGTGCTTTGGGCGACCGGTGATCTCGGCCTTGATCCCGACGTTGTCCAGCTCTCGCGCCAGGATCTCGCGCAGGTCCGAAACGAGCGTCTCTCGGTCATGACGCTTGCGCGCGATCCGCTTGACCACGTCCTCGTAGGCTTCCGGCTCGAGATTCCTAAAAGCCAGGTCCTCGAGCTCCCACTTGATCTGGCCGATGCCGAGGCGGTGAGCAAGGGGAGCGTAAATGTCCAGCGTCTCGCGCGAAATCTTCTTGCGCTTGATCTCGGGCAAAGGCTCGAGTGTGCGCATGTTGTGAAGGCGGTCGGCAAGCTTGATGAGGACGACCCGGAGGTCCTCCGCCATCGCCACCATCATCTTGCGGATGTTCTCCGCCTGCTGCTGCTGGTCGGTGCGGATCGAGATGCGTCCCAGCTTGGTCACGCCCTCCACCAGGCGTGCCACCTCCGGGCCGAACTCCTTCTCCACCTCATCGGCGGTCAGCGCGGTGTCTTCCACTGTGTCGTGGAGCAGGGCGGCGGCCAGCGTCTGCGCGTCGAGCTGGAGGTCGGCGAGGATGGCCGCGACCTCCAGGGGATGGTTCACGTAGTCCTCGCCAGACAGGCGGTGCTGGCCCCGATGGGCGATGGCGGCACGCTCGTAGGCCTTCCGGACGATCTCGCGGTCCTTCGGCTCGAGGTGGTCGGCGATGCGCAGGAGCTCAGATACGGTCACAGGGTTTGTCAAAAGAGTTTAGGAGAGGGCGTCGGGACACTCCGGTGCTGAGGATGAGTTCCGCGATCAAGTTCCTAGACTTCACACGGCCAAGTGAGCTTCAAACGGGAGTCATTCGCCATTCGTATCGGGTTCTCCGCCGCGACGGCGGTCCTGATCCTGGCCGGCGCATCTCTCAACGTCAGCGGGCGGACGGGCGAGGGGGCCGTGCTGGCGGTGGTCGCCGGCCTCCTCGCGCTGGGCGCCGGCGCCACCAACATCAACTGGAAGGTCTCTGCCCCGCTCGGTTTCGGCGCCATCGTGATCGCTCTTGGGGCCGCCCGTTTCGACCTGAGGGATACGCATCTGCCTCCGGACCTCGGCGGCCTCGTCCTTCTCGGTTTGGGCGGTTACGTGGGCAGCATCGCGTACAACAACTTCTCGATCACGCTGCGGCGCCAGCTCGACGAGATGGGGGGCCTTGTCGAGAGGCTGGAAGAGAAACACCGGGTGTTCATCGCCGCGACATCCGAACCCGAGGCAAAGCCCGGCGACGTGGGCGCCCTGACCAACCACATTGCGGCCCAGATGGGGGCGGCATTCGCCTGCTTTTACGTGGGCTCGGCGGACGGCAAGCAGTTCGTTCCGCAACCGCCTGGCTTCGGCCTCGATCGGATGCGCCCGCAGACGGTCAACCGAACCGGCCACGCCCCGGGCCGATTGCTCGCCACGATCGAAGCCGGAAAGGAGTACCTGGGCAGCGACAAGGCCGCGCTCTCCGAGCTGGTGAACTATCTGCCCGACAATTTCCACGTCGAGAGCCTGCTCGCGGTGCCGATGCGGATCGGTGACCACATCGGCGGCTTCATCCTACTCGGGAACAAGCGCGGCGGATTCTCGGACGACGACCTGCGCCTCGCCACGACCCTGATGCTCCGCGCCGGGACGCAGCTTGCGAGCGCAAACGCGGTCGCGCTCTCGCACCAGGAGTCGGTTCGATACTCGCTCATGAACGAGCTGGTCAAAGAGGCGTCAGGGAAGACGATGGCTCAGGTGCTCGAGCTCGTTCTCAGCAAGGGCACCCAGCTCATCCGCTACGACGCCGGCCGTGTCGCTCTGTTCCAGCCCGACAACACCTACGCCTTCGTCGGAGAATCTTTCCAGGCCCAACCCATAAGCGGGCCGCTGGCGAAAGTGCAAGCCGGCGAGACGGTCCTTCGCAGCCTCGTCACTGTCGAGGAGGGGCTTTTCAGCGGGCTGCATCCCGCATCCGGAGGCGGCACCGGCAACGAGGCCTTGATCCCCATTCGTGCGGAGCATGGCGTACTGGGCGCGATTTGCCTCGGTCGCAACGGCGTCTCGGTGTTCAGCCAGCGCGACGTCGCCGCCTTAGAGGAGCTCGGCTCGATCGCTGGCGTGGCGGTCGAGAACTCGCGCCTGCTGCAGGTGGTCACCGGGCAAGCGTCGAAGCTCGATACCACGCTGGATGCCCTCGGTGAGGTATCGCAGGCCCTGACCACTGTGACCCAGGGCGCCCGCGTCCTCGAACAGAAAACGCTCGAGACCGCTGTGCGTGTCACGGGCGCGAGCGCAGGGCTGCTGACACGCAGCACCGCCGAAGGCAACCAGGCCGTGATCATGTCGCTTGGTTTTCCGGCCGAGGTGGATGCCCTCGAGTTCCAGAACGGGCAAGGGATTGTCGGCGCCGTGATGCTCGGAGGCAGCGCCATCGCGGTCCCGGACATCTCGGCGAGCTTCGACCTCCAGTCACCTCCCGACCTTGCGACTTACGGCCTTCAAGCAGCGATATGCGTGCCGATGCTCGAGGACGGCCGGCTCTGGGGCACGCTTTCGGCCTTCGACGTCAAGAAGCGCGAGTGGACAACCGACGACCACCGCGTGCTGGCCACGCTTGGGAACCAGGGTGTCGTCGCGGTTCGGAACGCCGAGCTCTATGACAACAACCAGCGCAGCATCTGGGAGCTGAAGAACCTGCAGGAGGCGCTTCAGGCTGCCACATCGACGCTCGACCTCAACCAGGTCCTCCAGCAGGTGCTGGCAGGAGCGGCGAAGGCGTCATCCGCGCAGATCGGCTGCCTTGCCCTGGACGAGTCGGGCCGCCTGATTCTCAAGGGCGGATTCGGCACC
>DASVEP010000016.1:0-14523 GCA_036380475.1 Candidatus Dormiibacterota bacterium
GTGCAGCACAACATCAGCCGCGGCCCGGCCAAGGGCGGGGTCCGATACCACCCCGACATCGACCTCGACCTGGTCAAGGCGCTCGCGATGCTGATGACGTGGAAGTGCTCCGCGGTGGGCCTGCCTTACGGTGGCTCCAAGGGCGCCGTGGCGGTCGACCCGTCGAAGCTTTCGATGAGCGAGCTCGAGCACCTCACCCGTCGCTACGCGACCGAGATCGCGATCCTCATCGGACCTGAGAAGGACATCCCCGCGCCTGACATGGGCACGAACCCGCAGGTGATGGCGTGGATCATGGACACGATCTCGATGCACTCCGGGCATTCCGTGCCGGCGGCGGTCACAGGCAAGCCTGTCGACATCGGCGGGTCGGAAGGGCGCGTCGACGCGCCCGGCCGCGGCGCCACCTACCTGACGATCGAGGCGATCAAGTACCTGCATGTAGAGGACGAGACTCCGACCGTTGCGGTCCAGGGCTACGGCCAGGTGGGTCGGTCGACGGCGCGCCTGCTGGCAGAGGCCGGCCTCAAGATCGTCGCCGTCAGCGACTCGAAGGGCGGTGTCTACAACCAGAACGGCCTCGACCTGGCCGCCCTCGAGGAGCACAGGCAGGTTCGTGGTGGCGTCACCGGATTCAAGAAAGCCGACAGCATCACCAACGCCGAGCTGCTCGAGCTGCCGGTCACGGTGTTGGTGCCTGCAGCGGTGCAGGATGTCATCACCGGGCAGAACGCACCGAGGATTCGCGCGAAGCTCATCACCGAGGGCGCCAACGCGGCAGTGGCGCCGGAGGCTGACCCGATCCTCCAGGACCGAGGGATCTTCGTGATCCCGGACATCATCGCGAACGCGGGTGGCGTGATCGTTTCCTACTTCGAGTGGGTGCAGGACCTCCAGGCCTTCTTCTGGGAGGAGGAAGAGATCAACACCAAGCTGCACCACGTCATCACGCGCGCGTTCTACGAGATCCTCCACACGTCGGTGAACAAGCACATCGACATGCGGCTGGCCGCTTACGCGCTGGCCGTGCAGCGGGTGGCCAACGCAACCATGGTCCGAGGGATATACCCATAATCAGGGTGTGAGCCCCGCCGTTAATCCGGCATTTCCTCAGCGCGTCCTCATCACGGGAGTCTCCAATCCTCTAGCGGCCGAGGTGGCGCGACGGCTCGCGCCCCAGGTGAGGACCCTGTTCGGATGTGACGTGGCCGACCCCGTGAGCGCCATTGAAGAGATGGAGTTCGTGCACGCCGACACGCGCCAGTCGGTGATCGGCAAGCTCGTGCGCCAGCTCCGCATCGACACCGTCGTACACATGGCGGTCACCGTCGACTCCGCTGGCGCGAGCAGGTCCGCCCACGAGACCAACGTCATCGGCACGATGAACGTCCTGGCCGGCTGCGCAGGACCATCGAGTCCGGTGCGGCGTCTTGTCGTGAAGTCGAGCCAGGCCGTCTATGGCGCGGCACCTGGATTTCCTTCGTTCGTGACGGAGGAGGTGGCGGGATCGGATAGATCCGCATACGGTCTCAAGCGCGACCTGCTCGAGATGGAGCAGCTTGCCCAGGAGTTCTCGCTGCGAACCTCCGGCTGTACCGTCTCTTTGCTGCGCCTCGGCTATCGCGTCAGCGAAGGCACAACCCTTGGTGGCTACCTGTCGCTTCCCATCGTGCCCACCTTCGCGGGGTTCGATCCGCGACTGCAGCTGCTTCACGAGGATGACGCAGCCGAAGCGATCGTTCGCGCCGTGATCGAAGGCCACGAAGGTGTGTTCAATGTCGCGGCCGACGGCATCGTGCTGCTCAGTCAGGCGATCGCGATCATGGGCGGGAAAGCGGTGCCGGTGCTGCCTCCATACGGGCGGTGGATCGGCCGACTCGCCTTGCGCTCCATCGGCGTCGACATGCCTGAGCACCTCGGCGACGTTCTCGCTTACGGCTCGGTCGCCGACTGCACGCGACTAGCGGCGACGTTTGGATGGAAACCGGCATACAACACGCGGGCCGTGATGGACAGCCTGGCCCGAGGCAAGGACGAGGAGGTCATCGAAGCCCCATCGCCTCCCCAGGAGTACGAGCTGCAGGTCTACCTCCAGCGCCGGCGACGACGAGAGCGAAACGGGCACTCGGCCACCCTCGCTGTGCAGAATCGATGACGGCGAAACCCGCGGCGGCGCTCGACAGCCGCGAATTGCGCCGTCGCAGCCGGACCGCGAAGGTCGTCGCTCCGCCTCCTGCTCCGCGCCTGCGCGTGCCCAAGCAGGTTCGCCGCCTGCAGCGCCAGGCGCCGATGTACGCGATCCAGGGCATCAGCACACTGTCCACTCAGCTTCGCGAGATGACCGGTCACGAGGTCATCGACATGAATCGCGTCATGGGCATGATCCAGTTCGTCTATCAGCAGCGCGAGCTGGCTCAGCGAGGTCCCAACTACGCGGTCGACGATTTCGGTTTCGACGCGCAGTGGACGGAGTCGCTTCTGACGATATTCAAAGCTCTGTACCACGACTACTGGCGGGTGGTGACGACCGGGATCGAGAACGTCCCCGCCACGGGCCGCGCACTTCTCGTCGCGAATCATGCCGGCGTGCTGCCGTGGGACGGCACGATGATCAAGACGGCGATTTTCGCCGAGCACTCCCATCCGCGCCATGTACGCGCGCTCGTCGCCAGCCTGTTCATGGGCATGCCGGTGCTCAGCTGGTTCCTGCGGCGCACCGGCCAGACCGTAGGGCATCCCGACGACACCCGCCGACTGCTTGAGCGAGACGAGCTCGTCCTGGTCTTTCCCGAAGGGGTCAAAGGCACTGGCAAGCCGTTCAACGATCGCTACCGCCTGCGACGGTTCGGTCGCGGCGGGTTCGTCGCCACCGCCATCCGCGCCGGCGCCCCGATCATCCCCGTCTCCGTAGTCGGCTCCGAAGAGATCTATCCGATGATCGCCGACGCAGCGCCGGTGGCCAGGCTGTTCGGCCTGCCGTACTTCCCCATCACGCCCTTGTGGCCGTGGCTCGGCGTGCTGGGCATGATCCCGCTTCCGAGCAAGTGGCGGATCCAGTTCCACCCCGCAGTGCATACCGAGATGCACCCGCCGGAGGCGGCGGACGATCAGCACCTGGTCATGACGATCTCGGACGAGGTGCGCAAGACGATCCAGGCCGGCGTCTACGAGAACCTGAAGCTGCGCCGGGGTGTCTTCGTCTAGCACACGCCGACTAGGGAGTTGGCGTCGTTCCGCGAGCGGGTCGCCTGGGACTAGACTCGGAGCCATGGCTGAGGACGATGGCCTTGGCAAGCTGATCGCCAGCGTCATGCAGGGCAACCAGCCCATGACCGAGAAAGAGATCGTCAAGGCCATCCACCGCCGGGCGACGATCAAGACCGATACCCGCCGCGTCCGCCGCTTCCTCTACTCCCATCCTGGCCGGTTCAGTCGCATCTCGCGGAGGCTGCGTCTTGTCGTCAGGTGGCGGCTGGTGGAGGCGGGACCTGCGGACGATCCTGGAAGCACAGGTTCACCGGTTCCCGCTTGGCCCTACAGGCCGAAGCTTTCGGGCGCTGCGGCCGTACCACTCATGTTTCGCGAGGAGGAGCCACCCACCAACGCGATCGGCCGAATGGCTTAGTTAGCGCACCACCGACCGCGCGGTCGTCGCATCCGGTTCTTCGATGATGTCGAGGGCGGTCGCCTGGCTGATCCAGTACTGCACGTCCGTGAGCCGCGGCGCGCCGGCAAGCCCGACCACGTCGACCACTTTCGCATGGAGCTCCGCGGCGTCCTGCGCGCGTAGGTCATGCATCGATTCGATGCCGAACCGGCGAACGGTTTGCCGGTAGCGCTCCATGCCGGAGACCTCCATGAGGGTGCATTGGTGCGCGAACTCGAGGAGTCGCTCGGTCGTGATCCCGGTGCGTTTGGCCAACCGCTGGCGGTCGATGTCCAGCGTCGTGCGGTGAAGGAGATGGTTGGTGTGCTGGATTCCCGCGGCGCGCAGCCGGCGCACGTCTGAGTCGGAGATGCCTCGCAGATACTCCAGCGTCCGGTACATGTAATAAAGGATATAGAGAGTGCGGCGGCTTCCCCATGTGATGGGGAGGCATCTCCTATAATTCAGCGAAGCCCACCGCCATTGGAGTAAGCACACCCTGAATCAGAGCCGGCTCGCAACCCGTGAAGCGGTTACCGGGGAGCAGTCTGGCCGTTCCGGGGCCCCCGCGGATTCAAGGCAAAGCCTCGGAATCCGTGGGGATTTCGAGATCGGGATCGGGCGGCGCGCACGCCGCGCATACGGTTTCGACGAGGTCGCTCTGGTCCCCGGCGGCGTCACGCTCAATCCAGACGAGGTCGACATCTCGTTTGCAATGGGCGATCGCTTCAGTCTCGACATCCCGTTCTGGGGCGCAGCTATGGACGGCGTCGTCGACGTGGACTTCGCCATCGCAATGGGCAAGCTGGGCGGAGTCGCAGTGCTGAACCTCGACGGCGTGCACACACGCTATGCCGACTCGAAGCCGATCATCGAACGGATCGCTGCGGCCGACAAGGCGACTGTGAACGCCATCCTCAAAGAGGTTTATCGCGAACCCATCAAGCCGCAATTGATCACCGAGCGCATAAAGGCGATCAAAGACGCGGGTGTCGCTTGCGCTGTTTCGACCGTTCCCGGCAGGGCTGGTGAGCGCGCGGAGCTGGTGCAGGCTGCCGGCGCCGATGTGTTCGTGGTGCAGGGAACGGTGCTCACCGCGCGACACTCATCGAGGTCGTACCACCAGCTCGCGTTCGAAGACCTTGTTCGCAGCTGCGACATTCCGGTCGTCGTCGGCAACTGCGTCCACTACGAAACCGCGCTGGAGCTGATGGAGACGGGCATCGCCGGCATCCTGGTCGGTGTCGGCCCTGGTGCCGCATGCACGACTCGCGGCGTCCTCGGTGTCGGCGTCCCGCAAGTCACCGCGACAGCCGATGTGGCCGCGGCGCGAGACGAGCACATGCGCCGAGGCGGCATGAGGGTCGCCGTGATCACAGACGGCGGCATGCGCATCGGGGCCGACGTCTGCAAAGCGTTCGCGTCTGGCGCCGACGCGGTCATGATCGGGACGCCCCTTGCCGGGGCCGAGGAGTCGGCTTCCAAGGGTTTCAACTGGGGCATGGCGACGCCGGACCCCAACCTGCCGCGCGGCACCCGTATCCACGTCGGCACGAAGGCGACGCTGAAAGAGATTCTCCTCGGTCCGGCGCGAGTGGACGACGGCAGCCAGAACTTCGCCGGCGCCCTCCGCTCCGCGCTCGGCGTTTGCGGGGCGAACAACATCGCCGAGTTCCAGCATGTCGAGATGGTCATCGCGCCTTCGATCACGTCCGAAGGCAAGTCGCTCCAGCAGTCGCAGCACGTGGGCATGGGGAAGGGCTGAGCTGAGCCGGACCGCCACGGCCGCCGAGCCTCGCAAGGAGACCAAGCCTGCGATGCGCCAGCAGACAGTGCTCGTCCTCGATTTCGGATCTCAGTTCAGCCAGCTCATCGCGCGTCGGGTGCGCGAAGCCAAGGTCTATTGCGAGCTGGTTCCCGGCTCCACACCATGGTCCGAGCTCAAGGAGCGCGCGCCCGCTGGCATGATCCTCAGCGGGGGACCCGCCAGCGTCTACGACAAAGGCGCGCCGCAGGTTGACCCCGAGGCGCTAAGAGCCGGCGTCCCTGTGCTCGGCATCTGCTACGGCATGCAGCTCATCGCCCACCACCTCGGCGGCAAGGTCGACCCCGGGCGCGCGCACGAATACGGTCCGGCTCTGCTCGCGGTGCGCGAGCCGGGCGCTCTGTTCGAGGGCCTCAACGTCGAGCTGCCCGTGTGGATGAGCCATGGCGACGCTGTCACCGAGATGCCCCCGGGCTTCCACGCCCTCGCATCGAGCGGCAACTCACCGGTCGCAGCGTTCACCGACGGCAACGGCATTTTCGGGATCCAGTTCCACCCCGAGGTCGTTCATACCCCCAGCGGGCGCGAGGTCCTGCGCAACTTCCTGTTCCGCGTGTGCCATTGCGACCCATCGTGGACAGCGGGCTCATTCATCGCGGAGGCGATCGAAAGCATCCGGGCCCAGGTGGGCGATGGGCGCGTCATCTGCGCGCTTTCGGGTGGTGTCGACTCGGCGGTGGCGGCGACCCTGGTGCACAGGGCGGTCGGCGACCAGCTCACGTGCGTGTTCGTGAACAACGGGCTCCTGCGCAAAGAAGAGCCGGAGCGCGTGCTGGCGGTGATGCATGGCAACCTCGACATGAACATCCGCTACGTCGATGCCACCGAGCGATTTCTCGATGCGCTGCGCGGCGTCGTCGATCCCGAAGAAAAACGCCGAATCGTCGGTCGCGAGTTCATCTCGGTCTTCGAGGCCGAGGCGTTGAACCTCGAGCGCATCGACTTCCTGGCCCAGGGGACGCTGTATCCCGATGTGATCGAGTCCACCGCCCCGGACGTGGCTTCGACCGCGGCGAAGATCAAGACCCACCACAACGTGGGCGGCCTGCCGCCCAGCCTGCGTTTCCAGCTCATCGAACCGCTCCGCTACCTCTTCAAGGACGAGGTCCGTGCGGTTGGGATCGAGCTTGGTATGCCGGAGGAAATGGTGTTTCGCCAGCCGTTCCCAGGACCAGGTTTGGCGATTCGCTGCCTGGGCGAGGTCACCGCCGAGCGTCTCGAGATACTTCGCAACGCCGACTGGGTGGTGGTGGACGAGATCAAGCATTTCGGCCTTTATCGACAGGTCTGGCAGTCGTTCGCCGTGTTGACGCCCCTCGAGACGGTCGGCGTGATGGGCGACTTCCGCACCTATGCCAACGTCGTCGCAGTGCGCGTCGTCACGAGCGAGGACGCGATGACGGCCGATTGGGCGCGAGTGCCTTATGAGGTCCTCGCGCGCATCAGCAACCGGATCGTCAACGAGGTCAAGGGCGTCAACCGGGTCGTCTTCGACATCACGTCGAAACCCCCGGGCACGATCGAGTGGGAGTAGGGCCACTCAACCTAGGCCTCGATCCAGCGTGGCGTAAGAGGATGATCGCCGACCTCCTTCGCGGGCAGCGGCGAGACGGTGGGTTCGGCGGCCACCCGTACTCCAAATGGACCGGCGCCCACTGGCGGCTCGTCTCTCTTGTCGAGCTTGGGGTTCCGAAATCAGATCCCAGAGCTCGCGCCGCCGCGAACAACGTGCTCGAGTGGATCGCCGCGCCATCAGTGCCGAACGTGGTCGCAGGCAGGGAGCGACGCCACGCGTCGATGGAGGGCAACGCCCTCGCTGCGTGCTCCCGCCTCGGAATGGCGCGCAAGAAGGAGGTCCGCCACCTTGTCGACGTGCTCCTGCGCGCGCAGTGGCCCGACGGCGGCTGGAACTGCGACATCAACCCGGGCGCGCGGCGGTCTTCGTTTCACGAGACCCTTGCTCCGATCTGGGGGCTGGTCGAGTACAACCGCGCGACCGGCGACCGCGAGGCACTGGAGGCGGCCCAGCGTGGGGGTGAGCTCCTGCTCAGCCACAGTCTCTACCGATCGTCGGCAGGCGTAACAATTCATCCGGAGTGGGAGCGCATCCACTGGCCGCATTACTGGCATTACGACTTCTTCCACGGACTCCGAGTGCTGGCGCTGCTGAAGCGGCTCGATGATCCCCGCGCTGCGGACGCGCTTGCCCTGCTGAAGGCGCGCCGTCGAAGCGATGGCTTGTGGCGCGCCGGGGGCCATCGTTACTGGAGCAGGCCAGGCGCTCCGGCGCACGCCGAGGCTGTTGACTGGGGCGACGCGCACGAGATCGTGACCCCGGCCGCGCTGGCCATCCTCGGATGAAGGTTCTGGTTGTCGGGTCGGGCGCTCGCGAGCATGCGCTCGTCTGGAAGTGCGTGCAGTCGGAGCTCGTCGAGCGCGTCTACTGCGCGCCCGGAAACGGCGGCACCGGCGGCATGGCGCGAAACATCCCTATCGGCGCAGCGGACGTAGTGCGGATAGTCGACTTCGCCAAACGCGAGCGGCTCGGCCTCATCGTGCTCGGTCCGGAGGCCGCAGTGGACGCGGGTGTCGGCGACGCGCTCCGCAGCGCCGGCTTCAACGTGTTCGGACCCAACCGCGGCGCCGGTCGCATCGAGTCGAGCAAGTCGTTCGCGAAACAGCTGATGGTGCGCGCCGGCATACCCACCGCCGACTTCGCCGTCTTCACCGAGCCCGAGCCCGCGCGAGCCTGGGCCCGCGAACGCGATGGGCACGTCGCCGTCAAGGCAGACGGGCTCGCCCGCGGCAAGGGCGTAATCGTCTGCGCGAACGTCCAGGAGGCAAATGGAGCGATCGACGCGATCCTCGTCCAGAGCCGCTTCGGGCGGAGCGGCGCCACCATCGTGCTCGAGGAGAGGCTCGATGGACCGGAGCTATCGGTGCTGGGCATCACCGACGGGACCGATGTGGTCCCGCTCGCGCCGGCCCGCGATTTCAAGCGCGCTCATGAAATGGATCGCGGTCCCAACACCGGTGGCATGGGCGCGTACTCGCCGCCCGCCGGAGTCGACGGGGCTGTGCTCGACGAGGTCCTCGAAAGCGTCCTCAAGCCTGCCGTGCGCGAGCTTGCCGCCTCAGGCGACGAGTTCCGCGGCGTCCTCTACGCCGGGCTGATGCTCACGCCGGCCGGCATCCGGACGCTCGAGTTCAACGCACGCTTCGGAGACCCTGAGGCGCAGGTCGTACTTCCGCGTCTGGAATCGGACTTCGTCGCCATGGCCCTGGCGTCAGCAAAGGGCACGCTTGGCACGTTGCCCGACCTGAGGTGGAACCCGCGACCGGCGGTCGGGGTGGTGGTGGCCTCTGCCAACTACCCGGATGACGCGCTGGTGAAGATTGGATTTCCGATTCGTGGCCTGGCCGACATGCCGCGCGGCGTACAGGTGTTTCACGGCGGGACGCGCTTCGAGCCGGGCCGAGGCCTGGTCACCGACGGTGGCCGGGTGGTCACGGCGGTGGCGCTCGGCGACACTGTCGCGGAAGCCCGAGAGAAGGCGCTGTCGGGGGCTCGGCAGGTACGATTCGAGGGGGCTTTCTTCCGAACAGACATAGCTGAGGAGGCGATTTAGTGACCGCTGTCGTCGGCATCATCCTCGGCTCCAAGTCAGACCTACCGCTGATGGAGTCGTGCGTCAAAGTGCTCGACGAGCTCGAATTGACGCACGAGCTCAAGGTGTGCTCCGCGCACCGCAACCCGAGGGGCGTCATGGAATGGGCGACCACCGCGCGCGAGCGCGGGCTTAAGGTCGTCATCGCGGCGGCCGGTGGCGCGGCGCACCTACCCGGCGTCGTCGCGGCATGGACCGACCTCCCTGTGATCGGTGTGCCGGTGCCTACGCAGCATCTGGGCGGCCTCGACTCGCTCTACTCGATCGTGCAGATGCCGGCCGGGATTCCGGTTGCGACCGTGGCCATCGGGGAAGCCGGCGCCAAGAATGCCGCCTGGTTGGCCGCGCGCATCATCGGCATCACCGACGAACAGGTGGCGCGCCACCATCTCGACAAGCGAGCAGCTCTGGCACTGTGAACCGCGCCGACCAGCCAGACCGCATCTCGGGGCTCAGGACGCCGATACGTGCGTCACGGGTCCCGGCCCGTCGTCGTCACGCATTTGCCAATGCGCTCCTCCTTGGGCCACCCGTTCCTTCGTCTCGGCGCCCGGACCGGCGCCCTAGCGGTCGCCTGCCCCGACCTGCGGCCCGTCCGGCCGGCGCGGTCCACTCGTGACGGCGAAGAAATCGGCCCGCGTGCGCCTGCTGGACACGACGTTTCGCGACGCACAGCAATCTCTGTTGGGCGGCAACCTGCGAGGGGACGAGATCGTTCCAGTGGCGGCCAAGATGGACGCCATCGGATTCATCGCGATGGAGGCGTTCGGTGGCGCGACGTTCGAGACGCAGGTGCGGCGCCGCGAAGATCCGTGGGCTTACCTCCGCAAGATGAACAAGGCGACGCCCAACACGCCCATCCAGGCATTGATCCGGGGGCAGAACCTGGTCGCCAATCGCAACTTCGCCGACGACGCAGTCGAACTTTTCATCAAACATTCGGCGAAGAACGGCATCGACGTGTTTCGCGTCTTCGACCCCCTCAATGATCTCCGCAACATGGAGGCCGCAATCGGCGCGGCGCTGAAAGCGAAGAAGAGGGTGCAGGGCGCGCTGAGCTATGCCATCTCGCCTGCGCACAACATCGAGCTCTGGTGCTCGCTGGCCAAAGGACTGGTCGACATGGGCTGCCACGAGATCGTCATCAAGGACACGTCGGGTCTGCTCAGCCCGCAGGCGACATGGGAGCTCGTGACCGCTCTGAAGCAGATCGTCAGCGTCCCGATCGACGTGCACTCGCACTGCTCGAGCGGGATGGCGCCGATGGCCTATATGGCTGCGGTCGAGGCCGGCGCCGAGATCCTTGACGTTGCCATGTCGCCGCTGGCGTGGGGCACGTCCCAGCCTGCGGCCGAAAGCGTTGTCGCAGCGCTGGAGGGAGGCGAGTACGACACGGGGTTGGAGCTCGACAAGATGTGGGGCGTTCAGCGGGATGTCGAGGCGCTCAAGCGCGAGCACATCGACGAGCTCAGCCCGGTCGCGGACCGCGTGGACGCGAGCATCCTCCGCTACCACATGCCGGGCGCGATGCTCGAGGACATCCACCACCAGCTTGACGCCCACGGCGCCCGCGATCGGCTTGCCGACGTGCTCGAGGAGGTGAACCGCGTCCGCCTCGAGCTTGGATATCCGCCGCTGGTCGCGCCCATCCGCCAGATGATCGCCACGCAGTCCGTCTACAACATCATCGGCGGCGACCGCTACGCGACCGTGACGCAGGAGCTCAAGGATTACCTCCAGGGTCTGTATGGACGGCCGCCGGTCCCCGCCGACCCGGAGCTGCGCCGCCTGGTGCTCGGCCGCGAGGAGCCGATCACGATACGGCCCGCCGATCTGCTCGAGCCGCAGGTCGAGGCGGCCCGCCAGCAGCTGAGGAAGATGAACCTCGACACGAGCGACGATTCCGTGCTGATCGCGCTTCTGTTTCCAAATCTTGTGATCGACTACTTGCGAGAGCCAGATCCAGCCGCGAAAGACAAGAAGCGGCCGGTCGAGGTGACCACTGCGGATCCGCCGGCTCCTGCGCCGCCGCCGGCGCAGACCGTCCAGGCAACGCCACCTGCGCCGGCGACGGCCACCGCTGAGTTCGACGTCGAGGTCGACGGCGAGGTGTTCAAGGTCCGGGTCAGCGGCGCCGGGATGACGGTCACACCCGGCGCGGGCGCGCCCTCAGCCGCGCCCGCCGCGAGCCCGCCGCCGCCGAGAACGGGAGAGGGCACGGTCATCGCGCCGATGCAGGGCCTCATCGTCAAGATCCCGGTCAAGCTCGGCGACATGGTCAAGCTAGGTGACGTCGTCGCCGTGCTCGAAGCGATGAAGATGCAGAACGACATCGTCACGACGGTCGCCGGCTCCGTGCGCGAGGTCTATGTAAAGGAAGGCGAGGTCGTCAGCCCCAGCCAGCCTCTCCTCACCGTCGGATGAAGAACAAGCCGAGCAAGCTCGGCGACAATTTGAAAGAGTGAAAAGCAAGCTTTTCACCAAGGTTCTCATCGCCAATCGAGGCGAGATCGCGATTCGCGTCATGCGCGCGTGCCGCGAGCTCGGCATCGCGACCGCCGCGATTTATTCGGATGCCGATCGCAACGCGATCCACGTCCGCTACGCCGATGAGGCCCACCACATCGGTGGCGCGCCGCCATCCGAGTCGTACCTGCAGCTCGATCGCATCGTCAAGGTCGCGCATGACTGCGGTGCCGAGGCCATCCATCCCGGCTATGGCTTTCTGTCCGAGAAGGCTGCATTTCCGGATGCGTGTGACGCCGCCGGCATCAAGTTCATCGGCCCACCGGGCTCGGCCATGCGCGCTCTCAGCTCGAAGCTCGCCGCACGCAAGCTGGCCGTAGCGAATGGTGTGCCGGTGACACCGGGCAGCGGCGCCATTTCCAACATCGCGGCCGCGGTGGCGGCCGCGCGAGAGATCGGGCTGCCGGTTCTCGTCAAGCCGTCTGGCGGTGGCGGCGGCATCGGCATGAAGGTGGTCGAGTCAGAGGCCGAGCTGACCGCGGCGATCGAGAGCAGCGCGCAGGCGGCGCGGTCGGCCTTCGGCGATCCGACCATCTACATCGAGCGCTACGTGCGCAAGCCGCGACACGTGGAGATCCAGGTCATCTGCGACAGCCACGGCAACGCGGTGCACCTCGGCGAGCGCGAGTGCTCGATCCAGCGCCGCCATCAGAAGATCATGGAAGAGACGCCGTCGCCTGCAATCACGCCCGAGATCCGCTCGGCGATGGGCGAAGCGGCGCTGCGGGCGGCGAGGGCAGCCGGCTATGTGAATGCGGGCACCGTCGAGTTCATCTTCAGCGAGGGTGAGTTCTATTTCCTCGAGGTCAACGCCAGGCTGCAGGTCGAGCATCCGATCACCGAGGCCGTCACCGGCATCGACCTGGTGAAAGAGCAGATCCGCGTCGCCGCAGGGTTGCCGCTCGGGTTCACGCAGCAGGACGTGACGTGGACTGGACACGCAATCGAGATGCGCATCAACGCTGAGGATCCGGTGCGAAAGTTCCTGCCGAACCCAAAGCGAATCACACGCTGGGTCGCGCCCGCCGGACCAGGCGTCCGAGTGGACTCGGGCTTTGGTCCGGGCTCCGACGTGCCGCCGAACTACGACTCGCTGGTGGCCAAGCTGATCGTCCATGGTGGAGATCGAGCAGAGGCAATCGCTCGTGCCGGGCGGGCGCTGCGCGAGTTCGTGGTAGTCGGGCCGGCGACGACCATCAGCTACCACCGCGCCATCCTCGACAGCGCGGACTTCCGTGCGGGCAACCTGAGCACGAATTTCATCGAGGACCACCCCGAGCTCGTGGACAAGGCGAAGCAGCTTGCCGGCGACGTATCGCCGTTCGATTACGGCCCCGATCCGCGTCACATCGCCGCAGCGGCCGCGGCGGTCGCCGCCATAGTGAATAAAACCTGAGCAAGCTCTCGCATCCCGACCACGGGCGTCCCTTCGAGGTTGTCAGCTCAACGATTGCCGGCCGCTCGGGGCCGTTCGTCATCCAGGACGACGTGATCAAGTTTCCCGATGGCGCCGAGGCCACCTACACGGTCGTCAGGAATCCCGACTCGGCGTTCGTCGTCCCTTACTTCGACAACGGCGACACCATGCTCGTGCGCCAATGGCGCCACGCATGGGACGAATCGTCGTGGGAAGTGCCCGCCGGAACGTTCGATGAAGGCGAGGAGCCGCTGGCGTGCGCGCAGCGCGAGCTGGCCGAGGAAACCGGGCTCGTGGCGGCCCGCTACAAATCCCTGGGAGTTGTACACGGCGCCGCATTCCTGACCGGGCGCGCGCACATGTTCCTGGCTGAAGGCATCACAGCATCTGAGCGCCATCCCGAGACCTACGAGCAGGACATGGAGGTGCGGCGCCTGCCGTTTGTCGAAGCTCTGCAAGCCGCGCTCGATGGCGACATCGCCCATTCCGGCTCGGTCACGGCGCTCTCGCGCGCCGCGCGAGCCCTGAAGATTCTTTAGTCCGCTAGCTCGAGGCAGACGGGGAGGTGAGGATCGGCGAGGGGGACGACCTGTCTCTCTGTCCGCCACCGCCGCCGTGAACAACTGCACCAGGACCCTCAAAGGCCAGGTTGTACTCGGCGGCGATGTTGTTGCCGCTCACATCCTGGACGGTGGAGAGCACCACGAGCTTGTAGGTCGCGCCCGGCTTGAGGTCGAGGCCGCTGAATGTGACTGTGCGGTCCGCATACACAGGGGTGCTGCCGACCTGCTTGCCCTTGCTGTCCAGGATGATCACGCCCGCCGCCACGGTTTCGCGCTTGAGGTCGCT
The DNA here is from genome assembly GCA_036380475.1 of Candidatus Dormiibacterota bacterium. GTDB lineage: Bacteria > Chloroflexota > Dormibacteria > Dormibacterales > Dormibacteraceae > UBA10449. The sequence goes on from DASVEP010000016.1 coordinate 13,932, forward strand.
GTCGAACGTGACCTTGACCGTTGCGGTAGCGACTTCCACGCTCACAACCGCTGCGCCCTTACCCAGCGTCAGGATCGGACCGGCGCTGGCATCGTCGATAAGGAACTGCTGGGTGCCCTGGGTGCGTACGAGGGTCAGCGTCTCCTCATAGGCGCTCACGTCCAGCTTCTCGTGCGAGAGCACGATCCGCACCACGAACTGTGCCCTGTCGGGCTGGCTCCCAGTTATGGCCTGGGTCAGGACGTAGAAGCGCGAGAAGTGCGGATCCCCGCTCACGAGCAGGTTGAGGCCTGCGCCCGCGCTGGAGTAAGCCTTCTTGCCGTTGTCGTTCAGGAATGCCGCCGCCTTCTCGGCCTGCTGGGCCTTGCGCGCCTGCATGAAGTCGTTCACCACTGAGGCGGCCGCATCGAGAGACGCCCTGGGCGCCGGCTCGGGCGCGAACGCGATTTGGAGAGTGCCGCCGCGAAGATAGGTGAAGGCGGTGCCGTTCGGCGCCCACACCGGGAGACGGAACGTACCGTCTCCAAGCTTGGTCAGCCCGGAACCATCCGGACGAACCTCGTAGAGGTCGGTGTCGCTGCCGAGCAGGATC
>DASVEP010000017.1:0-3576 GCA_036380475.1 Candidatus Dormiibacterota bacterium
CCTCTGACGTTATGAGCCCATCGACCGGCACCACCTCGCCCGGCTTCACGAGCAGCAGGTCGTTCTTCTTCACGTCGCTGATGTCGGGCGATGTCAGCACGCCCTGCTCGTACCGATGTACCACCCGGGGCGCTCGCGCCAGCAGCGCGGACAGCTCGCGCCGGGCACGTGAGCTGGCATACCGTTCGAGGGCCTGGCCGCCCGACAGCATCAGGCCGACCACCGCGCCGGCCAGATACTGACCTAACATCAGCGATCCGACCATCGCGAGCAATGCGATGAGATCGACTCCCGTCTCACGGTGAAGGAGGTCGCGCGCTACCGAAATGCCCAGCGGTATCAGAGCAAGCACTACGGCGGCCGCCCAGGCGAAGTCCCCCGCTTCGTGAGCTCCGGCGAGCCACAACACTCCACCTGCCGAAACCGCAGTCAGGACGATGAGGAGAAGTGCGGCCGGGCTGCCTTCCAGCGGCGGGCTCGGCTCGCTATCCGGTCCAGCCAAATGCGTCACCCGCCGTGGGATGTGCGACGGTGCGGAATCGGTGATCGGGGCTGGAGCGGGACATCGCGCGCGAGCACCTTGACCAGGTCCCCCTGGCTGACGATGCCGACCACGCGTCCCCCGCGCACAACTGGCAAGCGCTCGATGCCTGACTCCAGCATGATTCGAGTGGCTTTTGACACCCGGCAGTTCGCCCCCACCGTGTGCACCTCTTTGGTCATGACATCCGCAACCGTCTTCGGCACGCTGCCCTCAGTCGGCGCCATCAAGTCCGCCCTGGAGACGATGCCGACAAGGACTCCCCTGGTGTCGACCACCGGCAACGCTGATATGCCGAGATCCACGAGCAGACGTGCGGCCTCGTCAACTTGTTTGTCCGCCTTCACTGTGACGGCTGGACGCGACATGACCTCGGTGAGCTTCACAAACACAAAACTGCGGCAAAACCACAGTCAGGGACAGTTACGAACGACCCCCTATCGGGGTGCCCTATGACCCCTCGCATCTCCTGCGCCGAGGCCGCCAGCGTTAGTTAAATGAGTCGCGTGTCAGTGGCGCTTCCCGAGAACTCACCCGCACCCGCGAGCGTCGGCCTGGTCGAGGCCGCCCGACTAACGCCGGCCGAAGTGCTCGTGTGTTTGAGCACCACCGAGTCTGGCCTCACTGCGCTTGAGGCGGCGCAGCGCTTGAAGAGGTTCGGGCCTAACGCCATCCGCTCGCACGGCGCACGCCCCGTTGCGGTGCTCGGCCGCCAGCTGCGCAATCCGCTTCTCATCCTCCTGGCGGCCGCGACCATCACCTCGCTGATCGTGGGCCAGAGGACCGATGCAATCATCATCCTGGCCATCGTCGCCTTGAGCGTCGGACTGGGCTTCTTCAACGAATACAGGTCGGAGCGAGTGGTGGAGGCACTCCATGCCAGCATCCGCCACCGAACAGAGGTGTTGAGGGACGGCGCTCCGGTGTCGATCGACGTGACCGACGTAGTCCCCGGCGATGTCGTGACGCTTCGAACCGGTGACCTGGTCCCTGCAGACATCCGGCTCCTTCACGATCGCGAGCTCGAGTGTGATGAAGCCGTGCTCACCGGTGAGGCGATGCCGAAGACGAAACACTCTGAGCCGGAGCTGCAGACGGACCTCACGGAGCTTGGGCTGCGGTCAATCGCGTACATGGGCACGATCGTGCGAGGAGGATCGGGCAGTGGCGTCGTCCTGCAGACAGGTGCGCGCACCGCTTTCGGCAAGATCGCGTTGCGATTGGGCGAGCGGCAACCTGAAACGGTCTTCCAGCGCGGACTTCGCAGCTTTTCGATCCTGCTCGTTCGTGTCACAGCCGTCCTGGCGGGCGGGATTTTTGTGGCCAATTCACTGTTGGGGCGGCCGATCCTGGAATCGGCCCTTTTCTCCCTCGCGATTGCGGTCGGGCTCACGCCTCAGCTGTTGCCGGCGATCGTCACCATCAGCCTGGCCTCAGGCGCGCGCAACCTCGCCCGCGAGCGCGTCGTCGTCAAGCGGCTGATAAGCATCGAAGACCTCGGCAACATCGAGATCCTCTTCACCGACAAGACAGGCACCCTGACCGAAGGCCGGGTCAGCTTTCAACAAGCGCTAAACGCGTCCGGGGCACCTGACGACGAGGTGCTGCGACTGGGCCTGCTCTGTTCAACCGGCGAGAGTTCGGACGCGGCTGCGTCCGGCAACGCTCTTGACGCCGCGATGCTGGCGGCCGGCCCTGCGCCGCCGGGTTACGAGCGACTGGATCAACTGCCTTTCGACCACGAGCGAAGACTGATGTCGACTGTGGTCAAGACGCCGGATGGCCTTCAGCTGTTGATCACCAAGGGCGCGCCTGAATCTCTACTGCCACGATGCCTCGACGTCCCACCCGCTGCAGCGGCCACGCTCGATCGGCTATTCGGCTCGGGGGCCCGCGTGGTCGCGGTGGCCAGCCGGGCCTGGAATGGCACGTCCCGGTGTGCCCTCGCGGACGAGCGAGACCTTCAACTCAAGGGGTTCATCACGTTTCTTGACGCGCCCAAGGCCGACGCGGCCGAATCCCTTGCGCAGCTCAAAGTCCTTGGGGTCCAGGTCAAGATCGTCACGGGCGACAATGTCCTGGTTGCCGAGACGGTTTGCCGTTCGCTCGGGCTCGACTACGGCGAAGCGATCACCGGGCCTGAGCTAGAGAAGCTCTCGGACCAGGAGCTGCTGGAGCGGATCCCTCGCACGGGTATCTTCGCGCGGGTCTCGCCCGACCAGAAATCGCGAATCATCGTGGCCCAGCGCGGCCTCAACAAAGATGTCGGGTTCCTCGGCGACGGAGTGAACGATGCCGTGGCCCTGCGCGATGCGGACGTCGGCATCTCGGTGGACACCGGCAGCGAGGTCGCGAAAGACGCGGCGGACATCGTGTTGCTCGGCAAGGATCTAGGCATCCTCGCGGCCGGTGTTCTCGAGGGTCGACGAATCTTCTCGAACACGATGAAGTACGTGCTCATGGGGACCTCGTCCAACTTCGGCAACATGTTCAGCGCGGCGGGTGGATCGCTGCTGTTGAACTTTCTTCCCATGACGCCGACCCAGATCCTCCTCAACAACCTGCTCTACGACACCGGTGAGATGACAATTCCCACCGACAGGGTCGATCCAGAGCTTCTCCAGCGTCCGGCGCAGTGGGACATCCGCCTGATACGCCGCTTCATGATCTTCTTTGGTCCGATCAGCTCGGTCTTCGACTTCCTGACATTCGGCGTGATGCTTTTCGTCTTTCGAGCGAGCGGCAGCCTGTTTCAGACCGCGTGGTTCACCGAATCCCTGGCAACGCAGAGCCTGGTCATCTTCGCCATCCGGACGCGCCGCTCGCCCTTCTTCCGCAGCAGGCCGGGACTGGCGCTGACCATCGGCACCGTCGGAAGCGTCGCGGTCGGCCTGACGCTCCCCTACACCCCGCTCGCCCGGTGGTTTGATTTCACTCCCCTGCCGGCCAGCTTTCTGTTGATTCTGGCGGCCATGGTGGTCGTCTACCTTGCGCTCGTCGAGCTTGGCAAGTCCTTCTTCTTCGGACGTGGCCCG
>DASVEP010000018.1:0-15812 GCA_036380475.1 Candidatus Dormiibacterota bacterium
GTCGTCAGCGTCGCCGAGGTCCTGGGCTTGAAGGACGGTGAGATCGCGATGCAGGAGCTGTTTGCGTTTCGCCAGGTCGGCGTCTCACCCGACGGGCGCGCCGTCGGCTACCACACCGCCACCGGCGCGCGATCCGCTTTCCTGCAGCACTTTCGAACCAACGGCGTCGAGCTGCCGGAGGAAATGTTCGTGCCCGTTGCTCAGCCGCCGGCGGAGCAGCTGTACTGATAGATGGATGCGAAGAAGGATGAAGACATCGGCCAGGTTGCGCCGATGACGCCCATGCCAGGGATCGAACCTCCGCTTTCAGCCGTGGCGCGAGAAGACCTCCTCTCCGATTTCGGCCATCAGCTGCGCAACGAGCTCAACGCGATCGTCATGGCGGCCAGCATGCTGTCCGCAACCGCGACGTCGAGCGAACAGCGCGAGCTGTCGGCAATCGTCGAGACTGGCGCCAATCGCGTCGCCAGGCTGCTCGATGACGTGCTCGATGCAGCGGTCATCCAGAGCGAGGGCTTCGAGCTGGCCCTGCATCCGTTCGATGCGCGCGGCAGCGTGGAGTCCTGCCTGGGCATGGTCGTCGAAGAGGCGGGGGGCAAGAGCCTCGATCTTTCGTTTCGTGCCGAGCCGGACGTCCCGAGCATCGTCGTGGGCGACTCGCGTCGCATCGAGCAGGTGATGCTGGCGCTGCTCCACGCGGCCATCGAGCGCACCGAGCGCGGCGGGATTGGCGTGGAGCTGAGCTCCCAGAAACGTGGCGAGCTTTTCGAGCTGCGATACCGGGTGCGGGATACAGGCCGGGGCGTGCCGGCGCGGATCCTGCGTGGCGGCCTGGGTTCCGGTGCGGTGGCGGAGGCGCAGCTAATCGAGCCCGGCGACGCCATGGCCATCGTCAGCCTGTCGATCTGCCGCCGTCTCGTCGAGCTGATGGACGGCGAGCTCCGCGTCGAGCAGGGTGGGGTGGAGGCAGGCCCGGATGCGGGCACCACGTTCGACTTCACGATCCTGGCGCAGGCGATGCACGCCCCGGTGGCGGTTGCTCAGCAGACGCTGGAAGGGATGCGGGTGCTGGTCATCGCGGCCGATGCCACCGAGCGACGCGTGCTCGCGCTGCAGACGGAGCTCTGGGGTGCACCTTCTACCGCTGCGAACGTCGCCGACGGGCTCGCCCTCGTACAGGCCGGGCAGCCGTTTGACATCGCGATCGTCGAGCACCGCCGGCCGGCGATCGATGGACTCGCCGTTTCCATCGCGCTCAGGTCGCTGCGCGCACCGGCGCAGCTCCCGATCGTCCTCATCGCCGCCGTGCCCTCCGGCCCCGAAGAAGCCGGCGCTGCCGACAGCGGCGTCGTTCAGGCGACGCTCAACAAGCCCGTTCCGCCACACAAGCTGCACGACGTCATGGCTCAGGTGGGTGCGCACCAGGAGGTCGCACCGGAGGCCAAGCCGCCGTCGGCGCCTGGAGTTCTCAAGGTGCTCGTCGCCGAGGACAACCCCCTGAACCAGAACACGATCCGGCGCCTCGTCACCAAGCTTGGCCACCAGGTCGACGTGGTGGCCAACGGTCGCGAGGCGGTGGCCGCTGTCGCCCGAGAGTCGTACGACGCGGTGCTCATGGACGTGCTGATGCCCGAGATGGATGGGCTGCAGGCGGCTGAGGCCATCTGCCGGCGCTGGCCTCGCGGCACGCGTCCGCGCCTGGTGGCGCTCACGGCAATGGCTGCGCCCGGCGACCAGGAGCGATGCCTCAGAGCCGGCTTCGACGATTACATGAGCAAGCCCATTCACCTGGATGAGCTTTCGGAGGCCCTCAGCGCGGCCGCCGGTTGGCGCGCCACCCCCGGTCTGTAGCCCGCGCTAACGCTTCCCCAGCGCGGAACGTCGTGAAGCCCGCGATTCCAGGAACACGACGACGATGACGATCATGCCGCCGAGGACCATCAGCCCTCCCAGCACTTCGCCCTCGAGCCCGCGTGGCTGCAGGATGATCTGGATCATCGCCGAGCCGAACACAAGGATGTAGCTGATCCCGAGGAGCCGGACCCGGGGAGCGACCCGCTGCGGTTCTTCCTCGCGCCACGGCCGTCTCCCGATGATCAGAAGGTATGCGCCCATCACGAGCGCCAGGGTCGCGAGGATCAACGAGATGAGCTGCACGAGTGCTGTCGCTTGTGGCGGCATTTGCGCCAGAGATACTAATCGGGCGGGGCGGCGTGTGCGATCAATTTCCCCGCCTACATACAATCGACACCCATGCCTCGTACCGAACCGATCAAGGCCGTCCGCGGAGTTCGCGACATCCTGCCGGCGGCCATCCCGCTATGGCGGCAGGCAGAGCAAGGTGCTGCCGACGTCGCGAAGAGGTTTGGATATCAGGAGATCGCGACGCCGATCATCGAGCAGCTCGAATTGATCCAGCGCGTCGGTGAAGAGACCGACGCAGTCGCGAAAGAGCTCTACAAGGTGGAGAAGCGAGGTTCGCAAAACCTGGCCCTGCGGCCGGAGGCGACCGCCGGCGTGGTCCGCGCATATTTCGAAGGCGGGTTGAACCAGGGCCCCCAGCCATCACGTCTCTATCTGATCGGTCCGATGTTCCGCCACGACAAGCCGCAAAAGGGCAGGTATCGGCAGTTCTTCCAGTTCAACATCGAGGTCATCGGGGGCGCGAGTCCCGGGTTCGACGCCGAGGCGATCGAGCTGGCCATCGACTGGCTCAACGAGGTCGGCTTGCAGGATCTTCGCGTTGAACTGAACTCGATCGGCGACGCCAAGTGTCGCCCTGCATACCTCGAGTTGTTGAAGGATTACTACCGGCCGCTGAAGTCGCGACTGCACGGCGACTCGCAGGCCCGCCTCGAGCGGAACCCGCTGCGACTGCTCGACTCGAAGGTCGCCCAGGAGCAGCAGCTCAAGGCAAAGGCGCCAAAGATCACTGACCATCTCTGCGACGAATGCGCCGCGCACTGGGCAGGCGTTCGGCGTCTGCTGGACTCGGCCGGCGTCGAGTATCAACTCAACCCGTACCTGGTGCGCGGGCTGGACTACTACACGCGCACAGTTTTCGAGATCTATCCGAGTGGGGCCTCCGGGCAGCAGGATGCGCTCGCATCAGGGGGCCGTTACGACGGTCTCGCCGAGGCCGAGGGCTGGCCGTCTACTCCGGGTGTCGGGTTCGCGGGCGGCATCGATAGGGTTGTTGACCTGATGGCCGCAACCGATGAGCAGCCACCAACGATGCCCGCTGCGGATGTAGTCGTCTTGCCGGACGGTGAGCTTCCGGTCGAGGCCGCTGAGGTGGCTCGCATCTGCCGCGCAGTCCGCTCGGTTGCCGTCGACTACGAACCCAGGAGCCTGCGCGCAAAGATGAAATGGGCCAACAAGTTGGGCGCGAAATGGGTCGTGCTGCTTACGCCTGAGGTTGCCAAGCGTCGATCGGCGCAGCTGCGCGACATGGCAAGCGGCGAGCAGACCGAGCTGGATTGGGTGGAACTACCCACCCGACTCGCATGAGCGGTTTCACCGCACCGCATTGCGGCTCGCTCCGCGCGACCGACGTCGGCCGCGAGGTCGACCTCTACGGCTGGGTTGCGCGCCGGCGCGACCACGGCGGACTGATCTTCATCGACCTGCGCGACCGATGGGGCGCCGTGCAGGTCGTCTTTAACCCCGCGCACGCGCCCGAGGCTCACACGACCGCATCAGAGCTCCGCTCGGAATACGTCGTGCGTGTCAAGGGCTCGATCGGGCGGCGCCCAGCTGGTTCGGAGAACCCGCGCATGGCGACGGGCGAGGTCGAGGTGACCGCGTCCGAGCTCGAGGTCATCTCCGTTGCCAAGACACCTCCGTTTCAGATCGAGGACGACGTGGAGGCGGATGAGGCGACGCGCCTCAAATATCGCTACCTCGACCTGCGGCGCCCCCGCATGCAGCGGATGCTGGAGATGCGCCATAGCGTTGTCAACACCATTCACCGCTACATGGACGCGAACGAGTTCGTCGAGGTCGAGACCCCGATGCTGCTCAAAGGGACCCCTGAGGGTTCGCGGGACTTCATCGTTCCGTCCCGCCTACACCCTGGCAACTTCTTCGCGCTGCCCCAGTCGCCCCAGCAGCTGAAGCAGCTGCTGATGGTCGCCGGCATGGCCCGCTACTACCAGATCGCCCGCTGCCTGAGAGACGAAGATCTTCGCGCCGATCGCGTCGTCGAGATCACTCAGCTCGACGTCGAGATGTCGTTCTGCACCGAAGAAGACGTCTTCAACTTGGTCGAGGGCTTGTGGGTGAAGGTATGGAAGGAGGTGCTCGGGGTCGATATTCCAACCCCGCTGCCACGGCTGGACATGCAGGAATCTCTGCTTCGGTATGGCACCGACAAGCCGGACCTTCGTTACGACCTCGAGATCGCAGACGTAAGTGACGCCTTGCGCGAGACCGGCGCGACGATACTTCGAGGCGCGCTCGCGGAAGGTGGAGTTGTGCGCTGTCTCGCAGTGCCGGGCGGGCGCGACCTGTCGCGCCGCGAGCTCGATGAGCTTGCGCTGATTGCGAAGGGCGCCGGAGCCAAAGGCCTTGCCTGGCTGCCTGGGCCGCTCGACAAGCACATGACCGAAGGTGAGCTAGCAGCTGTCCGCGCGGCGGCGCGAGCCGGTGAAGAGGACCTCGTCCTTCTCGTTGCCGACCGCCGCCGCAAGGCGGAGACGGTGATGGGGCTCTTGCGTCGCGAGATCGCGCGCCGCCGAAACCTCATTCCGGAAGGCGAGTGGAAGTTCACGTGGATCTATCCGATGTACCTGTTCGAAGAGGACGACCAGGGAAAGCTCACGTACGGGCACCACCCATTCACGTCACCTTGGCCAGAGGACCTGCACCTCATCGACACGCAGCCCTATGCGGTTCGTGCTCGCGCGTATGACTGTGTTCTCAACGGCGTGGAGATCGCCGGCGGCAGCATACGCATCCACAAGCGCGAGCTGCAGGAGCGTGTCTTCGAAATTCTTGGTATGAGCCGGGACAGGATCCTTGCGCAGTTCGGGCACCTGCTCGACGCGTTCGAGTACGGCGTGCCGCCGCACGGCGGCATCGCCTCGGGCATCGACCGGCTGATGATGGCGATGGCCAGGACCGACAACATCCGGGACGTGGTTGCGTTTCCGAAGACCCAGAGCCACCAGGACCTGATGCTCGGCGCGCCAAGCCCGGTCGATCCAGAACTACTCAAAGAACTTCACATTCAGGTGGCGCCCCCCGAGAAATCGGACCGGTAAGATGACAGGGCTCCTGAAGGGGCGCGCGTTCGTGCGTGTTGCCCAACAGTCGATACATCGGGACCCCGGAGTCCGGATAGCCGACCAAAAGCCCGCCGGGACGGGACTTGGAACGCCAAGGCAGGGGACCCACCTGAGCTCGCTCAGGACAACCCACCGCCGCGTCCCGGAGGGAGCGTTTTGCAGTCGGTGCTGAGGCTGGTCCCGCCGGGACTCGTCGTGGCGGTTCTGGCGGTCCTCATCCTCTCGCAGCTGTTCTATGCATTCCTGCCGTATCGCCGCCGCGCTTACGTGCCCATCCTCGTCATGACCACGATCGGCTTCGGGCTGGGCCAGCTGTGGGACTACCTTGGCCTCCCATCGGCCCGTATGGGCCAGGCCAACGTCCTGCCGGCGGTCGTGTTCGCGATCCTTCTACAGCCCCTCGCTCGCTTCGTCCCTCGTTTTCACCGTCAGCCCAAGGAACCAGCGACGCCGGCGGCGGGCGGACATCCGCGTGCTTAGCCGACTCGGTTCCTTCTCATATACCCTTCGTTTGTTTGCGGCCCGCACATAGGGGGTATTCACCAGGGTGCAGAACTTCATGTGGTTGGCGTTCGGGATCGCCGCTCTTGTGGTGGCGCTGGCCCTCGCCGCAGTCTTGCTGCGGGTACGCCGGACCCTGGGTGCTGTCGAGGAACTGCTGGAGACGACCAACGAGGAGATGAAAGAAACGTTGCCCGAGGTGCGACAGACGATCGGCAGCGTCAACGACATCGCCGCGGGGGTGAACATAGGTCTCCGGACGGCGGGCGGCGGGGCGGCCGCGGTCGGACGCAGCGTCAAGGCCGCCGTGTATGGCGCGAGAGTGGCGGGCGGTAGCTTATTTCGCCGGGTATTAGGAGGTTAGCTGTGGCTGATGAGAGCAACGGCGGCGGTGGAGGCGGTTTCGGCTGGTTCATCCTGGGCGGTCTGATCGGCCTCGTGGCGGGCGCGTACATCGCGTCAGGCCCCGGGCGTGGTCAGGTCGACAACCTCAGGAGCAAGACTATCGAGCTGTCTGGCAGCGAGCCCGTGCAGAAAGCCCGGGAAGCCGCGCAGCGTGCGCGCAGCATGGTCACCGACCCGGATCACCCGGTCGGCAAGGCGATCCAGGATGGGGTGGCGGCCGCGAAGCGAAAGCGCGAGGAGCTGGAGGCGGCGGCTGCGCGGAAGATGCAGCAGGCCAACGGCGAGGAAACCGAGACGTAGATGAAGCGAGACCTGGCTGAGCTCAAGATCCCCGCAGCGGCCGCGTACATACCGGTTGCCAAGCGCGTGGCCTCGACGCTGGGAGGCCAGCTCGGTCTCAGTCTCATGGACCTCGACGAGTTGTCGATTGCATTGACCCAGGCATGCGACAGCGCCATCGCGGCGGCGCAGAACCTCGATGGTCCCGCCGACCTCAAGCTGACGTACTTCGCAACCAATCGAGCGTTGGTCGTGGACGTCGACCTGGTCTCCGGCGAATCTCACCTCAAGGCTGCGTCGGTGCAGCCGGATCCCGAGGCCGACGCCGAGCTTCAGAGACTCGCGTACGAGATGATTCGCTGCTTCGTCGACGACTTCCGGCCGGAGATCGAACCGCGGACTGGACACGTCCGGTTCCGGATGGTCAAGTACCTGGCTTCCTGAGAGCGCCACACTAGAAGCTGTGGCTTCGAAGCCGCGGCCGCCCCGCGAGGAGCTGCGGGCGCTCCACCGTCGCTATAAGGAGACAACCGACCCCGCAGAACGCGATCGCATTCGCGCGCAGCTCGTCGACGCCTATCGCGACTTTGTGTACTTCCTGGCCCGCAAGTTCCAGAACCGCGGCGAGCCGCTGGACGACATCGTGCAGGTCGGCTACCTGGGGCTGATCAAGGCCATCGAGCGTTTCGATCCCGACCTCGGTTACGAATTCACGACGTTCGCGACCCTGACCGTCGCCGGCGAGATCAAGCGCCATTTCCGCGACAAAGGCACAGCCATCCGATTTCCTCGTCGTCTGCAAGAGCTCCACGCGTCGGTCGTACGCGTGAACGAGCAGATGAAGAATGAGCTCGGGCGCGAGCCGACGGTCCAGGAGCTGGCGGAGCGATTGGGAGTCACGCCTGATGACGTGACCGAGGCCATCGAGATGGGGCCGGCCTACGTTCCCCTTTCGCTCGACCAGCCGATCGGTTCGAGCGACGGCCAGGACGCGCGCGCAATCGCCGACCAGGTTGGCACGGCGGATCCAGAGCTCGACCGTGTCGAGATGCGCGACGTGTTGAACCGCGCCATGGAGCACCTGACGCCGCGTGAGCGCGCGATCATGGCCATGCGGTTCTACGAGCAGATGTCGCAGTCGGAGATCGCACGCAGGCTAGGCATCAGCCAGATGCACGTCTCGCGACTGCAGCGTGCAGCGCTCGAGCAGCTGCGGAAATACGTGCCGCAGGAGTCCGCCTGACGTTGGCGCTGACTGAATCACGCGTGCCTCCCGAACCGCTCGTGCTCTTCCGCCGCTGGTATGCAGAGGCGACCCGCCGCGGAGCCCTGCAGCCTGAGGCGGTCGCGCTGGCGACCGCGGATGCGCGTGGCGCGCCTTCCGTTCGCATGGTGCTCTTCAAGGGCATCGACGCGGGTCGGTTCGTGTTCTATACGAATTACGAGAGCCGTAAGGGCAAGGACCTCGCCGCAAACAATCGCGCCGCCCTTGCCTTCTACTGGTCGATGACGCGACACCAGGTGAGGGTCTCGGGAAAGGTCGCACGGCTGCCGCATGCGGCGTCGGTCGCTTACTTCCATTCGCGCCCGCGCGGCGCCCAGCTCTCCGCGTCTGCGTCCCGGCAGAGTCGCGTCATCGCCTCGCGCACCGTGCTCGAGAAGGCGGTGGCCGAGCTCGACCGGCGTTATCCAAACACCGTCCCGTTGCCGGCTGACTGGGGCGGATATGCGCTGCAACCCGACTGGATCGAGTTCTGGGAGAACCGTGAGGATCGGCTGCACGACCGCCTTCGCTACGTCCGGCGGCCAGGCGGCGTTTGGCGGTTGGAGCGCCTCGCCCCCTAAACTGAGTTCGCCCCGTATGACCGGGAACGAGATCCGCACACGTTTTCTAGAGCATTTCGCGAGTCGGGAGCACCTGGTTCTCCCCAGCGCGCCGCTGGTGCCGCAAGGAGACCCGAGCACGCTCTTCATCTCGGCCGGAATGCAACCGCTCAAGCCTTACTACCTGGGTTTGAGACAGCCGCCCGCGCCCCGGATCGTCACGTGTCAGAAGTGCCTGCGCACCGGCGACGTCGACGAGGTGGGGAAGACCGACCGCCATCACACCTTCTTCGAGATGCTCGGGAACTTCACGCCCACCGGCGACTATTTCAAGGAAACGGCCATCCCCCTCGCATGGGAGCTCGTGACCAAGGTCTTCCAGATGCCGGTGGAGCGCCTGCGCGTGACCATCCATCCGACCGACGATCAGGCTTACGAGATCTGGCTCGACCAGCCCGGCATGAGCGCGGCCCACATCACGCGGCTCGAGGACAACTGGTGGGGGCTCGGCGAAGGACCGTGTGGTCCCGACTCGGAGATCTGGTGGGATCGCGGTCGCGAAGTTGGTTGTGGCCAAGAGGACTGCGTCCCCGACCATTGCGACCGCTTCACCGAATTCTGGAACCTGGTGTTTCCGCAGTACGACCAGCGGGGCCCGATTGCCGGCACATCGGGAGAGGCCGTGAATCGTGGAGTGGCGGATGGAAGCCTCGTCCCGCTGGCGCGACCGGCCATCGACACCGGCATGGGTCTCGAGCGGATCAGCTACATCCTCCAGGGGAAGAACAACGTCTTCGAGACTGACCTGTTTCAGCCGATCATCGACCACATTCGCGATCTCTCGGACAAGGTCTCGACGCTTTCAGAGCGAATCGTCGCGGATCACGTTCGCGCGGCGTGCTTCGTGATGTTCGACGGTGTGGCGCCCAGCAACGAGGGAAGAGGGTATGTGCTGCGCAGGCTGATCCGGCGGGCGACCCTTCACGCCGAGCGCCTGGGCGTGCGCTCGCCAGTCGGTGTGTTGGTCGACGACGTCGTCACGGTGATGGACCACCAGTACCCCGACCTCAAGCCGCAGGCCAAGACGATCCGGGCCGGCATCGATGAGGAGGCGGCACGATTCCAGCGCACGCTTCGGGAAGGCATGGAGCAGTTCGAACGAATGGTCGCTCAGCAGCCGAAAGCCATCTCTGGCGCGGAGGCTTTCAAGCTGCACGACACATTCGGCTTTCCGATCGATCTCACGCGAGAGCTGGCGACGGAGCGAGGTCTGGACGTCGACGAGGACGGATTTCAGACGGCCATGGCCGCGCAGAAAGCACGCTCGCGGCGTGAAGTGCCCCGCGGATGGACGGCGGTGAAGGAATTTCCGAAGTCGGAGTTCACCGGCTACCACGAGCTCTCGACGCAGACGGGGATCGTGGCGATCCGCAAAGACGGGCAGCCGGCCGAGAGCGCTACCGAAGGCGAGGACGTCGAGGTGTTCCTGGAGCGCACACCTTTTTATGCGGAGTCGGGCGGACAGATCGGTGATGTCGGAACAGTCACGACCGAAGGCGGCCGCTTCAAGGTTGAGGACACGCAGAAGCCTGCCGATGGTGCCTTCGCTCATCTCGGCGCCGTCGTCACGGGCACGATCAGGGTAGGTGAGGCCGCGACCGCCTCGGTCGACGCCCCAAGGCGCCGGCAGATCGCCCGCCATCACTCCGCGACGCACCTCCTGCACAAGGCGCTGCGCGAGACACTCGGTGAGCAGGTCCAGCAGAGAGGTTCGTGGGTCGGTCCGGACCACACGACCTTCGACGTTCCGCTCAATCGAGCTATCACAGAAGCCGAGCTCAAGCGGATCAACAGCCGCGTCATGGACAAGGTGCGTGAAGCACTGCCATTCCACGAAAGCCACAAGCCTTACAAGGAAGCCGTGGCGCAAGGCGCCATGCACCTTTTCGATGAGAAGTACGGCGACGTTGTCCGTGTGGTGTGTTTTGGCGACTGGACGTGCGAGTTGTGCGGAGGAACCCATGTTGCGAACACCGCCGACATCGGTCCGGTCGTGATCGTGTCCGAGTCGAGCATCGGGTCCGGCCTTCGCCGCATCGACATGGTGGCCGGCGAGGCCGCCGACGAGCTCATCTGGCGAGAGCGCGGGGTCCTCTCCGACCTGGCCCGCTCGTTCAACACCGGACCGGAGCACCTGCTCGAGCGCATTGAGACCCTTCGCGCCCAGCTCAAGGACGCCGAGAAAAGGGTCAAATCGGTGTCCGAGCAGCTCCGTACCGCCAGGGTCAAAGGCGGCAATGGACTTGCAATCAGGAGCGGCAAAGTCCCCTTCGTGACCGAGACCGTGGAAGCGTCCACCCCGGATGAGCTGGCCGCTTACGCCGATCGATATCTCGAGATGATCGAGTCCGGTGTCGTAACCGTTGTGGCCGGCAACCAGTTTGTGATCAAGGTGTCCAAGGACCTGACGCCTGAATACGATGCTGCCCGCCTGGCCTCCCTGCTCGGAAAGGGAGGGGGGCGGCCGCACCTCGCCCGCGGCACGCTAAGCGGCACCGCCGTCGAGGCATTCAAGCGCCTGGAGGAGGCGCTCACGTAAATGGCTAAGTTCAAATTCCTGCGCAAGCGCAGCGACTACTACCGCCATTTCACGGTGCTGGACATCGGGACCGACCTCATCAAGGTGCTGGTCGTCCGGCGAGACGGGCTGGACGGGGAGGTGCTCGGGGTGGGCCGCGAGCCGCAGGCGCCGGCCGCGATGTCCGGCGGCGCGATCGCAGACCTCGAGTCGGTGATCCAGTCGTGCAACCGAGCCCTTGAAGCCGCAGAGGATATGGCCAAGACGGTTCCGGGACAGGTCGTCGTCGGCATCGCCGGCGAGCTGATCAAAGGCTTCTCATCCACCATCGCTTACCCACGCGAGGACTCAAAAGGACGCGTGAAGGCGAGCGAGGTGTCGGCCATGCTGCAGATGGTTCAGCGCCGTGCATTGCGCGAGGCGCAGCACCTTCTGGAGCTGGAGCGAAGCTATGGGCAGCTGGAGGCCCGTCTCGTTCACTCCGCGATCACCAACATCCGGGTCGACGGCTATCCGGTCACCAATCCCGTGGGGTTCACCGGCAAGAACCTCGAGATCACCGTGTTCAACACATTCGCGCCGATGACACACATCGATGCCATCGACACGGTGGTGCGCGAGCTCGACCTCGAGCTGGCGGCCGCGGTGGCACAGCCGTACGCACTCGCACGGGCATGTGCGAGTGAGGAAACGTGGGCCGAGGGCGGGATATTCGTCGACATCGGCGGTGGTACGACGGATGTGGCGCTCGTTCGCGATGGAGGCGTTGAAGGCACGCGCATGTTCAATCTCGGCGGACGCGCATTCACACGCCGCCTTGCGCTTGCCTTCGGTCTCAGCTACGAGGAGGCGGAGGCGCGCAAGCTCCGGCACTCCGAGGGCCTGCTCTCGGCCGAGCAGCACCGGCAGGTGTCCGAGCTTCTAAGCGCGGACGCCGAGGTGCTGCTGCAAGGGCTGGCGCTCAGCGTGAAGGAGCTTTCACGTGGTGAGCGGCTGCCCACGAACATCTACCTTTGCGGCGGGGGCAGCCTTCTGCCCGAGCTCACGCTCGAGATGGTGAAGAACAACTGGGCGAGCGGATTGCCCTTCCCTAGGGAGCCCCATATTCGCCACCTCGTGCCGCCCGACGTCCGCAACCTGACCGATTCCACGGGCCAGCTTTCGAGCCCCCAGGACATCGCTCCGATGGGGCTGGCCAACCATGCCCTGAGAACCGAAGCAGAGGACCGCGCCCGGATGAACACGGTCATGCGCAGGGTCCTAAGCGGTATAAAGGTATGAATCCCGCCTCCCCAGGAGACCTGTAAACGTCATGGCAACCAATCCCATCTACGTCGAGACCGAGGAGGAGATCCCCGAGGTCGTAGAGCGTCTTCGCCGCTATCACGGCGACGACACGATGATCGTCCTGCCGATGCGGTCTCGCATCGGGCAGAGCCGTTTCAACTTCCAGCTGCTGCGCAACTACGCCGCCCGCATGGGCAAGCGCGTGACGGTCGTCTGCGACGATCCCGCTGTCCAGAAGATGGCCGCCGAGAGCGGGTTTCCGGTCTTTGGCGCGGTCGGTCCCCTGGGCGAAGGCATCGAATCGGAACCAGAGACCCCGCCACCGCCGCGGAAGTGGTGGCAGCGCCGCATTGCGCCGCCGGTCACACATGTCGGCGTGAACGCGCCGACCAAGCTGCTCACCAAGAGCGCGACCGAGATCAAGCCCGGACGATTTCTGCTCTATCTCGCGGCCGCCACCATCCTGCTCATAGGACTCGTCGGCGCAGGGATCTTTGTGCCTTCGGCGTCGGTGACCTTGATCGCCCAGGCTCAGCCCTTTTCACAACGTGATGTCGAGATCCAGGCGCAACCTGGGAAGGCGCCCATCCGAGTGCGCGTCAGTGTTATCTCGCGCTCCGACTCCCAAGGCTTCAAGACGACCGGCGTGAAGGCGGTTCAACTCGCGCCCGCGTACGGGCAAATCACCTATTCGAACAGCTGCCCCAAGGGTTCGCACAACAGCCCCGGGATCCTTGTCTACCAAGGCCAGCGACTCACCAACACGAACGGGATCGTGTTTGCGCAGACCTCGGCAGACACGACGGTCCCGTGGGGCGCTACAGCCCCGGGCGCCGTACAGGCGGTGGTCCCCGGTTCGGCCGGAAACGTCGGCAGCGGCACCATCACCACTATCCAGAACCTGCCCAACCAGTTTCAGGGCTGCTTCAGCGTCACCAATGCCCAGGCGACGGGCGGCGGGGCCGACGCTTCGTCAACGCCGCAGATGACCGTGACGGACTTCGACGCCGCCCGCGCGCAGATGGAGCAGCAATTGCACCAGGCCATCGCGCAGCAGCTCGCCAGCGGCGTGCAAACCGGTGAGAAGCTGAGCGAGAGCATCGTCTACAACGCTCCACTTTTCAACACTGACCACCAGCCCAACGACACGGTGCCGAGCTTCAGCGGGACGATGACCGTTGTCGGCGAGGGCGACTACTACTTCGACTCCGATGTGAACAAGGCGTTCCAGACCTACCTCTCGCAGAGGGTGCCCAACGACCAGCAGCTGCTGACCGAGAGCGGCATACAGGTCACATACCGGCTTCTAAGCGCCAGCGCCGGCGGCAACCTGACTTTTGTCGGCAGTGCCAGTGCCTACATCGCGGGGAAGATCGACGAGGCCAAGCTCCGCTCGCAGATCGTGGGAAGGCCGGTGACGAGCGCGAAAATCTTTCTCCAGCAGCTCGGCGTGAAGTCGGTGATCATCAAAGAGCTACCGATGACCCTGCCTTTGATGCCGGTGTTGTCGAACCGGATCGTCATCCATTACGTGGTCGAGCCCGGGGTGGCGCCTGCGGGGAACACCACCCCCTCTCCATCGCCCTCGGCCTCGCCATCGACCTAAGCCGTTTGAGGATTCTCGCCGTCGACCCCGGGTCGAAGCGCGTCGGCCTCGCCTTGAGTGATCCGACAGCGACCATCGCCCAGGGCATCGAGACCGTGCCGGCCGAGCCGGGGGAGAGTCTGGCCAGACGATTGGCCGAAATCGCGCACAGCCACGAGGTGGCCCGGATAGTGGTGGGCTTGCCCCTGCGACTCGATGGCACGAACGGTCCGGAGGCGGCGGCGGCGAGAAGGCTTGCCGACGCGATCCGGAGAGAATCGGGCCTGCCCGTCGAGCTCGTCGACGAACGCATGACGACAGCGGCCGCAGACCGCGCGCTCATCGCGGGCGGCGTCAAGCGGCAGCAGCGGCGGCGGGGCATCGATCGGGTCGCGGCTACGATGTTGTTGCAGAGCCACCTCGATCACCGGCGGAGGCAGAAGCCTGGCTGAAGACGAAGTACAACCACAACAGGTGACCCTCATCGACGAGGCCGGTCGCGAGCGGCAGTTTCAGCTCCACGACGCTTTCGACCATGACGGCGGCGTTTACTACCTCGTCGAGAACGTCGACGACCCTTCGCAGGTCCTGCTCCTTCGCGAATCGGGGAGCGGGCTCGAAACAGTCGAAGGCGAAGAGTTTCAGCGGGTCATTGCCGCCCTCGAAGGTGAGGAGGTCGAGTGAGGCGCCTCATCGCGATCCTGGTCGTCCTCGCGTTGGTTGGTTTTGGGACGTCACGCGCATTGGACTGGTGGAACTACAACGTCAACACGCCCGTTTCCACGACGAGCCAGAAGGTTGTCTTCCATGTCGACACGGGAGAGCTTGCGAGCCAGATCGGCGACGACCTGAACACCCAACACCTCATCCGCGATCGCACTGCTTTTGATTTCTACGTCCGACTGAACAATGCCGGCCCCAAGTTCGAGGCAGGCACATTCCTGCTCAACCGCAACATGAACCTGGTGCAAATCGTGGACGCGCTCGAGCACGGCCGTCCGGACCAGCTTCTCGTCACGATTCCAGAGGGCTTCCCGCTCAAATTCCAGGCCGGATACGTGGAGAAATCCGGCATTGGCACCGCAGCGGACTACCTCGCTGCGGCGAAGGACCCAACGCTTGCTGGGTCCTACGACTTTTTGGCATCGCGCCCATCCAGCGCCGACCCGCCGCTCGAGGGATACCTGTTTCCGGACACCTATCTCATCGACCGCACTGTCGGGGTGAAGGAGCTGGTCAAGGCGCAGCTCACGCAGTTCGGCAACGTCTTCTCGTCGTCGCTGCGCGACCAGATCACGCAAGCCACGGCGGCGCGGCCCGCCGAGAGCGTGGAGTCGATAGTGATCCTTGCGTCCATGGTTGAACGTGAGGCCAACAAGGATGCGGACCGCGGCAACGTCTGCAGCGTTTACTACAACCGCTTGAAGGCCGGAATGCCGCTCGGCGTCGATGCAACGCTCTTGTATGCGCTTGGCCGTCTGAGTCCGGAGCCTACTTACGCCGACCTGCAGCTAAACACGCCGTTCAACACTCGGACACACGCCGGCCTCCCGCCTGGACCGATCAGCAATCCAGGCAAAGCGGCGCTCCTCGCGTGCATCGATCCGCCTCAGACCAACTACCTCTATTACTTCACCGACCCGCAGGGCGTCACGCATTTCGAAACGAACCAGGCCGACTTCTGCCGCGACCTTTCATCCCACGGCATGAACTGCTGAAAGCGTTTCTAATCGGGCACGGCATCGCGTACTCGGCCAGCCCCGCGATGCAGAATGCCGGCTTTCAGGCTCTTGGCCTCGACTGGACATACGAGCTGCTCGACGTCTCCGCGGCTGAGCTCCCAGCTGCCGCCGCCCGCCTTCGCGACGCCGACGTCGGCGGCGCCAACGTGACCATCCCGCACAAGCAGGCGGTGATGGAGCACCTCGACAGCGTCGATGCCGATGCGCTGCGGGCGCGGGCCGTGAACACGATCGCGAAGGAAGGGACCCGGCTCGTCGGGTCGAACACCGACGTCGATGGAATCCGTGCCGCGCTCGCAGAAGTGGGCCTGGAGCCGCGAGGC
>DASVEP010000019.1:0-12426 GCA_036380475.1 Candidatus Dormiibacterota bacterium
AGCGTTTGACGCTGAGCTCTCTCGCCTTCTTCAGCAGCCTTTGCTCATTGAGACGTTCACCGACCGCAGCCGAAGTCCTCGCGATGAGCGCGAGGTGGGCGAAGCCAATCTCGCCGATGCCTACAGCCACCTGACTGTGGCCCAGGCGCTCAAGTTGCTCACCGACACAGACCCGATCGCCGGCGGCGCCACCGCCCATGTGGCAGTTGGCCTTGATCCAGGAGATCGGGCTTTCGAAGCCCTGCTCGTCGTACTCATCCGTCTTGGCGAAATCGCTCGCCATCCGTGAGAACTCCATTTCGAGGAGATCGATGCTGTTGCGAAGGCGGATCAGCCGCTCGGCGAGTACCTCGCCGGATACTTCACCCCCACACCCCACTGTCATAAGAACATTGTACGAACATCTGTTTGGATGTCAACGTTAATTTCGTTGGCACCTACAGCCGACCGGGCTTCCTGCCTCCAGGCCCGACCCCAACACCGTCTTCCCAGTCCCGTCTCCCCACCCGGAGTGCTCGCTGCGCGAGCAGTCCGACCTCCCCGCGTGGCGGGGAGGTGAACCCACACCTCCCTGCGCGATGGGGAGGTTTAGCTCGTGATGAACAACGTGTGCCAGGCGGCCTCGACGAGGTCGAGCGTCAGCTGCGGCTGCGCCCCCCGCGCCGCCGACACATCGACGAGCCGCTCCAGCAAGTCCCTCGGATGATTCCCACGCAGCGGCCGGCCACCGTACAGCGAACGGATAACTTCCAACGCGTTCGGGTCCGGCGGGATCGTCAGCCGCTCCCGCTCTCGCTCGAAGATGCGGCACCACATCTCCCACGTCGGGTCAGGCATCAACACCTTGTATGCGAGCCGCCGCAAATACGCCTCGTCCAGCAGCTCGGCCGGCTTGAGGTTGGTCGACAACGCGAGCTGCGCCCAGAACGGCACCTCGACCTTGCGGCCGCTGGCCGACATGTTCATGTAGTCGATCTCCTGCTCGAGAGGCACGAGCAGGCGGTCCAGGATCTGCTTCGGCGGCACCCGCTGACGGCCGAGGTCGTCGATGAGAAGCACGCCGCCGTTGGCCTTCACCTGCAGCGGCGCCCCATAGGTCCGGCTGCCTTCCTCCCACGTCGGGTCGAACATCTCAATCTGGAACTCACCGCCGACCTGGACAAGCGGCCGCGCGACGCGACGGAAACGGCGATCCGCCGGCTGGTTGGCCTCCAGGCGATGGAGCGCCGGATCGAAGACGGTCATGACCTCGCCGCCGCCGACATCGAGGGCCACCGGGACCACGATCGGTCCTCCAAGCAAACGAGGGATGCGCCGCGCCAGCGACGTCTTACCGTTGCCGGGCGCGCCGTAGATGAAGATCGATGATCGCGAGTTCACGGCGGCGCGCACGGCTTCGGTGACCCCCGGAGCCAGCTCGATTCCCGCCAGCGCCGCGGTGACCTTGGTGAGGTCCAACGTGCCCGGCTTTGCGGCTTCGGCCAACACCAACCGGTATTCGTGCAGCGAAACCGGCGCCGGACCTGCGTAGCGCGTTCCCGCGCGCGCGATCTCCTCGCTCCTCACCCGCCCCTGTCTGCTGAGCGCATATGCCATCCGTTCAGGCAGCGGGCGGCCGAGCCACGGTCCGTTCTCGTTTGCCAAGCCGAGCGCGTCGAGGAAGTTAGCGCCTGTCAGCATTTTCAGAACTGGCTCGACAGCCACGAACGGCAACGCCAGCGAGTCGGCCACCTCGTAACCGGTGACTCGCGTCGCCGTCGACGCCAGCCGCAGGATCATCCCCTCGATCAGCGCGCGGTTGATCTCCGGTGGCGGCGGCGTGCCCAGCTCCGGATGCGTAGACGGCGTGCGAGTCGGAGGCGGCATCGCCTGCGGCTCGTCGACATGCTCGAGGATGGCTGCGAACAGCTTCTTTCCAAACCGCGCTCTGTCAGCGTGATCCGGAGGCTCGCCCTCGCGGCGCCGGCTGATCCAGTTGGGCACCTCTTTGAAAACCACGGTGTTGCCAATCAACAGCTGCACCATGTCGGGCTCCGCAGTCGTGACCCGGACGGCGATTCGGACCAGGTAGCCCTGGCTCTTCAGCGCCGACCAGCTTCTTTCCCACGCCACCTCGTTTCGCCCCGACCACGTCTGGCGGACCGTTCGGTCGCGCGCGAGCGTCACGTCTTTGCGGTTCTGATACCGGCGGCGGACGAGCTCTGTCACGTCCTTGTCGACGTCCTCCGCAACCAGCGCAGCAAGCGGCAATGCGCGGTCGTCGACCGCGGGTCTGTTCTTGATCTCGAAGATCGTGTTCGCAGTCGGTGCAAGCGCTCGGATCACGCTGGCATGGCGCGGGCAGAACGGTGTTCGCTCGATGAACTGGATATGGCGTCGGCACCACCAGCTCTTGCACTCACGCCCGGTTAGGTCGCGGTACGCGCATGCCCAGCCACGTCGCTCGCCGCAATCCACGAAAGTGCAAACCCCAGGTGGCTTCGGGCCGTCGGTGCGCTGAGGAATCGTGACCTGCGGCTCTGTGACCTGGACCGGTGGACCACTCTCGCCCGACATGACTTCGGCGGGCGGCTGCGCCACCCCTGGCTTGGGCATGTAGTGGAAGGCGCCCGAGAACTCTTCGCACGTCTGGAAACGCTGCGAAGGATCTTTTGCCGTGGCCTTCCAGATGATCTCCATGATGGGCGACGGGATTGCCGTCGACGCGCGCGGGCGATCGAACACCTGCGAGTGCAGGACGGCCGGCAAAGCACCGGTGAACGGCGGCTCGCCATGGAGCAGCTCGTAAAGGATCATGCCCAGCGAGTACACGTCCGAGCACTTGTCGACGGCCTCGCCCTTCACCTGCTCGGGCGCCATGTAGGCCGGGGTGCCGACCATGCTTCCGGTCGCGGTGAGGCGGTGCTTGTCGTCGATCAGCTTCGAGATTCCGAAGTCGAGGATTTTGGTCTTGCCGCGGTTGGAGATGAGGATGTTGTCTGGCTTGAGGTCGCGGTGCACGATCCCGTAGTCGTGCGCCACGCCGACGGCCGAGAGAAGCTGCTGCACCAGGTCGACGGAAACGTCGACGCTGAACCGCCCATATTCGTCCAGCCATGACCGCATCGAGCGCCCGTCGACCCACTCCATGACGATGAACAGGACTGGGCCGTCCTCGTCGAAGTCGTAGACGCGCACGATGCCGGGGTGGTTGAGCGCAGCGACGGTGGCTGCCTCGCGGTGGAACCGCTGCCGGAAGCTGACGTCGCTGGAGTACTGCTCGGCCAGCACCTTGATGGCGACGGGAATGTCCAGGCGCGGATGCGTCGAGCGATACACGACGCCCATGGCGCCACGTCCGAGTTCGGCTTCGATCGGGTACCGCCCGAGTTGGGTTGTGCTCAAGTTCGCTTTTGGGGAGACCCAGTATGCCCGACGGTACGGGGCATTCCGCCCGAATTGGCGCTACGTCGAAGGGCGGCCTTGGTCCCTAGCTGAAGACGCTCAGCGGCAGGTAGAACGAGACGCCGAAGTTGGGCTGGTCGACGATCTGGCTGATCCGCAGGTCGCCGGCCAGGCTGCACAGGATGTAAGCATCTTCCCGGCTCAGCTTGTGGTCCACCTGCAGCCACGAGATCGTGTCGCGAACTGCGTTGCGGGCGTTCTCCATGAGGTCCGGCCCAAGTGCTGAAACCGCGTGGTAGCCGGCAGCATCGCTCCGCGGCTGCAAGGGCTTCGCGGGCGTGACGAAGTGGTAGCTCCAGGGGCGCAGCCGGCCGCCTTTCACCACTCCAAAGCGGAGTGAGAACGACATCGGACATTCGATTCCGGTAACGCACACTTCGCCGTCTCCCTGCGCGGCGTGGCAATCGCCGGCCGAGAACAGGGCACCAGGGACGTAAACCGGCAGGTAGAGCTTCGTGCCCGCGGTCAGGTGCCTGGTGTCGATGTTGCCGGCGCCCTTGGTCGGGGGCAGCACGTCGTGTGGCCCGGGTTCGTCGGTCGCGACGCCCATGGTTCCGCAGAACGGCTCGATCGGGATGTGGATGTCGCGCCGCAGCTCCGCCGACTTCCGGTCGCCCAGGTCGAAGTAGCGAACGTAAGGATTGGGGAAATCGGAGGCAAGCAATCCGAGCCCTGGGAGCAGGGCAGTCCAGCCCCACGACCCCGGCTTGAGCTCCAGGATGTCGACCTCGAGGACATCGCCTGGTTGCGCGCCCTTGACGTAAACCGGGCCGCCAAGCGGGTACAGGTGGTCGAAGTTGAGGGTGCCAAGCTTGGACGCGTCGTCACCCTTCTTCAGCTGGCCGGCGGTTACCTCTTCGGTGTCGAAATGGACGACGTCTCCTGGCTCGATCTCCACGGCGGGTGGCAGTGAGTTGTCCCACTTGTAATGGAAGGTGTCGCGCCCGATTGTGTGTTCGCGGACAGCGCGGGCCATTACTTCCTCACCGCCGGGGCGGCGCTTTCTTTGATCGGGACGGCGCTCGCGCGAAGGACCTTCTTGTCGAACTTCCCGACAGAAGTCTTGGGCACCTCGTCGATGAACCGGATCTCATCTGGCAGCCACCATTTGGCGACCTTGTCCCGCAGGAAGTCGATCACCTCTTCCTGCGTGACCTGGCCTTTGAACTCCGGCTTCGGCACCGCGTAGGCGACCGGACGCTCGTCCCACTTTGGATGGGCGAGGCCGATCACGGCCGCTTCCATGATCTTGGGGTGCGCCATGATCGCGTTCTCGAGCTCGACGGACGAGATCCATTCGCCGCCTGACTTGATGACATCTTTGGTGCGGTCGACGATCTGGATGTATCCGTCGGTGGTGATCCTGGCGACGTCGCCAGTCCGGAACCATCCGTCCTCCGTGAGCTTGCCCGGGTCATAGCCGTTGTAGTACCCACGCGCGATCCACGGGCCGCGGACCTGGATCTCTCCAAACGCGACTCCATCCCAGGGGAGCTCTTCTCCCGTGGCCGCGTCGCAGATGCGGACCTCGACCCCAGGCACGACCATGCCCTGGGTCAGGCGAGCGTCAAGCTCTTCGGACGGCTTGGTGTCTGCGCGCGGGCGCGCGACGCTGCCCAGGGGCGATGTCTCGGTCATGCCCCACGCGTGGAGGATCCGCAGGCCAACCGAGTCCATCGTCTCCATCAGCGCGCGAGGTACGGCCGAGCCCCCGCAAACCACGGTGTGGACCCTGGGCAGCCGGCGGCCGCTCTCCTTGAGATAGGCGGCGGTGTTGATCCAGATGGTCGGCACGCCGGCAAGGACCGTCGCCCCTTCCTGCTCGGCGAGGTCGACCACCGTCTTTGCATCGCCCATGAAGCGGTCCGGAAAGATCACCTTGCTTCCCGCCATTCCGCACGCGTAGGGCAGGCCCCAGCTGTTGGCGTGGAACATCGGAACGATCGGGAACACCGTGTCCTTTTCGGTGATGGCCAGGTTGTCGGCCCCGAGCACGCCCATGGTGTGGATGAACTGAGAGCGATGGGAGTAGACGACGCCCTTGGGGTTGCCGGTGGTGCCTGACGTGTAGCACATGGCCGCCGCCATGCGCTCGCTGAGCTTGGGCCACGGATACGCCTCGCTTTCGGCGGCGAGCAGCGTCTCGTAGTCGAGGAGCTCACCCAATCCGTGATCGGCAGGCGCAGGTGCGCCGTCCGTCATGAGCACGATCGTCTTCACGCTCGGGATCTTTCCGGCCAGAGGCTTGAGGAGCGGGACAAGGGTCTGGTCCACGAACAGGACCTTGTCCTCGGCGTCGTTGATGATGAATTCCAGGTGCTGGGGAAACAGCCGCAGATTGAGCGTGTGCAGGACGGCGCCCATGCAGGGCACGGCGTAGTAGAGCTCGAGGTGTCGGTAGTTGTTCCAGGCGAGCGTCGCCACGCGGTCGCCTGGTTTGATGCCGAGTCGCTTCAACGCCCCGGCAAGGCGGTTGACCCGGCGGACCATCTGGCCATTGGTGGTTCGATGGAGCGCCTGCTCGCGTTTGGTGACGACCTCTTTCTTTGGGTGCATGCGCTCGATGCGCCAGAGCACGTGCTGGATAGTGAGGTCGTAATCCTGCATCAAGCCTTCCAAAGCCGAACCTCCAGCAAGAGTAGTCCTGAGGCAGCGTCTCTAAGAATGGGATGGTAAGCCCGACCGGGGTAGCATGCACACCTATGGCCGTCTGGGGTCGCGCCGACCTCCACACCCATACGAACCTTAGCGACGGCTGGCCGACGCCCCTCCAGCTCGTCGAGCACGCCGCCAGGCGCGCGCGCCTCGACCTGATCGCGGTGACCGATCACGACACCATAGAGGGTGCTCTGCGAGCCGCCGAATGCGCGACCAGGTTTTCGAAGCTGCAGGTCGTCGTCGGTGAGGAAGTCTCGAGCCGCGACGGGCACATCATCGGTCTGTTCCTGGAGAAGCGCGTGAAGCCGGGCCTCTCTGCCGCCGCCACGGTTCACGCCATCCATGAGCAGGGTGGCATCGCCATCGCCGCGCATCCCTTCTGGCGCACACAGCGATTGGTCCGGAATGGCAATCCCGTGCACGGCGTGGGGTGGCTCGCCGCTGAGCTGCCGTTCGATGCCGTCGAGGTCGAGAACGCAACCCCCGGTTTCTATGTGTTCAACCGCCTTGCGCGGCGGCTCAACATGGGGCTCGGCGCGGCTGAGCTGGGCGGGTCGGACGCGCACATCGTCGATGCCGTCGGACGTGCGTTCACGCAGTTCCCGGGCAAGACCCCAGACGCGCTTCGCAAAGCCATCGAGCTGGGGCAGACGCGGGCAGCGCGGCGCAGGTATCGGGCCGTCGGGTTGGTGCGATACGCGGCATGGGGGCTCAACCACCAGCGATACGTGGTCGCCGTCTAAGGGTCGTTCGGTCCAGGCTGCTAGCGCCACCAGCTGCCGCGTCGTAGCAGCAGATAGACGCCGAAAAGGATCAGCAGCACAGGCCAGAGGATGTCGCCCGGAAGGTTCTTGAGCAGACCGAGGTTCTGCAGCAGGTAATAGAGCCCGATGAGCAGGATGGCCGCTCCCCAAAACCAGCCGCCACCCCACCAGTTCCACGGGCCCGCCCAGCTTCCCGGCCCATACCAGTCGCCTGATCCGCGCTGCTGGCGCCAATAGTCGCGTTGCTGGTGGCGCCACGCCCGCCACTCGTCTCGCGACGCGCCGGGCGCCGGCTGTGGCGGTGGTCCTGGAGGCGGTGGTGTCGGTGGCTGCTGGGTCGCCATCGCCTCGATCGTACGCCGCCTGGCCCAACACGCTGGCGACCCTCGATCTTCCTTAGATCTTTACGATGGGCAAGCGCCCGCTTAGCTCAATGGATAGAGCGCCTGACTTCGGATCAGGAGGTTGCGAGTTCGAGTCTTGCAGCGGGTACTTCTTACAGCCCTTCGGTAGAATCAACCGGCTGAAGCCGGGCGGCTGGCGGAACTGGTAGACGCGCACGTTTGAGGGGCGTGTGAGGTAACTCATCCGGGTTCGAGTCCCGGGTCGCCCACCACGCAGGTCCACTCAGACTTAATAAATGCCTGCTTCGGCGCTTGCCTTCAAACTTATCGCGTGAGCGACGGGCGCGAGAACGACGCGCGGGAGTTCGACCCCGCAACCGAGTTTCGCCAGCTGTATGACCAGCAGTACACCTCCATCTACCGCGCCATCCGAGGTGTGGTCATCGATTCCGCCGCCGCCGAAGACCTGACTCAGGAAACGTTCGTTAGGGCCTACCGGGCCCGCCACCGATACACACCGACCGCCCCGCCCGGCGCCTGGCTCCGCCGGATCGGGATCAACCTCGCCATCTCTTACCTTCGCCGCCAGAAGCTGGCCCGGGTCCTGCCGGCGCGGCTCTACATGGCCCCGGATCGGCGCGACTACGACCGTGCCGAAGCGCGTGACGTGGTCACGAAGGCGCTCACGACGCTCAGCCCGAAGCTCCGGGCGGCCGTCGTCCTTCATTACTGGGATGGGCTGACCCGCGAGGAGATCGCCAATGTGCTCGGCGTGCCGGCCGGCACGGTGGCCTCCAGGATCGCCAAGGCGGTGGCGATCATGAGGAAATCAATTGGTAGCGATCAAGATCTCGGACCGGAGCGTTCGACTAGTGAAGGTGCCCTACGTGGAAGATAAACCCACAGCGGGAGGGTCTCGTACACCCTCTGACGACGAGCTGGGTCGGATGATCCGGAACACGATCGATTCGTGGCAGCCACGACGCGGTCCGGACTGGTCCGGCGTCCTGATCAAGCTCGCCAACTCCGGCCCGCCGCCCTGGCTCCTCTACACCGCCGCGAGCGCGGCCCTGGTCGTCATCCTGGTCGCCGCGTACCTGGTCGGCTCTGCCCTCGGGATCGGCGCGCTGGGTCCTCAGCCGGTCCCCTCGAACATCCACTAAACAGGGCTAGGACCGCCCCCCTTTGGGGGGATAAGCGTCGGCGTACGGAGGAAAGATCCAGAAATACTTGCCCGGGATCGCGTTGGCCGACCCGTCCGCATGGACGATGACCACGGAGTACGTGTAGTCCTGGACGAGGTTGTTGTACTGCTCTTCGGTGCCGATGGCGATCGCGAGGTCGCCGGCACCAGGGTTTACGGCCACCATCATCGTCCGGCCGGTCGAGAAGTCGTAATGCCACACCTCCGTCTTGGCGCGCCAATCCATGACCCGGATCGGTGCAACCGAGACCACGGGCGCGATCACTGCGTAACGGTCGTCTTCTGAAAAGGCGCCGATGACGACCGAGCAATGCGGTTGAGGCGCCAGGATCGACGCCTGCGGTCCGGCCAGTATCACGGTTCCGCGTGGTACGCCCTGCCAGTCGAAGGCGGTGGCCCAAAGTTGGTTCGAAGGCGCGAAACCGTGGATGACCGGCACCCCGGACGTGACTGGACCGCCCCAGCGATGACGATGAGGACCCCAAAGGCTATCCCGGGTCTTATCTTCAGGTGGAGAAGAACGTGGCTTCTTCGCCCAGGCCCTTCTTACGCGCGGCAGGCAGCACCACTGAAGCAGCGGCGAGATCCCAGATCGCCATGCCGTGCGACTCGAACAGGGTTATGCCCGGCTCTTGGCCGGGCCGCCACTTGCCGGTAAGGACCGAAGCGAGCTCGATCGCGCGATCCCACTCGAACTTGCCCGCAGCCTGGGCCTGGATGAGGTCGCCGCTTTCGAGCTGGGCGGTGGCGATCTGGTCGACTACCACTTCGCGGGCGCCGGCAACCAGGTCGGCGGGAATCTCGACGCGGCTCGAATAGTTCGAGCCGGCCGCGATCACGAGCGCATGCGGCGCGACCCATTCCGCAGAAAGCACTGGCTCGGCGCTCGTGGTCATCGCGACCACGATGTCCGCGCCGCGCACGGCGGATTCGGCCGACTCGGATGCGACGACCTTCAGGCCCAGCTCCGCCTGCCGGTCGCGTGCGAATGCCGCCCGTCGCGCCGAATCCCGACCGAAGACGCGCAGCTCTCGGATCTCGCAAACTCGAGACAGGGCGAGAGCCTGAGTAGCTGCCTGCTTGCCGGTGCCGATGATCGCGACTGTGGCGGGTTTCCTTGGCCGCAGGGCCTTCGCCGCGACTGCGCTCGCGGCGCCAGTTCGGTAAGCCCCCATGTGTTCGGCCTCGATGAGGGCCTGCATGCTGCCATCGAGCGCGAAGGTCGTCACGATGAAACGCGCGCCCCCGCTGGCCACGGTGTAGGCCTTCAGGCCGGTCACGCCTCCACCTGGATACGTGGCGAACATCACGTTGAGCAGGCCGCCAGGTGCAAACACGCGCCGGCGAGGCTGGTTCTGGGCGACGCCCTCGCCGAGCTCGCGCATGGCGCTCTCGACCGCCCCGATCACGGCGTCCATGTCGACGACTTGCCGAACGTCCGCTTCGCGCAGGATGAGGGTCACGGCGGGGACAATACCCCCCATGGTCTCCGGCTCGCTGAACGTTGGGCTCATCGGACTCGGCACCGTGGGCGGCCAGGTGGCGGAACGGATGCTGACCTGGGAGGCGCAGCTTGCCCGCAGGGCCGGTATCCAGCTCTGCCTGCGCCGCGCGTTAGTTCGCGATGTCAAGAAGCCTCGAAGCCTGGCCATCGCCCCAGAGCTGCTGACCGCGGATGCCGATCAGCTGATCGACGACCCGGAGATCCACATCCTGGTCGAGGTCGCGGGCGGCGACGAGCCGATGCACTCATATCTCGAGAGGGCGATCAGGTCCGGCAAGCATGTCGTCACCGCCAACAAGGTGGTGATGGCCAAGCATGGGCCCGAGCTCCTCGACATGGCCGCCGAGCGAAACGTGGACGTTTATTTCGAAGCCGCCGTCGGCGGCGGCATTCCTCTCATCAGCACCTTCCGCACCGACCTGCAGGCCAACCGCATCGAGCGCGTTTCGGCGGTCATCAACGGCACCACCAACTACGTGCTTGGTCGGATGGCGTCGGCGGGCCTGACGCTTGCCGATGCGGTCGCCGAGGCTCAGGCCGCAGGCTTCGCGGAGGCAGATCCAACCGATGACGTCGGCGGTTTCGACGCCACCTACAAGCTCGCGATCCTCGGCTCCATCGCCTACGAGATCAAGATCCGCCCCGCGGATGTCTTTCGCGAGGGTATCGAAGGCATCGAGCCCGTCGACTTTCGTTACGCGCGTGAGCTGGGCTACGCGATCAAGCTCATCGCCCACACGCAGAGGCACCCAGGCAGGGTGGAGGCGCGCGTGCATCCGGCGATGGTCCCGCTCGACCATCCCCTGGCCCAGGTCGAAGGCGCCAACAACGCGGTCTTCGTGGAGGGCGATCTCGTGGGCCAGGTTCTGCTCGTGGGCCAGGGCGCAGGCGGGCGGCCGACCGCGTCCGCCGTGGTGGGCGACCTGATCGACCTGGCGCGCTCGATCCGTCGCGGCGTGCAGAGCCGCCCGTCATTCAGCTTCGACGACCGCATCGGAGTGATCCCGATGGGCGAGGTGAAGACCCGCGCGTACTACCGCATTCGTGTCGACGACCGGACAGGTGTGCTGGCAGCGCTCGGCCAGGTGTTCGCCGAGGAAGGGGTCAGCATCTCCAGCCTCATTCAGAAGGACGCGTGGGTCGACGAGCAGACAGCTGAGCTTGTCGTCACCACACACCCCGCCCCCGATGCCAGCCTGCAGCGTGCCCGCGACCGAATCACAGAGCTGGCGCCGGTGCATGCGGTGTCGTCCTTCCTTCGCGTCTTCTGAACTGCATGGCCGCTCTTCCTTTAATGGGAGTCATCGCTCGCTACCGCGAGCACCTTCCGGTCGGCCCGCAAACGCCCGAGGTCGACTTGAACGAGGGCTCGACTCCGCTCGTGCCGAGTCGCAACATCGGTCGGGCTCTTGGCCTGAGCCGCCTGTTCTTCAAGTACGAGGGCCTGAACCCGACCGGCTCGTTCAAGGACCGCGGGATGGTGGTCGCGGTGGCGAAGGCCCTCGAGGGCGGAAGCCGCGTGCTCATGTGCGCATCCACCGGCAATACGTCGGCCTCCATGGCCGCGTATGCAGCACGGATGGGCGTGCGAGCGATCGTCGTCGTGCCCTCGGGCGAGATCGCGATGAACAAGCTGTCGCAAGCGCTCATGTACGGGGCTAAGGTCGTGGCGCTCAAGGGCAACTTCGACACCGCCCTCGATGCGGTGCGCGAGCTCACCAGTCGGTACCCGGTCGCGCTGATGAACTCGGTCAATCCAAATCGGCTGGAAGGGCAGAAGACCGCGGCATTCGAGATCGTCGACGCGCTCGGCGATGCGCCCGACTACCTCATCCTCCCGGTCGGCAACGCCGGGAACATCACCGCGTACTGGAAAGGCTTTCGTGAATACCACGCAGCCGGGCGCTCGACGCGCCTGCCCCGCATGGTCGGCGCCCAGGCTGAGGGCGCGGCTCCGATCGTGACGGGCCGACCGATCGCGAATCCGAGAACCGTCGCTTCTGCGATCCGCATCGGCAATCCCGCGTCGTGGGAGGGTGCGACAAGCGCCCGCGACGAGTCGGGTGGCCTGATTGCAGCGGTCACGGACACTGAGATCCTGTCGGCGCAGATCCGCCTCGCGAGCACCGAGGGACTCTTCGCCGAGCCGGCGTCGGCGGCGCCACTGGCGCTTCTCATCAGGCTGGTCATGGAGGGAAAGATCGAACCAGACTCGACCACGGTCGTCGTGCTGACCGGGTCGGGCCTCAAAGATCCGGACGCCGCGCTCAAGAATGTCGAACCGCCAATAGAACTCGATGGCGATGCCCGTACACTCGCTAAGGTCTTGAAGCTGTGAGAGTCCGCGTCCCGGGATCCATCGCCAACATCGGCCCGGCCTTCGACTGCATGGCGATGGCGATCGACCTCTGGCTGGAGGTCGAGGCCGAGGTTGCCGAGCATCCGGCGTGGGACTTCGAGGGCGAAGGCGCCGAGTACCTCGCCGCGCATGACAACCCCTTTTCGCGA
>DASVEP010000020.1:0-2236 GCA_036380475.1 Candidatus Dormiibacterota bacterium
TCGGAGATGGCCCAGGTCGGCAACATCCTGCAGCAGCTGCAGAAGCTCACAGGCACGTCGCCGTCGACTGGCACCGGTGCATCGCCGTCACCGAGCCGCGCGTCGCCAACGCCCACGCACTAACTAACGTAAAGGCACGAAACGCACCGCGAACAACGACCGCGAGGTCAATTCGTCACCGTTGCGTTCGTAGAGGCGCAGATCCTGGTGCTCGTCGGTGGCTCTTCCGAGCGGGATGACCAGCCGGCCTCCAGGCGCCAGCTGGTCGAAAAGCGGCGCCGGCACCTCGGGTGATGCCGCCGCGACCAGGATGATGTCGTAAGGCGCGTAAACCGGCCAGCCAAGCGAGCCGTCGGCGACTGCGACCTCGACATTCGTGTAGCCAAGTCGTGACAGGGTCTCCGACGCGCGCTCGGCGAGGGAGGGTTCGAGCTCCAGCGTGATCAGACTGCGCACGAGCCGGCCCAGGACGGCGGCCTGATAGCCGGACCCAGTGCCAACCTCGAGGGCGCGATCTTCTGGCTTCGGCGCCGCCGCCTGTGTCATCAATGCGACGACCAGCGGCTGGGAGATTGTCTGTCCGCAATCGATGGCGAGGGCGCGGTTCTCGTATGCGTGACGGCGCAGCCGGCCGGACAGGAATTCCTCACGCGGAACCTGTGACATCGCTTCGATGACGCGCTGATCGGTGACGCCGTGGGGCAGCAGCTGCTCGGCGACCATCCTCTGCGCCGGTGTGCTCATGGCTGCTAACTCTTTGTGAGAGTACAATCTCGGCGTTTCCTTGGCGTCGTCCGTCCAGAACTCCGTCCCGCAGAAGTGGCGCCGCCCCGTCAGGCAGCGGTCGCGCCTAGTCAGGCGAACAGGGCCGGCGCACTCACGAATCGAGTTCGCGCACCCGTCGGAGCAGGAGTTCGCGCGATTCCTCGATTACTACCGCATCCGTTGGGTCTATGAGCCGGTGTCGTTCCCGATCGCGTGGGACGGCGCACGCGTGTCAGAGATGTTCACGCCCGACTTCTACCTGCCCGAGCACGACCTGTACATCGAGCTCACGACGATGAAGCAGTCACTGGTGACGCCGAAGAATCGCAAGGTGCGGATGCTGCGCGAGATCTATCCGGATGTCAACGTCCGCCTTCTGTATCGCAAGGACTACCAGCAGCTTCTTGCCAAGGCGGGGTACGGAGCAGTCGAGGTCCAGAACCTGCGCAAGCAGGACATCGGCAACATCCTTATCTCCCCGGTTGAGCTCGAGACGCGTGTCAGGGCGCTCGCCCGAAAGATCTCGCGCGACTACCGCGGACAGTCCATCGTCCTGGTCGGCATCCTCAAAGGGGTCACGTTCTTCCTCGCAGACCTGGCGCGGCAGATCAAGGTGCCGTTCGTGATCGACTACCTCGACCTCAAGCGATACGCCGGGGCTCAGCCGCACGAGCGCGTGCGCATCGCGCGCGACATCGACTATCCGATCGAAGGCAGGCATGTCGTACTGGTTGAAGACATCGTCAACACCGGGCTGACCCTCGACTATTTGCTTTCCGAGCTGCGTGACCGTGGGCCGGCATCCATCGACATCGTGACTCTGCTGGACCGGCCCGGGCGGCGCTTGGTTGAGGTGCCTGTGCGCTATGTCGGTTTCCAGATCCCCAACGACTACGTCGTCGGCTACGGCCTAGACTACCGCGAGCTGTACCGCAACCTTCCTTTCATATGTGCGCTGAAGCCGAGCGTGATCGAGCTCGACACCGCGCCGACCGCTGAGGAAGCAACGTAGAACCTGGCGCCCGCCTTCAGCGCCTGCTGGCATGGATGGCGCTTCAAGACTTCAAGGAGCTCACCGACGGGGAGCCAAGCCTCCTGCGCCAGGCCGAGCTGATCGTCCTCGAGAGCCACCGCCGGCTCTACGCGGAGAAGGAGCAGCAGTGGTCAGAGCCGATCGCCTACCACTGGCTTCGATACGAAGACCCGGTGCCTGTCGCGCGCCTGGCCGACGGCTTGCGGAGGCTGTTGCTCGAGGGTGCGCCGGTAGACGCCGACGCTGTGGACAAAGCGTGCGCAGATGCTCGGATTAGGGGATTTTCGTATTGAGAAGAGGGCTGTGCATGCCCTGTGGAAAAGAGATGCCCCAAGAGACCTTCCTGTTTACCCTGAAGTGCCCTATGCGTTTTTCGGTTTCCAGCCACGGCTTGCGCCGCACCTTCCACCTACTCGACGTTCGGTATCCTCAGGTTTA
>DASVEP010000021.1:0-2626 GCA_036380475.1 Candidatus Dormiibacterota bacterium
AAGTCGGTTTCGAGCTGGGTCGCCAGTATGTGACCGACCGTTCTGCCCCCGGCCCCGATCTGCCGCCCGATGGTGATGACAGGCATTTCCCGTTCAATCTACGGTCAGCGGGCTGCTTCCACAAGACACCTTTCGGAGCGCATGTTTGGCGCCAGAAGTGCGCTAAAAGAGCGGACCTAGAGCCCCGTTGGATCCAAACGTGCGGAATCGGCCGGTGGAGGTGGCTACTCCAGGTAGTCGCGCAGCTTCTTCGAGCGAGACGGGTGGCGCAGCTTGCGCAGCGCCTTGGCCTCGATCTGGCGGATGCGCTCCCGGGTCACCCCGAACCGCTTACCCACCTCTTCCAGCGTGCGCTGGTGGCCGTCGATCAGCCCGAAGCGCAGCTGCAGCACGCGCCGCTCGCGCGGGGTGAGCGTGTCGAGGACGTCCTCGACCTCCGAATGAAGCATCGTCAGCGAGGCGGCGTCGGACGGAGAGACGGCCTCGCGGTCCTCGACGAAGTCGCCAAGGTGCGAGTCCTCTTCCTCGCCGATCGGGGTCTCCAGTGAAACGGGGTCCTGCGAGACCTTCACGATCTCGCGCACTTTCTCGGGCGTGATGCCCATCTCCTCGCCGATCTCCTCGTCGCTCGGCTCGCGGCCAAGCTCCTGGAGCAGCCGGCGCGAGACGCGCACCAGCTTGTTGATCGTCTCCACCATGTGGACCGGGATGCGGATCGTCCGCGCCTGGTCGGCGATGGCGCGCGTGATGGCCTGACGGATCCACCACGTGGCGTAGGTCGAGAACTTGTAGCCCTTGTGATAGTCGAACTTCTCGACCGCACGGATGAGGCCCATGTTCCCTTCCTGAATCAGGTCGAGGAACGACATGCCGCGGCCTATGTACTTCTTGGCGATCGATACGACCAGCCGGAGGTTGGCCTCGGTCAGGCGCTGCTTGGCCTCGTATGCGCGCTCGTAGCGCTCGGTCAGCCGGTAGCGGGCGATCCGGTAGGCCTCCATGGCCTCCGCGCGCACCCGCGGCCGCGCGGCACCGTTGGCCTGGCGCCGGCGTTCCGCCGCCGCAGCGTCGAGGAGGTTCTGGAGCTTGGCAAGGTCGTTGAGACCGAGCAGCTCGACAGCGATGTGGGCCTGCTGGCCCTTCCGCTTGACCGTCGCCAGCCGCTCGATGACGTCCGGCAGCATCTCCTCGACGGAGCGCTGGCGGCCTTCGATCTCCTCGATGACGTTGAGCGCCTTTAGGGCGTCGTGCAGCGGCTTGGCCTCGATGGCCTGCGCAAGCTCGACCTCGTCGTTGGCTGTGAGCAGGCTCACGCGCCCGATCTCCTTCAGGTACATGCGGACGGGGTCGTCCAGCGAGACCGAGTCCATCATCTCGATGTCGAGGAGCATCTCGTCGTCGATCTGCTCGACTTCTTCGAAATCCTTCTCGCCGTCGGTGACCTCGATGCCGATCTCTTTGAACGCGGCAAAGATCCGGAAGATCTGATCCGGCTCGGCGTCGATCTCAGGGAAACCCTGGAGGATGTCGTCGGGGGTGAGGTACCCCTGCTCCTTGCCCTTGACGATGAGCTGCTCGGCGACGGCCATCAGCTCGTCTTCGAACTTGTGCTCCGGCTTCTCGACTGCCTTACCGGCCCGATTCACACCCTTGGTCGCAACTTTGGCTACGCGCGCGATCGTCACCCTCTCCTTTCCAATTCAGCGATGGCGCGGCCGAGCTCTCTGGCCTCTGCTTCGAGCCTCGCCACTCGCTCTGCGTCCTTCCCTCTTTCTGCTTCGGAAAGCTCGCGGATTATCCCACTGTGGCGGCCTCTCATGCGGTCGAGCCTGATGCGCTCGGCCAGTTCCACGGCCACCTCGTCGTCAATGTTGGGCGGAGGCGCCGCCCAAGCCCTTCTGATCAGGTCCTGTTCCTCTGCGGGATAACCCGCCAATTCCTTTTCGAGCCCGGTTGCACCGCCGCGCTCGTATGTCTCCAGCATCCGTACGTATATACCGCGGTCCTCTTCGTCCAACTCATCGGGCGTGATCTTTGTTCTCACACGATCGAACGCCGCCGGACGCACTGCGAGGAGCTGTAGCAGATACCTGCCTACAGTCACCTTTTTCCCCACCGGCGGGGTCCCCAAACCGTTCTTACCCAACTTCGAGGCTCCCGGTCGGCCGCTCGGTCCGCGTTCGTCCGGTTCCGCGGCCAGCAGATGGCCCGAGACCCCCATCCAGCGCTTCGCCCTCTCGCGGTAGTCCTCCTGCAGCGCGGCTGGGAACTGGGCAATCCATTCGCGCAGCTTCCTGGCCGCCAGCTCGACGTGATTGGCGTTGCTCAGGTTGAGGCCGGCTGCTGCCTCCTCCATGCCGAACTCGAAGCCCGACGGCGCCTTTGCGACGAGCTCCTCCCACCGCTTCGCCGCGTCCACACCGGCCGCGCGCAGGAACTCGTCGGGATCCTTGGCCCCCGGGACCGTGGCGACCCGCGTACGCATCTGGTGCGCGGCCGCCAGCAGCACCGCCTTCTGCGCCGCCTGGCGGCCGGCCCTGTCGGCGTCGAAGACAAGCAGGATCTCGTCGGTGAAGCGCTTGAGAAGGCGGATCTGGTCATCGGTCAACGCGGTGCCGGAGCTCGC
>DASVEP010000022.1:0-2061 GCA_036380475.1 Candidatus Dormiibacterota bacterium
CACGGTGCTGCCTACGAAGAATCCCAGATCAAAGCGGGGGCGGCGCGGCGCCCCGGCCAGCTAACTTAACTGCCCTGTAAAGCGGGTCTGATGACGGCCATGCTCGTCATACTGCCCTGATTGCGTAACGTTCGCAGTACGAGCGGCACGAGAGGTAGCGCACACGAAAGCGAGCCTGAACCACCGACTCCATTAAGCGCAGTCGGCGTGTCCACGTGGTCAGTGGACCCTCAGCGCCGCCGGCGCTATCTGCAGATCGCTTTCGGATTCGCCGCGTTGATCGTCGCGATCGTCGTCCTTTACCTCCTGCGCGACTTCCTCGGCGCCTTCGTTCTCGGCGCTGCGATCGCATTTCTCATCCAGCCAGGCGTCGTTCGATTGGTCTCATTCGGACTGCCACGCATTGCGGCTATCGCGGTCATGTTTGTCGTCATCATCCTCGTGCTGGCCGGCCTGGCTTTACTGGTGGTGCCCCTAGGAATCAGCGAGGTCGGGCAGCTGCAGGCTCAGGCTCCGGGCCTGGCGGCAGCCGCACAGGAACGGATCAACAGCCTTCAAGGCTCCCCGATAGAGATCTTCGGATTCAAGATCGACCTCCGCGGCACGACCGAAACCATCAGCTCGCACCTACGGGAATACCTTCTCGGCCAATTTGGCAACGCCGTGAGCATCGGCCTGACCGCTTTGACGACGCTTCTCCAGGTCGTCCTGATGTTCATAGTGGCGTTTCTGCTAGCGCTTGATGCCGCGTCCTTCAAGCGGGTCCTGCGCCGCTTCGTGCCCAACGACTACCGCTCCGACTTCGACCAGATCTGGCGTCGCATTCGCAAGATGCTCTACGCGTACATTCGCGGCCAGCTGATCATCGCCGGGCTGATCGGCATCCTCTGCGGCATTGCGTGCTGGGTGTTCGGACTTGCCGATCCAGTTGCGCTCGGCCTCATTGCAGGCATCACCGCCCTCGTTCCATATGTAGGCCCATTCGTCGGCGCCGTGCCGGCGATTCTGGTTGGTCTCGCCGCCGGTCCAATCAAGGCGCTGCTGATTGCCATCGCCTACTTCGTGATCTCCAACGTCATCCTCAACTTCGTCTATCCAAAAGTGATGGGTGACGCCGTGCGGCTGCCGCCAATACTTGTCATCGTCGCGTTCATCGCCGGCTTCAGCTGGGCCGGAATCCTTGGCATGTTCGTCGCCGTTCCGCTTGCTGCCACGATCCGAATCCTCTTCGACCACATCTATCCGCGGCTGTACGGAAAGCCGGCTTGAAGATCGCCATCTTCTCCGACATCCACGCCAATTGGCAGGCGTTGGAGGCGGTGCTGCGCGACTGCCCGCCCTGCGACGCCACGCTCTGCCTCGGCGACGTCGTCGGCTACGGTGGCGACCCTAAGCGTTGCGTCGACGAGGTCTCCAGGCATGAGTGGCTGACGCTCGTTGGCAACCACGACCGGGCCTGCACCGATCCCGAGATTCTCGAATGGTTCAACGATGACGCCGCGTCCGTGGTGCGGTGGACTGTGGACACGATCGGTGATGACCGCATCGAGTGGTTGCGGAAATTGCCGGACAGCCATGTCGAGCACGACGTCCTGTTAGTGCATGCCAGCCCGCGCGATCACATCTACGAATACGTCCTCGACACGGCCGTTGCATTCGCCAATCTCGAGCTGCTGAGCGGCGGCGTTTGCTTCCACGGGCACACGCACGTACCGGGAATATTCGGGCTCGCAGATGGCCAGGTGACCCACGAATATCGCGTCGACACATTCCCTCTCAACGGGCCTGCGCTCGTCAACCCGGGCAGTGTGGGCCAGCCCCGAGATGGAAGCCCGATGGCAAGCTATGGGATCTGGGACGTGGATAACGAAACCTTCGAGTTCCGTCGCGTCCGCTACGACATCAAAGGTGCCCAGCGGGCGATCAGGAAGGCCAAACTACCGGATCGATTCGCGCTTCGACTCGAAACGGGGCGATGAGCCGCTGGGGTTCTCTGCGGTGGGCCCGCATGGGTTATGCGGCGGCCACCGGCGCCGGGCTTGGGTCCTTCCTGTTTTGGAC
>DASVEP010000023.1:0-34460 GCA_036380475.1 Candidatus Dormiibacterota bacterium
TGCAGATCAGTGATCTCGCCGCGTGGGTGGGCGAGCTCGCGGACCCGTCGGTCGCGCCGCTCCTGCAGGCGCTGGGGGCTACCCTCGACTCATTCGTGGGCATCGGGCTGGGCTACCTCTCGCTCGACCGGCCGTCGGGCACGCTGTCGGGCGGCGAGGCACAGCGCACCAAGATGATCC
This sequence comes from Candidatus Dormiibacterota bacterium, assembly GCA_036380475.1. Classification (GTDB taxonomy): domain Bacteria; phylum Chloroflexota; class Dormibacteria; order Dormibacterales; family Dormibacteraceae; genus UBA10449. Next base: position 181 of record DASVEP010000023.1, read on the forward strand.
GCCACCTCGGCTCGTCGCTCACCGACGTCACCTACGTCTTCGACGAGCCGACGGCGGGCCTGCACCCACATGACGTCCAGCGGATGAACGACCTGCTGTTGCAGCTGCGCGACAAGGGCAACACGGTGCTCGTCGTGGAGCACGAGCCGGAGACCATCGCGATCGCGGACCACGTCGTCGACCTCGGCCCGGGCGCCGGCGCGGCGGGCGGCAGCGTCTGCTTCGAAGGCACGGTGGATGGATTGCGGTCGAGCGGCACCCTCACCGGCCGCCACCTCAGCGACCGGGCGGCCTTGAAGAAGACGGTACGCAAGCCCACCGGTAAGTTGGCGATCCGCCGTGCGACGTTGCACAACCTGCAGAAAGTCGACGTCGACATCCCGCTCGGCGTGCTCGTGGTCGTCACCGGCGTCGCCGGCTCCGGTAAGAGCTCGCTCGTGCACGGGTCGATCCCCGCCGGCGCTGATGTGGTGTCGATCGACCAGGGCGGGATCCGCGGCTCGCGGCGGAGCAACCCGGCGACGTACACGGGTCTGCTCGACCCGATCCGCAACGCGTACGCGAAGGCCAACGGCGTGAAGCCGGCGCTGTTCAGCGCCAACTCCGAGGGCGCCTGCCCCATCTGCAACGGCGCCGGGGTCATTTACACCGACCTGGGGATGATGGCCGGCGTCGAGACCATCTGCGAGGAGTGCGAGGGCAAGCGGTTCCAGGCTGCTGTGCTGGAGTACAAGCTCGCCGGAAAAAACATCAGCGAGGTGCTCGCGATGTCGGTCACCGAGGCGCTGGCATTCTTCAGCGCCGGCAAGGCGAGCACGCCGGCCGCTCACGTCATCCTTGAGCGGCTCGCAGACGTCGGGCTCGGCTACCTGACCATCGGCCAGCCGCTCACCACGCTCTCGGGCGGTGAGCGGCAGCGGCTCAAGCTGGCCACGCATATGGCCGAGGAGGGCGGCGTTTATGTCCTCGACGAGCCGACAAGCGGCCTCCATCTCGCCGACGTCGAGCAGCTGCTCGGCCTGCTCGACCGGCTCGTCGACTCCGGTAAATCGCTCATCGTCATCGAGCACCACCAGGGCGTCATGGCGCACGCCGACTGGATAATCGACCTCGGGCCCGGCGCCGGTCACGATGGCGGCCGGATCGTCTTCGAGGGCATCCCCGCCGACCTCGTTGCCGCCCGCTCCACCCTCACCGGCGAGCACCTCGCGGCCTACGTCGGCGCCTGACCGGGCATGACTGAGGTCTCCTCACCGGTGCGGATTGAGGCGATGACGCTGGGCGAGGCGTGGATAGGGATCGCGGCCGCAATTCTGGACGACGGTGTCGCCGGAAGCTGGGAAGGAATGCCGATCGTCGAGGTGTTCCGCGCGACGCTCGACGTGCGTTCACCTATGGCGGACGACCCGATCATTACGGAGCACGGCGATCCCGAACGCCTGGCCTGGATGCATGCAAACTTCACCGACCATTCCCGGGTGGCGGAGCTCGGTGACTCCGACAGCTACGCGACGCGCCTGTACGACTACGCCCATGCCGGCCGGGACCAGATCCGCTGGGTGATCGACCGGCTGGCCGCCAATCCATGGGCGCGCGACGCCACGGTCACGACGTTCCAGCCACTGACCGACGTCAGCTACGTCCCGTGTGTCAGCCTGCTCGACTTCTGGCTCGTTGAGGGAAGGCTGCAGCTCGCCGTCTACGCCCACGCCATCGATTTCGGCACGAAGGGCTACGCCAACCTGGTGGAGCTCGCGGCGCTGCAAAGTCGAGTGGCTAGCGAGCTGGGCGTAGGGGTAGGCACTCTGACGATGACCGTGAAGTCGGCCCACATTTATGAGACGGAGCTTGGTCTGATGCGAAACATCGTCGCAGCACAGGGCTAACCCGCCGTACTGTCCTCAACCGTCCTGGCATTTCGGGCACCAGTACACAAGACGCGCGTACTCGCCCATCGCTCTGACCCGGATCGGTGTACCGCATCGGGGACACGGCCTTCCGCCTCGTCCATGCACAGCGCCCGGTCCGTAACCGAGAAACCGGCGCCGCACTCCCCCGCCAAGGTTCGCTTGCATCGCGTCACGTGCCGTGTCGAAGAGACCACGAAGGGTTTCGTCGTCGAGCTCGCGCACAGGCTTCCAGGGATTGATCCGCCTGCTCCATAGCGACTCACATCGATACACGTTGCCGATGCCTGCAACCACGCGCTGGTCGAGCAGCACGTCGCCGATCGGCATCGCTTCCAGCATTCGCGCTCGCGCCACAGCCTCGGAAGACGACCATTCCTCCGCAACGATGTCCGGCCCGAGGTGGCCGACCCGCGCGGCCACGTCGCGAATGAGCTCGACGATCGGCGCGCTGAAGCACACCGCAACGGAGTCGGTGGTCTCCAGCGCTGCTTTGAGCTGCCAGGCTGGGCGGCGCCACCGCTCGCCCGGCCGGTAGACCTGCCAGACACCGCGCATGCGCATGTGGGAATGCAGGGCGAGGCCGTTGTCGAAACGAATCACGAGATGTTTGCCGACCGGCTCAACTGCCGTCACGGTCGTTCCGGCCAGTCGCTTCAGCGGATCTGGTCGCGCCGAAACCACAACCTTGCCTTCGAGGGCCGACCTGAGCATGGTCGCCACCCGATGGATCGTGTCGCCTTCGGGCATCGCACCAAGACGCTAGCGAATTGGATGGAACGCCAGGCTGGGAAAGATCGACCGAACGGTTGATTACCTTGCGATGATGGATTCCTCCAATGCACCGATGAATTCCGGGCGCGCGAGAGGTCTCAATCAACGACACCTGAACTCCATTCACGCAAGGAGCATGGCCATGACCAGCGAAGGGACGACACAAGTGAAGGGCACCGGCCAATATGCCGAGGTCAACGGCATCAACCTGTACTACGAGACCCATGGGACCGGGCGGCCGCTCATCCTGCTGCATGGCGGACTCATGTCGGGCGAGACGTTCGGGCCGGTCCTGCCTATGCTCGCGGAGCGTCACAAGGTCATCGTCGTCGACCTGCAGGGACACGGCCGTACTGCCGACATCGATCGTCCGATCGACGTCCGGCTCATGGCCGGCGACATCGCGGCGCTCATAGACCATCTCCGGCTGGACACGCCGGACGTGGTGGGCTACTCGCTCGGCGGTGGAGTTGCCCTCCAGACAGCTGCTCAGTATCCGACCAAGGTCCGGCGGCTCGTCATGGTGTCCGCGAACCTGCGGCCCGACGCAATCTATCCGGAGATGCGGGTGCAGCAAGGCCAGGTCAACGCGGCCGCGGCCGAGTTCATGAAGGAGACGCCGATGTATCAGCTGTATCAGCGGGTCGCACCACGCCCCGAAGACTTCCCCCGCCTGCTGACCAAGATCGGCGAATCGATGTCCAAGGACTACGACTTCAGCGAGGACGTCCGCAGTCTGAAGATGCCGACGATGGTGGTCGCCGCCGACGCGGACATGGCGCCGCCGAGCCACTACGTCGAAGTGTTCAAACTGCTCGATGGCGGCCTGCGGGATGGCGGCTGGATGGGCGAGGGCCGGCCAAAGGGCGGTCACGCGCTCGCGATCCTTCCGGGCCTGACCCACTACAACATCGGTGACTCGCCGCTGCTGGCGGCCGTTACCCTCGCCTTCCTCGAGCAGCCGAACTGAGAGGCAGCCGACTTCTGAGGCGCAGCTCCGTCGGGTTGGATTTGACCTAGCTACTTGTTGTTGGCGTGACGCTTTGCGTTGTGATGTTTCACAACCGTCGCCGCCGCGATCGCCTTGGCGCGCTTGGCTGGGCGTCCCTGCTTGAGCTCGCTTTCTTTGATGTGTTCGTACATGCGCTGTTCTTTCTCGCTCACGCTCGGCAGATGCTGTTTCTGCGGCATACATACCTCCTTTTCATCTATAACGCGCAGCCTGGGCTGGTCCCTTTCGGACAATGGCCAGGACGTCAGAGCGGAAATGGGTTGTCTGTTTTCGTCAGCCTGGATTTGTGGCCGGCGGGAAAGTGGGAGTCGATAAGAGCCTTGAACCGACTAAAGCCATCTGTCTTGCCCGTCAGGTTGGTGTAGGTCTGACCGAGCGTTGGCGCTCCCGCGGCGACGATCCGCTGCCACGGATGCTTCAGCTGGTGATGGAGCCAGTTCAGGAACAGCACTGAACAGCCGTTTGCGACGTACCCGGTGTCGGTGCGGGACGTGTTGTCGACGTAGTTTCGCCTTGTCGAGTCGAGCCAGAAATGCGCGGTCGCAAAGCCATCCAGCTCTCGAGGGTGAATGGCCGTTCCCAGGGCCCTTGAAAGTGCTTCGCCGTTGCTCTTCCCACAGTCCCAGCCTTTGTCCTGCTTCGCTTCGAACACTTCTACGAACTCCATGACATTCAGGAATTCCGAGTAAGTCCCTTTCGCCGGCTCGACCGGCGCGTCGCAGAAGAGGTCGGTTCCATCGCAATCGTTGTGATAAGCGCCGGTCGGGTAATGAAAAAGAATGACGTTGAAGGGTCCTGCCTCCAATCCGCCAAACCATTTCGAGATCTGCTTGTAGTCCGCCTCACATTTCGCCAGCACGACATCAGCATCCTTCACCGCATCCGATCCGAGGGCTGGGTCGACGTACACGGCAAAATGCCGGGTGCGGCCGCGTAGGTTCTCCCGCCGCCGCAGACGGATCGGTTGCCTCTGTATCAGGCGTGCGCTGGATATGTGAAGTCTCTCAAGACCGGACGTTCTCGCGTTCCGCGATCACGACGGAATCCGCCGAGCCTTCTCATTCTCTGTGGCGGCCTGTCCGAACAAGGCGCCCAGAATCCCGAACAGCGAAGCCATGAAGAGGATGTTCGACAAAGGCCGCTGCCAATACGGCACAAGCGTGGCCGCCGGAACAGGGTGATCGCGGAAGACTGTCAGCAGGGCACCCTGAATCACCAGAGGCTCCGACAAGATCACCATCGTCACGGCGATCAGCATCGCGCTGAATGCTGCATAGACACCCGAGCGCCCCGAACGGTGCCGGCGGCTGATGCGGAACCCCGCGATCCCGCACACGAACGGCATGACCAGGTTGAGCAAGAAAGGACCGATTGGGTTGCTGTCACTGTTGTAAACCGCACTGAAGGCCAGTGCCACAACTCCCACGAGCCCTGCAAGCAGTCCGAAGGCAAGCTCCTCCCGTCCCCACACACTGTTCTTGGTTCCGACGATCCTCGCGTTTAGACCCGCCAGCGTCTTGAGCGAGAACGCCAAAGCGGTCACCAGCAGCGCCGGCGCGAGGAGATCGTTCTCGTCCCCGATTGACTGCGCAGACGCGTACATCCATTCAAAAATGGCCACAGCCACCACGACGGTCGCGAACCTACGCGCGAGCCCGGATGTCCCTGGCACGATGAGCAAGAGCAACGCAAGCAGCGTCGCCGGAAGCAGTAGGCGGTGCCAGTCGCTGACCGTTGGGATCGTGGGCACGATAAGGACTGCACAGACCCAGACCACAACCAGCCCAAAAAACACGTAGTCCCCCTCGGGCTTTGCCGCCTGCTCGCGGACGATGCAGCGGCCTTCATCCCAAAGAACCGCAAGCCAGAAGCCGATCCCGACTCGGCGCTCCCCGCTCGTCGCGTGCTGGTAGCTGTCTTCAAACGTACGCTGCATCTGGGGCCCAAACTGATCGCGGTGCGATTTGGGGTAAAGCGCGATAAGCCTGGCGTAGAACCTGGCTGCGCGTTCGTAATCCATGGCAAGCATGGTCATGTTGCTCGAGCGGGTGCAGACTTGCGCATCAGCCGGCGGCGCCGGGCGATCGACACTACTTCGCCGTACCTCTGGAGCTCGGCCGCCAGGAGCCTCTGGCCTCGATCCGTCGCGCGGTAGTAGCGGCGCCGTGCGTCGTCCAACGCGGGATCGGGACGATCGCCCGCCTCGGCGATCAGGCCTTCGGCAAGCATCCGCTTGATCGATCCGTAGAGGGTCCCAGTGCCCATCTTCACGGCGCCATGGGTGTCGCGCTGCACCTGCTTCATGATCTCGTAGCCGTGCTTCTCGCCGCCCCCGAGCGCGAAGAGAATGTTGAACACCGCCGGGGTTAGGGGTCGGCCTCCCTGCATGTTGATCATTATATGTCCGTCACGGACATAGTGCAATTTTATGCCCTTTGTTCTCCCCCGCACCCCACGATGCACCGGCCGGAGCGTGCCCTGATCGACTGCGCCGCCCCGTACGGCCGATGGCGACCTCATCTGAGACCCCCGCGACAGCCAGGCAGCGAGACATCGCCATGCTCGCGCGCCCGCTGAGGCTCCTGGTCTATCTGCTCATCGTGCTCGCAATCGTCGAGCTCTACCGCCAGGCCTCCACGCTGGTTCTGCAGCTGACCAACATCGGGCTCATCTTCATGTTCGCCGCGGTCGTGGCGATGCTGGTGACGCCGATCGTGGACAGGATCCAGACGCTTCCGGTTCTCCGCGGCCATCGAGGGGCAGCGGTCCTGGTTCTCTACGGCGCCATCGTCATCGTCATCGGCACAACAGCTGCCCTCCTGGCGCCGACGGTGGTCAACGACGCTTCCAAACTCGGACAGCAGGTGCCCGCGATAGAGGATGCCGCGCAGCACGCATTGGACAAGATCGAGTCAAGCCTGCGCGCATTCGGCGTCAATCTCAGCTACACGATTCCTCGCGGGGGAGCCTCGCTCGGCGGTGACATCTCGCCTGCGAGCCTGACCACGATCGGCGGCCTTGTGAGCCCGCTCGTAAATGTGCTGCTCGTGATCGTTGTCTCGATCTACCTGACCAGCCAGGGCCGCGAGCTGGTGGCCACGGCCCGAAAGCTCTTTCCGGCGCAACAACGGATCTTCGATTTCACAATGCTCGCCGTCGGGGCAGCCGTTGCCGCGTACGTCCGCGCACAACTTTTGATGTCTTTGCTGATGGGCCTCTACACGGGGATCACGCTGTCTCTGCTGGGCGTCCACTACGCGGCGGCCCTCGGCGTCGCCGTCTTCTTTCTCGAGATGCTGCCGCTGATTGGAGCGCCGATTGGGTTCCTCCTGGCGATAGCCGTGGCCGCAACCCAGAGCTTGGCGCTGGGTATCGAGGCGACGGCCGTCAGCCTTGTTGGCCACGCGATCGAGGCCTACATCCTCGGCCCGCGCATCAGCGGCAAGGTGACGCGGATCCACCCGCTGGCTGCGATGGGGGCGCTTTTGATCGGCGCCGAGCTCGGCGGCATCCTCGGTGCGCTGCTGGCGATACCCGTCGCGGTGATCGGGAACATCTTTCTCGGAGCGCTGTACGTGAACTCGCAGGGGCGTGACGGCCTTTTGATCGCCGACACGCCAGGTCCGGTCGGGGTCGGCGATCTGCCCAGCCTCGCCGACCAGATCGCCGTGAATGCGGAAGACACGCCGGCCGAGATAGGCGCGGACTTGATGGCAAAGCCGCAGAGACGAAAGCGGAATCCAGTGCCCACGGCCCGGGTCAATGGAGGTGACGGCTGACCATGGCTTACCAGGTCTCGACTATCCGACTTACTGACTGGGGCTTCACAGAGCCTGCTCCAGACATAGGTGACGGCGATTCAAACTTCAAACGCATACTGCTTGCGGTCACCGACTCCGCCCCGTGTACGCGCGCGCTGGCGGTGGCTGCCGGAATCGCTCGCGCTAGCCGCTCTCAGGTGTACGTGGTCCATCTCATCGAGCGCCTCTTTCTTGGCCGGGCCGGCTGGTGCGCAATCGAGACGCCCGACGAAGCGAAAACGCTTGTCGTTCGCTTTCGAATCGAACTCGAAAAGCTCGGAGTACGGGCCTCAGCGGTGACCGGCAAGAGTCGCAGGGATCAGATTGCTGCCCGCATCGTCTCGGCGGCCACCGAACTCGGCGTCGACACAATCGTGATCGGCACCCGCCGTCGGTCAGCCATTCGTGCGCTGCTCAGCGGCAGCGTGTCTCATGAAATTGTTCGCAAGAGCAAGATCCCGGTTGTCGTTGTCCCGTGATCGGTCAGGAGAAGTTGCAAAGACTGTTGGAGGAGGCACTGGGCGGGGACCGGGCGTCGGCCTAGCACCACCCCGTCTGGGCGGTCACGCGTCGAATCGACCGGTTACTCGATGCCCGCCTGAAACTTTGACTTCAAATCGTCGTCGAGTTCAAACGGCCGGTCGTGAGCGTCAAGGTCCGCCTCCGAGTCAATAGGGGCGTCGTCACCGGGCTGTTCAACGCTAGCTGGTTCGGTCAGGCGATACCCACGGGGGTCAACTATGCACAGATCGACATAACCACCGAGAGCTGCCGCATAACGCTCTAGGGTGGACAGCGTAGGATCACCGGTTCCTGATTCGAGGCGAGCGATCGTTGGCTGTCCGTGTACCAGTCCCATCCGCTCACCAACCGCCTGCTGGTTGAAGTCCTTGCGATTCGACTTCTGGAGCTCTTCGCGAAGGGATCGCATCCTACGGATGGCCCGTCGGCGGCGCAACTCCGCCTGAACCATGACCTGGATATCCGGATGTTCTGCAACCTTGGCGGGCTCGGCAGACAGGGATACCTGAACGTGCTTCCTAACCATGCCTAGCTAGGTATATACCATCAAACGTATGAATTGTCAATGCGATAGGCCTTGGTCATACCAGCTGGCGGAGGTAAGCATTCAGTCGGCTCCCGGCGGTTCGAAACCCGGCTGCGAAGTCACCCCCCGGGCAAACCACCGCAAGCATCACCACCTGTTCTCGAGGTCCTCCTATTGCCGCCCAGAAAACCCAACCCAGACTGTTTCCAATCATTCGGAACTTGATTACTCGCGGGGGCCAGGCGTACTCACCGCGGCTCAACCTCATGAGTTCAATTCGGTCCGTAAGCACAGCCGAACGGATGACGTCGGTCTGGTTACATCCCTCGACATCCGCCCACAAACCTGTGCTGCCGCTGCCGAAGACAACGACGTCAGCCATCAAGCTTGCCCTGGTTCGGAATCGGACCTTCGCCTGAACTCTGACCCGAGATGTAAGGGACTCGCTGGCAGGTTCTAAACCATGATTCCCATTTCTCTAAGTTGTCGGAGTAAGACCTGAGTTCCCGCTCGGCATCGCCGATCGTTTTTTCGAGACTGGCCAGCACGCCTTTAGCCTCGACTGCCTTGAGGGTCACGTGCGCTTCTGCGGTTCTAAACGCCCGATAGGCACCAGTGACCGACTGGCGTAATTCGCGCGGCAAGCGACGGGCGAGTAGAAGTTGGACCGACTCGAATCTGTCCGCACCAAGCAATTCAGCAATGGTGAGTTCCTCGTCAAGCGTCCTTATCTGGTCTTCTGCCAGGCGAACCGCGCAGGTATCGCAATTGGACTGTAACTCGTCCAAAACGACAACAACGGCTGCCCTGAAGTCTCGCCGCTCACGAACAAGCATCAGGAGGTTTGTCAACGCAAAGACGAGCAACGCACCGACCAAACCACCGAGGGCGATAGGCACCCAAGGCGGAACCGAATCGCCGACTAGCGGCGGAACAATCGCCGCGAATCCTGACAACCTCAGCAGCGCTCCAACGTCTGGGTTCGCCTCAACAAAATAGGCTAGGGGAATCGCGAGTAGTCCGGTTGTCAGTGCCACTAGCCAACCTTTCATGATCTGCAACCCGTAGATGATTGCTAGCGCCTCCATGCCCACTGCCAGCCAACAGACAAGATAGGTGACAAAGGCAAGCGCCCAGGTTGCTGTTGACATTTCAATCTGGGACCCAGAAGGTTTGAGCGGCGAATCGAGCGCTCCACCTTCGTCGTCCGATTTTCATTGGGAGTGTGAGAACCATCAGGAGAAGTTGCGAAGGCGTCCCCAGATCTGTGAGATCGGAGCATTGAGGTGACAGAGGGTGACCGGAGCGCCCTGCTCTAGGCCCGCGACTCCGTAAGGCACAACGAGGTGTGCGACAAGCGTTGGCGAAGTGCACATCCACGCGACGTCAGACGGCTGGTAATCGATCATCACTGCATAGGTTGCTGTGAGATCGCTCGGCAGGAAGTACCAGTCGCTCAGCTGAGGACTGATGGCGACGGGAGCGGTCTTTGGATTCCCATAGAACTCGAGCGCCCCAGGCACGCCGTAGTAGGCGGAGATGACGACGGTGTTGACGCGGTCCGATTCCGGAAGGTTGTCGTAAATGGTTGTCACCTGAGTCGCGATTTCGTCCCACCCCACGCTGTCCGCAAATACCTTGTTCACGGTGTCGAGATGGGTGGTGTGAATGCGATCGGGCGGCGTGACCGGGACGACAAGTAGAAAGAACACAATGAACTCGATCAGGCTGGAAACGGCGACGGCGATTTCGAGCGCACCCCGCAACCTCGGTCGCTCGATCCGGGAGAGTGCCATAAGCCCTTGAGCCAGGGCGACCGGAATCGTCCCGGCCGCGTAGTAAGACTTGCCTACGAAGAGGAACAGGACCAGCGGGACTGCGCAGGCGATCCCGATTGGACGCAGCTGTGGACTGCGGAACAGGGAAATCATGCCCACGAGCCACAACGGGATGAGAAAGAAGAAGTAGACGCCGAACTCGATCAGGTAGACGAGCGGGCCGCTTGCACCCCCGCCATGGTTGGTGATGTAGATCAGCGTCGGAAAGCCCTCGGTGACTTGCCAGGCTAGATTCGGCGCCCAGATGAGGAGGGCGATCGCCGCAGCGATCCACGGGTATCTCGTCCGCAGCTCCCGCCGCAACACGGGCGTGAGAAGGATGGCGGCACCAATGCCGAGGATGAGGCCGACGATTGTGTACTTCACCTCGAGCCCGATCCCCAGCGTGGTTCCCAGATAGATCCAGTACCGGGGCCGCCGGTCGAGGACCAGGCAGAGAAACCAGTACATGGAGAGCATCCAGGTCACCTGGTCGAAGGTCACGGTCTGGAAGACCCAGTTCGAACCGAGCAGAAAGGGCGCTGCGATGGCAGCGAGCAGCGCAAGTCCCTGGAGCAGAAGTGAGCCGCCGAGCCGGCGCACAAACAGGCCGGACAAAACCACGAGTAGACCGCCCAACAGCGAGGGTAGGATGCGAAGGGTCCAGGGATTGATTCCGAGTAGTCCTGTCTCTAGCCGACCCAGGAGTGGGACCAGCGGTGGGAAGTCGACGTATCCCAGCGCAGGATGCTGGCCGCAGGTGAGGTAGTACAGCTCGTCGGTATGGAACCCGAGGGTGCTGTTGGTGGCGAGATGCAGTGCGATGACGCCTGCCGCTGCACCTCCAAAGACAAAGACGGCCGGCAATTTGATTGGCATCGCGATCCTGTGTCGCACACGATATAGGCACGATGCCGAGGAAAAGCGAAGGCCTCGATCCCCGCACCCCGCGCATCATCGGTCGGATACGCGCGATTCCCGTTGGATTTGTCCGGACTTATGGCGATATCGAGCCGAGAGCGCCGCGTCTGGTCGGACGCATCCTTGCCACCACCCATGAAGATCTGCCATGGCATCGCGTGGTCCGTGCCGACGGGACCATCCCGATGGGAAAGCGTCAGCTCGATCTGCTGGTCAGGGAAGGGATCCCGATGCGCGGCGACCGGGTCGACCTGAGCCAAGCCCGACTGCCATCCGGCATCAGGATCCCCTGACTGCGAAGCGACTGGCTCGAACGTACCGGCGTCAGTACTTGATCGTCTCTACGGTCTCCATGATCCGCGCTGTCGGGCTGCCGATCTTTGCCAGCGGGTTCATCCACAGTTTGCGCAGCGCGGCGTGCATCGCCTCGGCCTCGGGCAACGTGTTGAATTCGAGCTCGATCGTCACAAAGTTTGGATCTTCGACGCCTCGCGCGATCGTGTGCGTCCGGACGCCGCTTTTGACCCTGCCGATGGGATCCGCGTCGAAGGCGTTTCGCTTCCACCCTTCGAAATCGGCAACCTGGTGTTCGATGTGCAATACGGGCATCTCTTACCTCTCAATGTGTCGTGGCTGGTTCATGTTGCGAGCATGGATCGATCCAGCCGACCCCGCATCGGGGCCAGTACCCAATCCTCAGCCGGAATCGGCGCCGAGGTGGCGCACTGCATATCCCGCGATCCCCGCTCGGCCCGACGCCGGCAGCTTCTGCAGGATGCTGGTGACGTGATGCTCGACTGTGCGAGTGCTGAGGAACAAACGCGCTGCGATCTGGTCGTTGGAGAGGCCCAGGCCGACGAGCCGGGCGACTTCTTCCTCGCGGCGGCTCAGGGTGCCCTTACGCAACGGGCCCCGGCTGCTTCGGACCCCAAGATGTCTCAGTAAGTTGCGCGCGCGGTCGACACCAGGCCTCGCGCCCAGGGCACTGAATGCCTCCATGCCCAGCGTCGCCTCGCGCTTTGCCAGCTCCGGGTTGCTGCCGGCCGCGGCTTCGGCGATGGCCAGTCGGGTGCGCGCAACATCCCAGCTCATTTGCGCCCGCAGCAGGTGTTCGAGCGCAACGTCCAGCTCGGCCAGCGGTTCCCCACCTTCCGCAGCCGTGACCAGCCCCGAAGCCAGCCTGGCGAGGCCCTGCAGGCAGTCTCCGCCCGCGGCTGCCAGGCGAGTTAGGGCCGAGGCGACCTTTCGCGCCGCCGCCGGATCCCCCGCAGCTATGTGGGCTTCGGCGAGACGGACCAACAGCGGCGCGGCCTGGAGGTTTGTCTCGCCGAGCTGATGAAGGCGGCGCTCGAGCAGAGCCGCCCCGACTTTGGGCCGGCCATGCGCCAACTCCAGTTCGGCCAGGGGCAACTGGGCGTCTGGATGGGTCTCACTTCCTTCCAGAAGACGAGCCGCATCATCCAGGCGGCCTTGCTTGATGCGGAGGTCGGCAAGACGCACAACCGCGTCTGCTCTCATGCCGTAGGCCCAGGCATCGAAAGTCCCAAGCGCATGCAGGAGCTCGCGCTCGGCCTGGAACCAGTCGCCGGTCGCGGTCAGAACACCGGCGTAGGTTGCCCGACAGGTGCCGGTTACGCCGACGTGATCGTATGCGTCCAAAAAGGGCTGCGCCACCCGGCGCCACTGCTCTGCGCGCCGAAAGTCCACCGACCGTTCGCAGCCGGCCAGCAACGCGCAGTAGATCTGCCCGATCGCCTCGGGGGCTCGGACTTCACCGGCTGCCGTCGCGGCCATCGCCTCATCGAGTCTGCTCAAGCCCTCAGCCACACGTCCGAGAGACAGAAGCGCCAAGCCGCTGTAGGCGAGAGCAAGAAACTCGTAGTCGGGATCGTCGAACCGCCGCGCGATATCCATCGCGCGCTCGGCGGCTTTCTCGATCTCGGCGGCATCGCCGGTCGCCAGTGCGCGGATGAGGATCACCCTGCCTGTCTCGGCCGAAGGCTCCGCCACGGCCAAGAGCCGCTCGCACCTGGCTATCCATCCGCTGGCCACGGCCCTGTTTCCCTTTAGCCTGAGGTGCTGACCCGCGAGCCAAAGGGCAGCCCAGGCTGCACGGCCTTGCTCGGACTCTCGACGAAACAGCGCAAACGCACGTTCCATCGCGCTTAAGGCCTCATCGAGGTGCCCTTGCCAGAACAGGGCGGTGGCCAGCCCCTGATAAGCCTCGCCCCCACCGCCCGCCGCAATCGCAGCTTCGCTTGCAGCTTGGGCGGCGGCCCAGTCGGAGGGAACTAGCGCCACTGATTCCAAATCATGGCTCTCGCCGCCAAAGGCGGACCAGGGTGGTCGCAACCACAAAGATGATGAGCCCCAGGCCGATGAGATAGATCCACGGATAGCGGGCGAGCAGGTTGCCGATCGATTGACCGAACGTCGCCCCGATCCACAGCCCTATCCCGGCCCAGACCGCGGTCGAAACAGCCACCGACGGCGCGAAGACCCGGTAGGGCACGCCGGTCGAGGCGGCGAGGACCGTGACCGGGACTCGGAACCCAGGCACGTGGCGCCCGAAGATGATCGCGAGCGCCCCCCAGCGGTTGGTCCAGCGGCGGACTCGCTCAAGGCGGGCTTCGTCGACGCCGAGGACGTCGTGTACGAGCCGGTGCCGAAGCAGGAGAGGCGCCCAACGCCGCGAGATCATGTACAGGTTGGTAGAGCCGCCGACCACGACCGCGATGATGCCGAGCCAAGCCAGCACCAGGTTCGTAGAGGACGATGAGTTGATCTTCCCCAGATAGGCGACGTAGACGTCGCCGGGTACTGGAAGAGGTATGCCGGATTCCTCGATGTAGAGCAGCCCGAAGCAGGCTGCGGCCCCGAATCGATTGAGCAAGCCTGAGACGAGTGGGCCGACACCGGTGATGTCTTCCGCCACGTCGCCTTCGAGCAGAGTCACGACAAGAAGGACGCCCGCCACGAAGGTCACCGCAACGACGGTGGGCCGGGACCTCAGACGCCACATAGTCTCAACCCTCGTTCAGTACCTGTTCGGGTGGCAACCCCATCCATTCAGATGGGATCCCTACCGGGTGATCGGGGGATGTCACAGAACACTTATGCGCGTATCGCTTGATCATCAAATCCACGATCGTAGGTTCAGTGGCGGCCAAAGGCGCCACACAACTGACTTGGGGCCGGCGACGCATGGTCGAGAAGCTAGTCGGTGTGTGCGTCATCGTCTCCGGGAGTGCGCACGGGTTGGTTACACAAGAGCACTTTCAGGAGTGGTGGGGCTATGGGGTCTTCTTCCTGGCGTCGGCGATCTGCCTCATAGGCTTCGGGCTTGCCCTCATCACCGACGCGATAGATCCGCGGTACATGCCGGGCGATGTAAACCGCCTCCGACGGCTCATGTATGCCATCGGGGCAATCGGGATCGTCGCCATCCTGGCCCTGTACCTGGTTACGCGAACGACGGGCATCCCACTTGGCCCGGGATCGGGGTCCGTCGAGTCAATCGGCGCGATTGATCTGATCGCAAAGGCAACCGAGGTACTGGCAGTCACAGGACTTGTCGTGTTGCTCGTCAAGACGCGCATGCGAGCCGACCTGTGAACAACGTGGCGCCTCTTTCTCCGACGCGCCAGCTAGCGACTCCTTCGGCCACGCCGACGCTGGCGGCCCGAGTAATGGCGTTCTTGCCGTCCGGCCGGGACCTTCCTTACGCCGACTTCAAGCGCCGGCATCGGACGATCGTTTACCTGATCTGGGCCCAAGCGGCCGGAACAGTCATATTCGGTCTGCTCCGCCACGTATACCCGCCGGTCGTCGTGTTGGAATGCGCGCTCATCGCAGCCCTCGGCGGTGTCGCCACGATCGAGGTGCTCGCGCCGAGGTTTCGCGCGGCGATCGCAACCTTGGCTCTGATCTCGACCTCAGCGGTCATCGTCCAGTTTTCAGGCGGATACATCGAGGCCCACTTCCACTTCTTCGTGATGCTGGCTGTGATCTCCCTATACCAGGATTGGATTCCTTTCCTGCTCGCAATCCTCTACGTGGCTGTCGACCACGGCGTGGTCGGCACCCTGTTTCCGCATTCCACCTATAACAATCCAGACGCGATCGCCCACCCGTGGTTGTGGGCGCTGATCCACGCAGCTTTCGTGCTTGCTGAGGCGGTGGCGCTGCTGGCAGGCTGGAGGGTCATCGAGGCTGCTGAAAACCAGAAACTCGGTCTTGATCGTTCGTTGCGCCACATGCTGTTTCGCCTCCGCGGAGAGGTGACCGATTCGGCATCCAAGCTGTCGGTCGCGGCCAAACAGCTCGCATCAGCAACCCTCGAGCAGACCACCGCCGCCGCACTCACCTCGGCCAACATGGAAGGACTGGCTCGCACGACTACATCCATCGCAGACGCGGTGGATCGAGTCGCTGTCCAGGCCGGCGAGGTCCGCGCGAGTCTCGAGCTGGCGCAGACCGAGCTGAGGTCTTCAGGCGACCGCACCATGGCACTGGCCGCGCGCATCAATGAGATTGAGGACATCCTCGCCTTGATCAATGACGTCGCCGATCAGACAAATCTGCTTGCACTGAACGCCGCCATCGAAGCGGCGCGCGCGGGTGATGCGGGCCGCGGTTTCGCGGTGGTTGCGGATGAAGTTCGCCGTCTGGCCGAACGCAGCAAAGCCAGTGCCGGTCAGATTGCGAAGCTCGTCGAAGGTGCCCAGGCGCAAAGCAGCGAAACGGTGATGGCCCTGGAAAAGGGAGTCAAGCAGATGGAGCGTGGGCTCGCGATGATGCAGGCCATGGCTGAGGTCAGCGGTCAGGTCCAGCGAGACACCCAGCAACAGCGCAGCTCGACCGACGAGGCCGTGAAAGCGATCGAGCACATCGCGGAGGGAAGTCGCTCAGTGGCGAACACGGCCCAGGAGATCGCGTCTGCCGCGCTGAGCCAAGGTGAGCTGGCCGCCAACCTGGCCCAACCCGGTTGGGAGGGTGCAGAACCAGCGGCGTCCGAACCGGCGGCGTAACGATCAGCGCTCGAACTCGATAATAAAACGACCTCGTCGGCAAGCCATGACCGAAAAGTGGACCGCCGAAAAGATCCCTGACCAGCGCGGTCGTACGGCCATCGTCACGGGTGCCAACAGCGGCCTAGGGCGCATAGTCGCGCGCGAGCTCGCGAAGCGTGGCGCCATTGTTGTCATCGCCAGCCGCGACCACGCGAAGGGCGCAGAAGCGGCGAGAGAAATCTCCGCTGCCTTTCCGTCATCGACGGTGGAGACGGCGCAGCTGGACCTTGCCAACCTCGGTTCGATTCGGGCGTTCGCCGAACGCATTCGGGCCGGCAACGATCACATCGACTTGCTCATCAACAACGCCGGCGTGATGGCCGCTCCCCGTCGACGGACGGCTGACGGCTTCGAGCTCCAGTTCGGGACCAATCATCTCGGCCACTTCGCCCTGACAGGACTATTGCTGCCGCTGCTTTCCGAGGAGCCCGACGCCAGGGTCGTGACCGTCAGCAGCAACAACCACAAGGCCGGGCGCATGCAGTTCGACGACCTGCAAGGCGAACGCCGCTACTCGCGCTGGGGAGCCTACGCGCAGTCCAAGCTCGCCAACCTGCTGTTCGCATTCGAGCTCGACAGACGCCTGAAAGGCGCCGGCTTGCCCTTGATCAGCGTCGCGGCGCATCCCGGGTACTCGGCCACGAACCTTCAGCTCACTGGTCCTCCGCCGCACGAGCGCTTCGTGATGCGCCTCAGCAACAAGCTGTTCGCCCAGTCTGCTGAGACCGGCGCCTTACCTCTCTTGTATGCGGCCACCGCGCCTGGCTTACCGGGCGGCTCTTACGTGGGACCGGACGGTGCGGGCGAGCTGCGCGGCCACCCCGTCCTCGTCAAGGCGGCAAAGCGCGCCCAAGACGAGGCCGCCGCGCGGCGACTTTGGGACGTTTCTGAGCGGCTTACCGGCGTCGTTTACGACTTCACGCCGCCGACCAGCCCGTAGCTCGTTTGTTAATCAGCATCCGCAAGCTCGCCGCACTGGACCTGGTCTTCCACGGCCCTCGGTTCGTCCTGATCGAGTTTGGCGGCGCGGTTGTCCTGACCTTCGGCTTGGCCGTGCTATCGCTGCGGGCCGCGTTCTCTCATCCCGGCGAACCGGTGATCTGGGAAATCGTCCTGGGCATTCTACTGGCGTCCATTGGAGCCAATTACCTCCCTCTGCTCGTCCACGCAGCCTCCTTGATCCGCTCAGGAACCGCGCGCGAAGAGGTGAAAAACGAGCTGGAGCAGAGTAAGTTGTCTCAGCGCCGCTATGGGACGCAGCAGTTCCTTCTCTTAGTCCCGTTTGCGATTTTGGTGATCGCGGTGGCACAGATCTCACGCCGAACAACTCAGCACTGAGCCACGGGCGTCCCCATTACGATTGTCGCGGCGCGCACCCGCGCCAAACCTCGGCTTGACCCGCCCCGGCCGGGTCCGCGAATGAGGCAAAGGGGGATCGACCTCGGGTGGCTGTCCTGGTGATCACGTTCGCGCGATGCGGTGCCGGTGGATCGCCGCGCGAGCGTTGGAGGCACAGGACATGACCAAAGATGCAGCGTTCAAGCGGCGTGTGCGAGCTCGTATGGCGAGGACCGGAGAGGCGTATTCGACGGCGCGGGCACATCTTGATGAGCAGTCGACGAAGCGTGAGCTTCACATCACGAACGGAGACTCAGCGGCTCGAACCCTGAAGCAAGGAGGCGTCCGCGGATCGGTGATCGCCTGGCGCGATGTGCTTCACGTTGGCCCGGTGCCGGCGTTGCCATCGAACGAGCTGGCGGCCGTTCGCGCCAGGTTCCTGGCAGAGTCATTCGGCGGGGAGCAGGCGTTGATCGAGCGTGGATTGCTGCGACGCGACGCCGCGCTGCAGCGTGCTGCCACCACCAAGGTGGTGCTGTGGTTCGACGCCGACCTGTACGACCAGCTGCAGCTCATCCAGGTGTTGGACCGGTTGGCCGCCAGTGGTGCGCGCGACGTGACGCTGGTGTCGGTCGGCGAGTTCACGGGTCGATCCCATTTCGCGGGCCTGGGCGAGCTCGACGCGAGCGACCTCGTGGCTTTGCGGAAAACGGCGGGACAAACCGTTGGGTCAGATGACCTCGATGCGGCGGCGGGCGCGTGGGCGGCGTTCACCGGAAACGATCCATCTCGTCTGCTGCCCTACATGGGTGTGCGCTCCGCGGTGCTTCGCTTTCTCGGCGAAGCAATCGAGCGCCTCCTGCAGGAATACCCGTGGACGGGTGACGGCCTTTCGCTTACCGAGCGGCGCTTGATCCGAGCCGTGGAGTCAGGAAGCCGCCGGCGCACAGATGCATTCAAGAGTGTTTGGAGCGCTGAAAGGCGGCCGTTTCTTGGCGACGCCGTTTGTTTCCACATCCTGCATGAGCTCGCATCCGCCGGCCTCGTTCGAGGCGAGCCGAACGACCTCGAGATCACCGACAAAGGTCTCGACGTACTCGCCGGCGCGGCGGATCTGGGACGGCTCGGGCTGGATCGCTGGGTAGGCGGAGCTCACCTCACTTCTCCACCCGCCTGGCGATGGGACCCACGCCGCGAAACGCTCGTCTCCGTCCGGCCCAAGACTGGATTGCGCCCAAAATGACCAGCCAGATGCTCCTGGAATCGGCTGCGACTTTCGGGGACGAGGTCGCCAACTATCGAAGCGAGTTGCTTGTGCATTGCTACCGGATGCTGGGCACGCTCGACGAGGCTGAGGACGCACTCCAAGAGGCGCTGACTCGGGCATGGCAGCGTCGACAAACATTCCGTCGCTCGATTTCCTTTCGGGCATGGCTCTACCGCATCGCCACAAATGTCTGCCTCAACGCGATCGAAGCGCGAAAGCGTGGTCGTGTCCGTGCAGAGGTTTCCATCGACCCGTTCCCCGACGATCTGTTGACAGGCGTCGAGTCCCCCGAAACAGGACCCGAGGCTCGATATGACGCGCACGAGTCCATCTCGCTCGCGTTCCTGACCGTCCTCCAGGTCTTACCGCCACGCCAGCGAGCAGTCCTACTTCTCCGGGATGTGTTGGTGTTCCACGCGACCGAGGTCGCACGCCTGCTCGAGATGAGCGTGCCGGCGGTCAACAGCGCCCTGCAGCGCGCCCGGGCCACCCTTCACGGCAACTACAGACCCATTGCACCAGCTGATCTACATCCCGGCATCCTCCTGGAACGCTACGTTCGAGCCTGGGAGAGCGCCGATGTAGCAGGCCTCGTGGCGCTATTGCGCGAGGACGCAGTTCTCGCGATGCCACCTATGCCGACGGTCAGCGGAGCCAGACAGATCGGGCAGTTCCTTGCGGAGTCGATCTTCGCCCGTGGGCCGACGCGGCTGCTAGCCGCACACGCAAACCGCGCCCCGGCCTTCGCCGCTTACGTGCAAGAACCAGGCGGTGGTCGGTACGTTCTGTTCGCCTTACTCGTCATCGCCGCAGCCGGCCACGAGATCACGCACATCGATGCCTTCGCTGATCCGAGAGTCCTTGCGCGTTTCGACTTCGCGAAGGAGCTAGCCGGCTGAGCGTCGCCTGCGCAGCTGAACCAGGATCAGAACGCTGCTCACCAGCAAAGCCGGGACATAAGTGGTCACGATCACCCAGTTCAGGCCAAGCGGGTGGGTGAAAACGCTGTCTCGCACCGACTGAATGATCGCGTTCACAGTGTCCAGCAAACCGACCGCGAGAGTTAGCCACACCAACGCGATGGCACCTTGAAACCGAGCGCGGAGTGCAATCAAGGCAAGCAGCGCGAGTAGGGCGGTTGCCATGTCGCCGAATCCGATCATGGTGCGGAAGTCGCTGGGCACGGAGGCGTCCACGGAGCCCGGGGCGAGGATGGTGCCGCCGACCATTCGAAAGGTATGGATCCAGATGGGCGGCACCAGCGCAAGCTCCCGTGGAAGCCTCGCGAGGCGGGGCGCCAGATACCACCACGCAGCAAAGGCGTAGGCGACGAGGAAGAATGTGAATTGAATTCCAAATAGAACAATCGGTTCCACGCCCGATACAACAGCCGGCGAGGCCGAAACTAATCGGCCCCACGGGAATCACCTTCCCGGGCGGCCGGTTGTACGGAAACGTGGGAGATATCCAGGTCGTCACCGACGGCGATTTCGAGAGTTTGGTGTTGAAGTCAAAGGTTCCGGTCCTGGTCGATTTCTGGGCCACCTGGTGTCCCCCGTGCCGCATGATCGCGCCCATCGTCGAGCAGATCCACGGCGAGCTCGGGGACAGAATCAAGGTCATGAAGATGGATACGGATGAAAACCCGGCGACCTCGATTTCGCTTGGCATCATGTCCATCCCAACGGTGATGATCTTCAAGGACGGCCAGCTTACGGACAGGACCATCGGGTACCGCCCGGACATGAAGGCCGACCTCAAGGCCAAGCTCGAGGCTCTGATCTAACCTTTCTGATCCATGGTCGAGGTACGCGCTGAAGCCACGGGCGACGAATGGCTTTGCGCTGTCAGCGT
Source organism: Candidatus Dormiibacterota bacterium (assembly GCA_036380475.1). Lineage (GTDB taxonomy): Bacteria > Chloroflexota > Dormibacteria > Dormibacterales > Dormibacteraceae > UBA10449. The sequence goes on from DASVEP010000023.1 coordinate 20,991, forward strand.
CAACCATGCCGGCCATCGCACACGTCATTCCGTTACGGTCCGACCGGCCGACATCGAGCGCTGGGCGAACGGCAGCAAACGCGCGGACGTCGAGGACCTCGTCGCGCGGAGCTTCGACTTTCTTCTCGAACGCGAGCCGCCGAGCGCGATACTCGCCAGGTTCGATCTTTCGGTGATCGAGAGCTACTTCCCCGAGTACGACAGTGCCTTCAGACCTGAATAAGGTTCGCGCCCTCACCTTCGACGTGTTCGGCACCACGGTGGATTGGCGTTCGGGGGTGGCCGCGGAGGCGCAGCGGATTGGTGCGTCGAGCGGCGTGAAGGCAGATTGGGGGCGCTTGGCCGATGCGTGGCGTGCCCTGTATGTGCCGTCGATGGATAGGGTCCGCCGCGGCGAGCTGCCCTGGACCAACTTCGACCGACTCCACCGTATGTCGCTCGATCGAGTTCTGCTGGAGCTGGACGCTCAGGGCTTCGATGCAGCCGCGCGGGACGAGCTGACGCTAGCCTGGGAACGCCTTCCGCCGTGGCCCGATGCACGGCCGGGATTGCTGCGCCTTGCCCGACGGTTCACGGTCTCAACGCTCTCGAACGGCAATCGATCCCAGCAGGCGGCGCTGGTCGTCTTTGCGCGCTTACCCTTCCAGCGGATCCTGTCGGCGGAGGACTTTCGCCACTACAAGCCGGACCCTGAGGTGTACCTCGGCGCCGCTGCTGCGTTGGAGCTCCAGGCGGGCGAGGTCATGATGGTCGCCGCGCATAAATCGGATCTCCGTGCCGCACAGGCCGCGGGAATGCGGACGGCATTCATCGAGCGGCGGCTGGAGAAAGGACCTGCCGGTGCGCCCGACCTCATCCCGGATCCCTTATCGGACCTGCAGGCCACCGACTTCATGGACCTTGCGGACCAGCTGGGCTGCTGATTCGCGGTCGGTTAGTTCGAATGAACAGGTCGAGGTCGCAGCTCCCGCGGCTTTTCCAGTGCGCTGCGATGCACAGGCTCCCGGCCAGGCGGCTGGATCGGGATTCCCAACGCAGCAACTACCTTCGGGATCGCGCGTGTGACCGACCCGCGGCTGCTCAGGCGGACGCCCTTGCCGTAATGATCGAACGAGAGCGCCCCGCCGCGCATCAGTGAGTACTTGACTCGGCCTGAGCCCACGGTCAAGCGAAGAAGTCGACCCATGAAGGTCATCCGGAACGTCAAGCTGCGGATGGCCTGTGGCAGCCGAGGAGCGAACGACAACACCTCTTGGTGGTGGCGCATGCCGCCCAGCCCCGCGACGACCGCGAGCCAGGCGCCCGCCAACGAGCCCATGTGCACACCGTCACGGACGTTGTGCTCGAGGTCGTGGAGGTCGATGAGCGCCGCCTCCCCGACGTAGTCGTACGCCAGCTCGATGTGGCCGATTTCGGCTGCAATGATCGCCTGCATCGAAGCGGAAAGTGAAGAATCCCGCACGGTCATGGCTTCGTAATACGTGAAGTTGCGCGCCTTCTCCTCGTGCGTGAAGGCATCTCCGCGGAGGAACATCGCCAGGACGAGGTCGGCCTGCTTTACAACCTGCTTCCGGTAGAGATCGAAATAGTGGAAATGCAGGAACAAGGGGTACTGCTCTGGTGTCGTCTTTCCGAAGTCCCAGTGTTCGTGCTTTGTGAACTCACTCGCCTGCTCGTGAACTCCAAGCGCCTCGTCGTACGGAATCAAGATGCGTTCAGCAGCCTTTCGCCACGATTCAACTTCTGAACGCCGCACCTTCAGTCTTTTTGCACTGTCGGGATTGCGCGCGACGGCGGCAGCCGCTCCACGCAGGTTCCGCTGCGCCATGAGGTTCGTGTAGAGATTGTTGTCGGCGAGGGCGCTGTACTCGTCGGGTCCGGTCACTCCGTCGATCCGAAATCGACCATGCCCGTCGTTGTGGCCGAGAGACATCCACAGGCGGGCGGTCTCGACGAGCAGCTCGACGCCGACCTTCTCCTCGAAAGCACGGTCATTGGTCGCGCTGATGTAACGGAGTACGGCATCAGCAATGTCGGCGTTGATGTGAAAGGCCGCCGTAGACGCGGGCCAATAGCCTGAGCATTCCTCTCCGCGAATCGTTCGCCACGGAAAGGCAGCGCCTTTGAAGCCGAGAAGGGCGGCCCGACCTTTCGCAAGGTCAAGAGTCTGGTGGCGCCATCGCAGGACGTCCGCCACAGTCTGCGGCGCGGTGTAAGTCAGCACCGGCAGCACGTAGGTCTCGGTGTCCCAGAAGGTATGCCCGTTGTAGCCGGGACCGGTCAGACCCTTCGCCGGAATCGCCCGCTGTTCCGAGCGTGCCGCCGATTGCAGCACGTGGAAGAGCGCGAAACGGATGGCAAACTGGATCTCCGCGTCGCCTTTTATCTCCACGTCAGCGCCGTTCCAGAATTCAGACAACAACTTGCGCTGGGCCGCAGCAAGCCCCCGCCAGCCCAGACTGACCGCGGCAGCCAGCGCCCCGTCGACCTGGGACTGCAGGGCCGGCGCGGAACGAGTGCCCGACCATCCATAAGCAACGAATTTCGCCACTCGCAGCTTCTGCCCTGGCCTCAATCGGGCGGTGATCGACACCCGAGCCCGGTCTTCCATGCTCTCCGACTGGAGCTGGTATCCGCGTGGCGCAGCGATGACATGGTCCATCGCTGCCGCCATTCGGAGCTTGCTCCTTTGCGTGGAATGGATGAGGACGGCCTTTGCGCGATCGTGGTGGAAGAGCTCGGATTCCAGCGGCGCCTCGAAGATGCTTCCCGACCGCGGATCATCCCTCGCAATGCCGTCCGGCGGTTCGTTTGCGACCAGCTCCGACTGCAGCACGAAATTTGCGGCTCCGTCGACCGGCTCCACCTCATACAGGATCGCCGCCACTGCACGATGCACCAATGAGACGATTCGCGTCGACCGCATCCTGATCCTTCGATGAGCGGGTGATTCCCATTGCACCTCGCGATGCAGGCTGCCCGCCTTGAGGTCGAGCACTCGCTCATGCGAGATGAGGTTGCCGTAACGAGTATCGAAGGGCTCGTCATCGACAAGCATTCGGACGATTTTGCCGTCGGTGACGTTGACGATCGCCTGTCCGGCCTCGGGATAGCCGAATGCTGTCTCTGCAGACGGCAGCGGGATTTCTTCGTAAAAGGCGTTCAGATAAGAACCCGAAATTGCATGGGGCTCGCCCTCATCGAGATTCGCCCGCCAGCCGACGTGTCCGTTAGAAAGAGCGAAGAGTGACTCGGTCTGCCCTAGCAGTTCGTGATCCAGACGCACCTCGCGAATGGCCCACGGCTCCTGGCGGAAACAGTCGGCGTGAATCACTGTGGCGCGAGCAGCTCGGACAGATCGGTCACGACCACGTTCGCGCCGCGCTTGTACAGCTCAGCCGATTGGCCGGCGCGGTCGACCCCGATCACCATTCCGAATGCACCTGCACGGCCCGCCTCGACCCCGGCCAATGAGTCCTCGTACACGGCCGAGCTGGCCGCGGTCTTGCCCAGCATCTTCGCCGCCTCGAGGTACGTGTCGGGCGCCGGCTTGCCTTTCAACCCCTCTGCGCCGGCAACGTTTCCGTCGACCCGAGCATCGAACAGGTCGGACATGCCGGCAGCCTTCAGCACTTCTGTGCAGTGCCTGCTCGACGTGACCACGGCGAGACGAAGGCCCACGTCGCGGGCAGCGTGGACGTATCGCAATGATCCGTCATACGGTTTCACACCATTCTTCCTGATCAGGTCCAGGAAGGCTCGGTCCTTTCTGTTTCCGAGGCCGTGCACAGACTTGTCTTCCGGCGAATCGCTCTCGGATCCTTCGGGCAGGTCGATATTCCGCGAAGCAAGGAACGAGCGCACGCCATCCTCTCGGGGCTTGCCGTCGACATACGTGTCGTAGTCGTTCACCTCGTCAAAAGGTCGAAACGGTTCGCCCGTGTTTGCAGCCATGGCCTGCAGGTACTCGTCAAAGACCTTCTTCCACGCCTGGGCGTGAACCCTGGCAGTCGGTGTCAGGACTCCATCGAGGTCGAAGAGGCAGGCTGAGATGCCGGATTTCAATCCGACCGCCGTGACGTCACTCATGCCCGGCTTTCAGTGTCGTCGGTCACGCATCTCTATAGTCGGCTGACATGTCGGCCGGCACCGCCGCGGCCAACCCGACGCGAAAGGCATCAGGGTGGATCAGGCTGCTTCTGCTCTTCGGGATTGCTTCGGTGGTCGAGGCATTCACCGTCTCCCACGTCTTCCGTTTCATGCCCCTGTACCTGGCAACGGTGCACGTAGCGCCGTCCGAGGTGCCTGCCTGGACCGGTTACCTCAACGCGGCCTTTTTCCTCTTCGGCCTTCCGCTGGTCCCCTTCTGGGGCGTCTGGGCCGAACGCTACGGACGCATACCGATCATCGCCCGCAGCGCCTTCGTCGAGATGGTGGTCTTCGCGGGGTTGTGGTTCGCGCAGAATCGATGGCAGGCGGCTTTCGCGCTGCTCCTGGTCGGCTTCCAGCTTGGCAACACCGGCGTCATGCTCACGGCGCTCCGCGCGGTCACCCCCCACGGGCGGGTCGGCTTCGCGATCTCTCTTTTTGGGGTTACGCCCTCCCTGGGCTTCGCCCTCGGCCCGACCGTGGGGGGCTGGCTCGTCGACCATGGCGTGCTGAACCTGCACAGCCTGTTCGCGCTGGATGCCGCGATGTCATTTGTGGCCGGCCTGTTGCTGCTTGCGCTCGCGCGCGAAGGCCCGCGGCCGCCCAGTCCACCCGGGTCGGCAACGCACCTTGCGCTTCAGGCGCTGCGGACGGCTCTGACCGGGCGTGTGACGCTGATCGCCTTCGGCGTTTTCGGCCTGGCGTACTTCGCGCAGCAGATCGCCAACCCCTTCTTACCGCTGCTTGTGATCCGGCAGCATGGCGGCGCCGGCCAGATCGGCATCGTTTTCGGCGCATCGGCATTGCTGGGCGCGCTCCTGTCACCGCTGGCGGGGGCAGCCGGCGATCGATATGGATTCCGACCGATGCTGGCGGGGGCCTGCGTGCTCGCCGCGGCCAGCCTCGCCGGACTGGCGGTTGCGCCCGATCTGTTCTGGCTGACTGTGGGCGCGGTCGGCCTCGGCGCGGCGGCCGCGACCGCGATCTCGATGGTGTTCGCCCTGCTCGCCACCACCGTCCCAGAGGAACGTCGGGCCACGACGCTGAATCTGGTGTTGCTGCCGATCTACTTCTCGTCCGTCGCGGGTGGCATCGTCGGTGCGCTGCTGGTGCGTCATGGGCTCGACACCGTTTTGTGGGCCGGAGCCGCGATCTCCCTGGTCGCGGCGCTGCTGACAACTAGGCTGCCTTCGGCCGGACGAACGCCTACCTAGCTACCGAACCTCGACGTGCACATCGAACGCCGGCGCATCGTCCTGCTTGCCGATGATGAATACAGCGGCTCCTTCGGCGGGCCCGATCGTCGTCGTGGTCGAGTTGTTGAAGAAGTTCTGGTTGCCGCCCAGTCGTCCGGACGTGTAGCTCGGAAGAGTTTCGACGGCTTTGCCCTTAGCCCCAATCGAGCCGGCGAGGGTCACGTTGCTCTCCGTGAAGGGAACTCGGACCGAGATCCCAACGCCGAAGTCGGTGTTGAAGAGGCTCAACACGATCCCCACCGTCAGCACCAGGAAAAAACCGCCGAACCCGCACCCACAACCCCGATTGCGATAACGAGTCCGAGTGCGTGTCCGCTCAACCGCCGGTTGCTCGCCCATTCAATCTCCCCCGAAATCAGGCCATCGCAATGGTAACGGCGGCTGCGTAACCTGTGGTCAAAAAGGAGGCAGCGAACAGATGACGGACACGAGTACGAAGGAGTCCTGGGAACGCTTCCAGGCCGACGTGAAGAGCCTGGCAGGTGAGGTTCGGCGCCATTACGCAGACTCGGCCGACGAGAAGACGACCGCCGAGATAAATAGGTCGTTGCAGCAGCTGGGCCAGGCTGCTGAGAAGTTCTTTGAGTCGCTGGACGCCGCGACGCGCGATCCGCAGGTGCGGGCCGGCAGCAAGCAGGCTGCTCGGTCATTTGGCGCGGCGCTGGCAGGAACGTTCCGCGAGGTCAGCGAGGAGCTGGGTAAAGCGTTCCGGCAGCCGGCGACTCCAAAGCAATAGGGGTGGCAAGGTGCTCGGCAATCGTCGCGGCCCCTCTGCGCAGGGGCCGCTCGGCCAGAGGGTTAGGTTCGCACCACAGCCTCGCGCGGTGGCCGCAGTATCAATCCGAGCACACCGACCAACGCCACCCCCGCGAGCGTGGGCACGGCGGCTTTTGCCGCTCGCGCCGGGAGTGCCAGCTCGAACAGAGGGACCGGATCGCCTAGCCGTCCTTGGAGCGGCCCGAGCGGACAGCTCCCGTGACCGATGGCGAGGGCCGCTCCTTGTGCAGACAGCACGATCAGGGAACCAGTAAGCATTCGATCTCGCCGTCGCGTGACGGCGCACATCCATACGTAGCCGAGGCAACCGAGCTCGATGAGGGCGATCGCGGCGTGACCAACGCGGAACGCCCTTGCCGTGGGATCGAGCTCAGACCACCGCGGAGCAATCACCGCACCACAATTGCCTTGCGTGGGGCGTAGTAACGGCGCCAGATCAAACGGTGGATCGGCACCCACCGTGGGATGTCGCGCAGACCGGGAATGAAAGGCACGAGCGCGAGCGCGATGGTCAGCAGAGTCATGAGGATGATGATCCCCAGGTCGGCATTCGACGCATTCAGTCCGAGGAACCCGGTCTGGCTGGTGAATGGCGGGACCTGGTACCACATGGTGTACAGCCACAACCAGGTCTGGCCGGGATAACTACCAGTCTCGTTCATCATTCCCCACTGGCTGCCGGTCAGATTTGCCTGCGTCGCCAGCCCCGCGAAATAGGTGCCGTCGCCCATGAACAGCAGCGGCTGGGTGTAGTCGGTTTGATAGAACCGGCCGTTGATCGTCAACAGTCCGTCGAGCCCACCGGCTTGGGCGATTCCAAGAAGGCCCGACATCATCACCGGAAGAGGTCCGTAGTCGCCGGCGGCGACAGTTACCTTGCCGTCAACGATGGTTGCGTCGGGAAGGGCCTTTGTGTACGTGTCGAGCCACTTCGCCTGCTGGTCCGCGCTTGCGGCCTGCCAGGCGGCGAGGGCGGTGCCGACTTCTGTGTTGCCCGAGCTCACTCTCTGCAGTGGTTGGATTACAAACGCGTTGCCCGAGTCGACCGGCAGGCGCACGCCAAACCACTTCTGCGGGGCGATAGGCCCCCAGTTCTGGCCCGGACCTACGGAGTTATAAGGGGCGCCGTATCCCGCGCTGGTGGTCGCCCCAGCAAGCTCGTTGGTGGCGGTCGTCACGAAGTCAACGGGGTCTCCTTGCGACCAGGCGGCGATGGTCAGCGGTGGCACGTCGGGCGACGAAAAGATCGCGGCTGCGAGCAGCGCCAGCACGCCGAAGCCGACAAGCGCCAGGACAAGCTCTTTGACCAGGTCATACGGAACCATCCGCACGCCGCGGTAGTACTCCTCTTGGGTCGCACCCATCGATTTCATGGCTGCGCACCTCCTTCAGGATCGATTGGTTTGACAACGCCGCGAGTACGCACCATGACTATATGGGCGACCACCAGGATGGTGACCCCAATCGGCAGCAGCATGACGTGCAGCCCGTACATCTGGCCGAAGTTCAAGACGTTGAAGAAGGCTCCAGCGCCGGCCGCGTTCATCGCGTCTTTGGCGTTGACGGCGATGAACTGAGAGTCGAAGTTCTGCTGGGAGAGGTAGCCGGTGAAAGCGGTGAGGATGCTGACCGCGAAGATGACCACCCCGATCATCCACGTGGCGGCGCGCCCGTGGCGCCAACCGGCCATGAAGTACTGGCCCCACAGGTGCAGGACCATGAAGATGAAGAACAGCTGCACGGACCAGAAGTGGAGGCTGTTGAAGAACCGGCCGACGCGCGAGTCGTGCCACCACTGCGGGCCCATGAACGATAGGACGACCCCGCTCACGATGACCCAGACAAGGGCTGCGATCGTGACCACTCCGAAGACGTAGACCCACGAGCCGACGTAGTAAGGCTGACGGTCCGGCAGCAGGTGGTCCATCGGGAGATGGCGATCGATCGTCTGGCGCAGACGCAGGGTCCAGCTCTTCGACTCGGGCGTGGCGACCGCCCCTTCAGCGCTACTTGTTGTGGCCATCTTCGCCCTCCTCAGCGTGCGGGAACGGGGCCACCAAGGCGATCGCGAACAGCGCGATCATCCCCCCAATCACCAGCAGGTTCGGCATCGAGATGAGGATGAAACCCCAGTGAAAGTAAGTGGTCGGTGTGTCCATCCGGGCCCCTCCTTTTTCAGGTTTGCGTCAAATGTGATCCGTTGCGACGCCGGGGTCAATTGAAAATCGCGCGGGGGCGGCGCAGTAGGGCCGAAAGGGCCTCCCCGGTCGGGCCGGGTGGCCGGGTTACAGAAGTCCTGCGGCGCGGGTGACTTTGGACTCTCGCCTGGTGAAGACGGTTGGCGAGAGACTCAAGCCATCCTGAAAGTGAGGTCAAGAGAGATGTTCAAGCACATTCTGGTCGCGATCGATGATTCCCCTTATTCCAAGTTCGTGGTGCCCGTCGCCATCGAGATGGCGAACAAGTTCGATGGCGAGATGCTGGTCTTGCACGTGAGCGAGCACGACCGGGGCCGAGCCGTCGCGTTCTCCCTCGAGTCGCCGGCGTCAGCGACGATGCTGGTTGCCGACGCGGTGAATACCGTTCGCCAGGCTGGAATCACCGCAAGGGGTCAACTGAAGAACGTTGCCGCCGGACACGTTGCCAAGGCGATCGTCGAAGCAGCCGAGGCAAACGGCATCGACCTCATCGTGATGGGCTCCCGAGGACTATCCGACGTTCAGGGTCTTATGTTGGGCAGCGTGACCCACAAGGTCATGCAGACCACGGACGTGCCGGTCCTGGTGGCCAGGCCGCCGAAGAAGGCCCTCTCTTCGAATGGATCGGTGAAGGCCGTCGAGGTCTGATCAAGGAGAAATGAGATGTACCTGTCAGTCGGCGTGGTTGCGGTGCTCGTTCTCGTGGCCGCTTCACCGTTGATCTGGGTGGCCTGGTGGCTTCTGGCCGACCTGGGCCAACGGGCGAGTGGACGTGACAACCAGACAACCCGCAGTACCACGCGGCGGCGCTACATTCCGGCCGCTTGAAGTCGCAACGAGTCGGAGCAGCTCGGGCCTCGCACGAGCTCGAGCTGCTCGACCGGCTTCCCGATGGAGTGATTGTCGTATCCAAAGGGGGGAGCATCGTCTACGCCAATCGCCAGATCGAGCGGTTGACCGGCTACAGGCGAATGGAATTGCTGGGCCAAACCATGGAGCTGCTGGTGCCGCAAAGGTTGAGGTCGAGTCACCGCAAGCACCGGCGGGCTTACACCTCACATCCAAGACGGCGTCCGATGGGCCGGGCAGAGCGTGACTTCCTGCTCCGACGAAAGGACGGCAGCGAGCTGGTCGTCGACATCGCCCTGGGCCCCATCGGCCGACCCCAAGAGGGCGAGATCGCTGCGGTCATCCGCGATGCGAGCGATCGCAAGAGACTGGAGGCCGATCTCGAGCACCGGGCCCTTCACGACCCTCTCACCGATCTCGCGAATCGCAATCTCTTCTTCGATCGGCTCAACCAGGCGCTGCTCGCCACCCAACGCAATCGCCAGCCGTCCGCCCTCGTGATGCTTGATCTGAATCGCTTCAAATCCGTGAACGACGCTTTTGGGCACGTAACGGGCGACGCGATTCTCCGGCAAGTTGCTGCGAAGCTTCAATCAGGCCTTCGCGCCACCGACACCGTGGCGCGGATCGGAGGCGACGAGTTCGCATGGATCCTGCCTGGCATCGGCAGCCTGAACGCTGCAGCCCGAAAGGTGCGGGCGCTTCTGCGGGCGATGCCTCGCAGATACTCCGTCGGCGGAAAACGGATCGAAATCGGCATCTCGGCGGGCCTGGCTTTGTTCCCAGACGACGGAGACACGGTGGATGCGCTGATGCGCGGCGCGGATGTTGCCCTGTACAGGGCCAAGCGACAAGGCCTCAGCCTCGCCCTCGTCGGCCAGCAAGCTCATCGCATTGGAGCGCGCAAAACACGCCCGTAAAGCCATGCCATGCTGACGGCATGACGGCCACCTATCCCGCGCACCGTGAGGCGACGGTGGTGCTTCGAGACGGCTCGACGCTGAGTGTCAGGCCGATTCGCGCGGACGACGCCTCCGAGCTCGCGCGCTTCTACTCGAGTCTGTCGCTCGAGTCCCGTGTCTTCAGATTCTTCGCGGCCGTTGTAAACGCGGACTCATCTGTGAAGCGAATGGTCGAGGTGGACTACACAACGAGCTACGGCATCGTCGCCGTCGCCGGCGCGAATGCGCAGATCGTCTGCCACGCGATGTATGTCCAGATCGCACCACGTAAGGCCGAGCTGGCTCTCGCGGTGGCAGACGGCTATCAGGGTCGCGGTGTGGGCACGATTCTGCTCGGCCAGCTGGCCGAAGCCGCCGCGGCAGCAGGGCTCGACGTGCTGGAGGCGGTCGTCCGGCCGGAGAACCACCGCATGCTGCAGATGCTTCGCGAGAGCGGGTTCCCTGTCCACGCCCGGTCCGAGCCGGGTGAAGTTCACGCGGAGCTCCCCACCCGAATCACCTCCGAAGGAGTCCGGGCCTTCGAAGATCGCGAGCGCCTGGCCGCCGTGGCGGCCGTGACCCACCTGCTGGCACCCCGATCGGTGGCGGTCATCGGTGCCTCACGGCAGCCCGGAAGCATAGGAGCGGCCGTTGTGCACAACCTGGTTGCGAACGGCTACCGCGGCTCCCTCTACCCGGTCAATCCGGCTGCCTCCGAGATCGAAGGCGTGCAGGCGTTTCCGTCGGTGCTGGGGATTCCCGGCGACGTCGAGATGGCGGTCATCACCGTACCGGCGGCGGTGGTCCTGAAGGTCGTCAGCGAATGTGCCGACAAAGGCGTACGCGGCATCGTCGTCATCTCCGCCGGGTTCGGCGAAGCAGGCCCAGATGGCGTCGCCCTCCAGCGCGAGTTGCTCGAGATTTGCAGGCGGTCGGGTATGCGACTCGTCGGGCCCAACTGCATGGGCGTCATCAACACGGCCCCTGACGTGAGCCTCGATGCGACGTTCGCTCCAGACCGGCCGATCCCCGGCCGGATCGGCTTTCTTTCCCAGAGCGGTGGGCTCGGACTCGCGGTGATGGCGCGGGCGCAGGCGCTCGGATCCGGCCTTTCTTCGTTCGTCTCCGTCGGGAACAAAGCGGATCTCTCCGGCAACGACTTCATCCAGTTCTGGGAAAGCGATCGCCAGACCGACGTGATCATGCTTTACCTGGAGTCGTTCGGGAACCCGCGCAAATTCGCCCGCGTGGCACGCCGCGTGAGCAGGTCCAAGCCCATCCTGGCTGTGAAGGGCGGCCGCACGCAGGCGGGAAACCGGGCGACGTCGTCCCACACCGGCGCTCTGTTGTCTGCTTCCGATATCACCGTCGATGCGCTCTTCGAGCAGGCAGGCGTCATTCGGACGGACACCCTCGCAGAGCTCTTCGACGCCGCGCTCCTGGTCGGCAGCCAGCCCCTGCCCTCAGGTCACCGCGTGGCAATCCTCACCAACGCCGGCGGGCCTGCGATCCTCTGCGCCGACGCATGCGAAGCCAACGGCCTCGTCGTGCCGGCGCTTCCGGATTTGGTCCGAAAGCAGCTCGCGTCTTTTCTGCCGCCGGCCGGGTCGACCGGGAATCCCGTCGACATGCTGGCGGCGGCAAGCGGCAAAGACTACGAGCACGCGGTCTCCGTGCTCGCAGGGTGCGAAGACATCGACGCCATCATCGTGATCTTTACTCCTCCGTTGATCACGAAGGGCTCAGAGGTCGTGCGCGCGATCCATCGCGCCGTTCGGGCCCTGCCACGCACAATCCCGGTCCTGAGCGTTTTCATGTCGAAACAGTCGGCGCCGCGCGTGATCGAGGCCGGCGGCGTTCGCCTCCCCCACTACCCATTTCCCGAGGAAGCCGCCCGCGCCTTGAGTCTTGTCGCCCGGTACGGCGCCTGGCGTGCGGCCCCCGAAGAGACCGTTGCCGAGATCGAAGGCATCGATGGCGACAGAGCGGCCGCGGTAATTGCGACGGCACTGTCCGGCGAGGCAGGCTGGATGGCGCCCGAGGCCGTGGCGGAGCTCCTCAGCTGTTACGGGATTCCGATGGTCGAAACGCGATATGCCGCTTCACCGAAGGAGGCTGGAAAAGAGGCTACGGCGCTCGGCTCCGAAGTCGCCCTGAAGGCGGTCGCGCCTGGGGTCCTTCACAAGTCGGACGCCGGCGCGGTTCGGCTACACCTGAATGGGGCGAACGAGGTGGAAGGCGCGGCCAACCAGATGGTCGCTGCAATGGCGGATGTCGGCCATCCGGTCACGGGGTTCATGATCCAGCCGATGGTGCCCGAAGGGATTGAGATGCTGGTCGGGGTCGTCCAGGACCAGCATTTTGGACCTGTCCTCGCGTGCGGGGCCGGCGGCACGGCGACCGAGCTGTTGAAGGATGTGGCGGTTCGGATCACCCCGATCACGAGAGGCGAGGCAGATCGAATGGTCCACTCTTTGAAGACGTTTCCGCGGCTCGACGGGTATCGGGGAGCGCCTCGAGCCGACGTGCCTGCGCTCGAAGATGTGCTCCTCCGGGTGAGCGCGCTGGTCGAGGCTCATTCTGAGATCGCGGAGATGGACCTCAACCCCCTCGTTGTTCACGCCTCAGGCGCTGTGGTCGTCGACGCAAGGATCCGCCTGGAGCCGGCAGTGCCTCGGCCGCCGATCGGCTCGCGCTGACCACCGCGTTTCGCCGGCGCAGCCGGCTGCTGTTCGACGTACTGCCACCAACGCAGGTTGAAGGTGGTCATCCAGGGTGACTCGACCGGCGGCAAAAAACGGAGCCCCGTGCCGTCGACCAGACGGTTGCCTAGCCGGTGTCTCGTGCGCCGCTCAGTCATGGGTTCCACACGCGGCCAAGGTCTTGCCCGCAATCGTGAGATGACTCTCGACGCCGACCACACCGGGAGTGCCTGCGACCAACCGGCCTGCGAGATCGAGGAGGGAGCGTGTCGCGACTTCACCACGGATAGTAACCACCCCGTTGAGGACTTCGACGTCGATCCCGTGGCTGCTTAGCGGAGTGTCGAGGAGAGCGTGAGCTATCTCCCTACGGAGCGATTCGTCGCTCCGAAGGAACACCTTCAGCACATGCGCCCTGGTCACAATCCCGACCAGCCGGTTTTCGGAATCGACTACAGGCAGCACCTTCAAACGGTGCTCGAACATCAAGCTCGCCGCGGTGGTCAGTGGAGCGGCCGGCGTAGTTGTCACCAAGTCGGAAGACATGAGACCGACCGCAGTCAAAGCCCTGGCCTTGCGACCAGCCTGCACGTTCCGA
>DASVEP010000024.1:0-6051 GCA_036380475.1 Candidatus Dormiibacterota bacterium
AGCTCGCGGGGCAGCGGCTCGTTGACGTCCAGGGGAGCAAAGATCGTGTACATCCGCTCCCTTTCCAGGCTGCGAAGGCGATTCTCGCGCACCATCTTCTCGGCTTCGACCACAGTCTAAGACGCCTACGAGCGGGTGAGCAGCGCTTCGCGGGTGAAGAGCCGAAGCGCCGCGTACCAGGACAGCCCGCCGGTCGCGACAAGGCTGAGGGTGGTCACGCCAAGCGTCAACCAGTCCACGGTGTTGTGGACGATCGCGTCGCGCAAGACCAGGACGGCGTTCAGGATCGGGATCAGGTAGTACGCGAGGCTGGGGTTGAAGTCGGGGATGAAAAGGATGATCGACGCCGGGAAGATGGTGATGAAGTAGAGCGGCGTGACGTAAGCCTGACCCTGGCGGAATGTCTTTGCGAATGTTCCCAACGCGAGCGTCACGGAGCTGAAGCTGATCGCGATCAGCAGCGCGACCCAGACCATTACAGGTATTGCCACCGGGCTGACGCTGATGTGGGTAGAACCGGACGGCCCTGGCAGCGCAATCTGGGAAAGCGCGACGAACATCGACCCGATCGCCGCAACCGCCGCCACAAGACTGATGGTCGTCACAGCGGCAATCTTGCCGAGCAGCACCCGACTCCTTGGCGCTGGGGTCAGCAGCAAGCCCTCCAGGGTCCTCCGTTCTCGCTCGCCGGCCGTGCTGTCGAGCGCGGCCGAGAAGCCGCCCGTGAGGATCATCGTGATCAGGATGTAGGGCAGGAAGAAGCTGAGAAAGGCATTCGACGCCGCCTTGATGGGTGAGCTCAGCGGAAACGAATTGACACGGAACGGCGTGAGGATGCCCGGATCGACGCCGCGGCTCTGCAGCGCCGCAGCCGCCTGTGCCGCTGCGTACTGACCGAGCACGGTTTGCAGTCGGGTGTCCGCGATCTGGGCGCTCTGCCTCGTGGGGTCGTAGTAGTCGTCGATCTCGCCCGGCCTGAAGGTGACGCCCAGATCCACCTGAGCCTTGGCCGCCGCAGCCGGATCGGAGACCGGAATGAGCTTGAGGCTTGTGGCGCTGAGCAGCTCGCCGAGGCCCTGCGGGATGTCGCCTGTGTACCCGATCGTGTACGTCTGCGTCGCTGTTTTGGTGGCGACCTGCGAGATGACGCCGAGCACCACCGGCGTGACGATAGCGGCCAGGCCGATCGCCATGAGCGTGCGCCGGTCGCGCAATATCTCGATGACCTCTTTCCGGTAGACGATCCATGCCGCGCCCATCAGCGCTCCCCGACCAGCTCCAGGAATGCGTCCTCGAGCTCGCGCTTGTCGCCGCGTACCTCAGCGGTGGGTCCACTGGCGACGACCTGGCCCTCGTGGAGGATCGTGATGCGATCGCACAGGCGCTCAGCGTCATGCATCACGTGCGTGGAGAAGATGACGCACCTGCCGTGGTCCTTCGACTCGACCATGAACTCGCGCACCTCCTTCGACGCCAGCACGTCGAGGTTGGAGGTGGGCTCGTCGAACATGAGCACCTGCGGGTCGTGGACGATTGCCCGCGCGATGGCGACTTTCTGCTTCTGGCCCGAGGAAAGGCTCTCGGCTCGCTGGCTGGCGAAGTCACCGATGTCGAGGCGCTCGATGACAGAGTCCACGCGGCGCCTGAGCTCCTCATCGGTCACATCGCTCAGCTGCGCGAAATAGGTGATGTTCTCGCGCGCGCTCAGGCGCGGGTAGACGCCGATGTCTGCTGTCACCACGCCGATGCGGCGACGGACCTCTTCCGGCGCCTTTTTGGTGTCGAACCCGAGGACCTCGACGGTCCCGCTGTCCGGTGAAAGCAGGGTGGAGATGATGCGCAGGGTGGTCGTCTTGCCGGCTCCGTTTGGGCCGAGCAGGCCGAAGATCTCGCCGGGCTGCGCCGCGAAGGAAATGCCGCGCAGGACCTTGTTCTTTCCGAGCGTCTTCTCCAGGCGCTCGACCGCCACCGCCGCCTCGGTCACTTGGATTTCTTTCTGGCTGCGCTCTTTGTGGTTGATTTCGCGGCCGCGGCTGCGGGTTTGCGCTTTGGAGCCGTCTTCGCCGCCGGCGCCGGAGAACCCTCGGCTGCTGCCTCGCTTTCGGCCTCGATCGGTTCCGCAGCGGCCGGCTCGGCAGAAGCGACGCCGACCGAGCTGGAGAGGGTGCGATGACATGTCTCGCAGGTGACGATGGTGCGCACCAAAGCGCCCAGCTGATGCTGTTCGTTGCGAAGGTTGCGAGGGCGGCCGCAGAACGAGCAGAAGCCAACCTCAGTCGTGACGACAACGTGTCCTGGCCGCTTATTCATCATCAGTACGGTAGCTGATAAACTTCGCGGGACGGCGCGACGCGCCGGGGTTCCTTTAAGTCCGATCCAAGAGAGGTCGGGAAGGAGGATTTTTCATGGCCATCGGAAGTCGCCTGCGCCACGTCGTCGAGAGCCAGCAGTTCTCGAGGGCCTTGCTCGAGGAGCTCCTGGACCGAGCCGGCGACATGAAAGCGCAACCGCATCATTTCTCCGGGCGCTTGAACGGCCAGGTGATGGCCGCATTGTTCTACGAGCCTTCGACACGAACGCGCCTTTCATTCGAGGCAGCCATGCTGCGCCTGGGCGGTCGCACGATGGGCACCGACAACGCGCGCGAGTTCTCGTCGGCGGCAAAAGGCGAAACGCTCGAGGACACGATCCGAATCGTCAGCGGATACGCCGATGTCATCGTGCTGCGCCACAACGAGCAAGGCGCCGCTCGACGCGCAGCCGCAGTCAGCTCCGTCCCCGTCATCAACGCCGGCGACGGGCCTGGCCAGCACCCGACGCAAGCCCTCCTCGACCTTTACACCATCCGCGACGAGATCGGGCACGTCGACGGCATTCGCATTGCGATGGTGGGCGATCTCGCCAACGGCCGCACGGTTCGCTCGCTGACCTACTTGCTCAGCAAGTTCCGCGACATTCGGATCTCCTTCGTCTCGCCGCCGCAGGTGGCGATGAGGGACGACATCAAGCACCACCTCGACGAGCACCGCGTGCCGTGGGTCGAGTCCGAAGACCTTGACGCCGTGTTGCCTCAGGTCGACGTCGTCTACCAGACCCGCATTCAGAAGGAGCGATTCAGCGACGAGGCTTCATACCTCGCGCTGAAGGGCGTCTACCGAATCGACAACTCCACGCTCGCCCGCATGAAGAAGAACGCGATCGTTATGCACCCGCTGCCAAGGGTCGACGAGATCGCGCCCGAGGTCGACTCGGATCCTCGTGCCGCGTATTTCCGCCAGGCGCGCAACGGACTGTTCATCCGCATGGCCCTCCTGGACAAGGTGCTGGCTTGAGCACCGTCCAGCAGGGCAGGCTCAAGGCCACTGTCATGGACGCGGACCAGATCCGCCGTTCGCTGTCGCGCATCGCGCATGAGATCGTCGAGCGCAACCATGGCGCCGCCGATGTCGTCCTGATCGGTGTCATGGCCAAGGGAGACCACCTCGCCCGCCGTCTGGCGGACAGCCTGATCGAGCTGGAGGGCGCGCCCATCGCCGTCGGCGCGCTCGACATCAGCAATCACCGCGACGACCGGCACCTTCGCGTGCCCGCGCATCGAGGGCCGTCGGAAGTGCCCGACATCGACGGCAAGGTGGTCGTGCTTGTCGATGACGTGATCCACCATGGACGCACTGCGCGCGCAGCGATGGACGCGCTGATGGATTTCGGACGGCCACGCGCGATCCAGCTGGCGGTGCTTGTGGACCGCGGCCATCGCGAGCTGCCCATACGTCCTGACTACGTCGGCAAGAACGTGCCCACTTCCGATTCAGAGCGCATCGAGGTCCTCGTCACCGAAGAGGATGGCATCGACCAGGCGGTGATCGTTGCCGTCTAGAAATCGTCACGCGACGTTGGTCCTCGAAGACGGCCGTTCTTTCGTCGGCGCAGCGCTGGGCGCGGACCTGCTCGGTGAAGGTGAAGTCGTCTTCAACACCGCCATGACCGGCTACCAGGAGGTGCTCACGGATCCCTCTTACGCCGGACAGATGGTGTGCATGACTTACCCGCTGCAGGGCAACTACGGTGTGCGCGACGCGGACGCCGAGTCATCACGTCCGTGGGCTCGCGCTCTGATTGTGCGGTGGGCGTGCCCAGCGCCGAGTCATCACTCGAGCGAAGCGTCGCTGGACGAGTACCTCAAGCGCTGGCGCGTGCCTGCGATCTCCGACATCGACACTCGGGCGCTCACGCGCCACATCCGCAAGCACGGGGCGCTTCGCGCAGTCCTCACTCACGAAGAGACAGCGCCCGGTTCGCAGCGACTCGCGGACCTTGCGGTGGCGGCGCGCAGGGTGACCCCGCTCGCGGAGCAGGACCTGGTCGCCGAGACGTCCCGAACGGTGAGTGCGGAGTGGCTCGACCCACTTCCGCAGGAACTTCGCCCGGTTCATCGATCCGATGGGCGCGGGCTGGCGATCGCAGTCGTCGACTACGGCGTCAAGGCCAACATCCTCCGATCTCTTCGCGAGCGCGGATGTCGAGTGATCGTGCTTCCGCACACCGCGACCTGGTCGGACGTCGCAGTGGCCGGCGTCGACGGGCTCGTGCTCTCCAACGGTCCCGGCGACCCGGCGATCCTCGACCTCCCGGTCGCGCTGGCAGGCGAAGCCCTGGGCCGGATTCCCTTGTTCGGAATCTGCCTCGGGCACCAGCTCATGGGTCGCGCCGCCGGTGCCACCACGTCGCGGCTGCCCTACGGCCATCACGGCGCAAACCATCCCGTCAAGGACCTCGAGACCGGCGCCGTGCACATCACGAGCCAGAACCATGAGTTCCAGGTCGACGCTGCCTCGCTGCCCGAGGGCGATTTCTTCGTCTCCCAGCGCAACCTCAACGACGGTTCGGTCGAAGGGCTCGGCCACCGCACGCTGGCGGCATTCAGCGTGCAGTACCACCCGGAGGGCTGCCCGGGCCCTCAGGACAACCAGTACCTGTACGACCGATTTGTCGAGATGGTTCGCGACCGCCGGCCGGTGCTGAGGGCTGTGGGTGGCGCGGCGCCGCGCGAGAAGCCGAAGAAGGTGCTGATCCTCGGCTCTGGTCCGATCGTGATCGGCCAGGCCGCGGAGTTCGACTACGCGGGCACCCAGGCTTGCAAGGCGCTGCGCGAGGAAGGCATCACAACGGTGCTGGTGAACTCCAACCCCGCGACGATCATGACCGACGAGGAGGTTGCCGACCGCGTCTACCTCGAACCACTGACCGTGGACTCGGTCGAGCGCGTGATCGCGCGGGAGCGGCCCGACGCGCTGCTTCCGACCCTGGGCGGCCAGACCGGCCTCAACCTCGCCACGGAGCTCGCCGCCGCCGGGGTGCTCGATCGCTACAACGTTCGTCTGCTCGGCGCCGATATCGAGACCATTCGTAAAGCGGAGGACCGCCAGGCGTTCAAGGAGATGCTCGAAGGCATTGGCGAGCCAGTGCCGCTGTCGCGCGTGTGCGAATCGATGGAGCAGGTCACAACGTTCGTCGCGGAAATCGGACTGCCGGTGGTCATCCGGCCCGCCTACACGCTGGGCGGAACCGGCGGCGGCTTCGTCACCACCGATGCAGATTTGAGAACCATCGCGCAGCGTGGGCTCGAGGCATCGCCGATTCACCAGGTTCTCGTCGAGCGGTCTCTATGGGGCTGGAAGGAGATCGAGTACGAGGTGATGCGCGACGCCGCGGACACGTGCATCACGGTCTGCAACATGGAAAACCTCGACCCGATGGGCGTGCACACGGGCGATTCGATCGTGGTCGCGCCGGCCCAGACCCTGTCCGACCGCGACCACCAGATGCTGCGGTCTTCAGCCATCCGGATCATCCGAGCGCTGGGCATCGAAGGCGGCTGCAACGTGCAGTTCGCCCTGGATCCGAACAGCTCGCAGTACTACGTGATCGAGGTCAACCCGCGCGTCAGCCGGTCGTCAGCGCTCGCGTCGAAAGCCACCGGTTACCCGATCGCGCGCGTCGCAGCGAAAGTGGCGGTGGGACGGCGGCTGGACGAGATCCCGAACGAGATCA
>DASVEP010000025.1:0-9348 GCA_036380475.1 Candidatus Dormiibacterota bacterium
CTGGCGCAGGAGCTTCGCAGCCCTCTGCCGGGTCCGGACCAGCGCGCGCTGGCGCGGACGCTCTATCCGATGTCGGAGCCATTCGAGCCGGACGGCCAGGGCCGCATTACGCTCGGGATGGAGCAGCGACGTCTGATGGGAATCGAATCGCCGTCGACAGTGGTCGTGACCGGGAGCGGGTCGCGGGTCGAAATCTGGCCCGAGGCGCGATGGGACAGCTACAGCGCCGACGCGCAACCGCGCTTTACAGAATTCGCTGACAAGGTGATCTCAGGACGCTGAGCGGGCACCGACCTGCACTTTCACAAGAGGTAATAGAGCTGCTCAAGCCCCAGAAAGGGGCGGTCGCGATCGACTGCACCCTGGGGCAGGCGGGCCATGCCCGCCAGATCCTCGACAGGATCGAACCAGGCGGCCGCCTGCTTGGGATCGACCGCGATCCCGCCGCAGTCGAGTCCGCGCGATTGGCGCTTGCCTCTTATGGGCCGGCGGCGGTCGTCGTCCACGGTCGTTTCGGCGAGCTGGACGAACTGGCAACGAGGGCGGGATTCGTCCCTGCCGACTGCATCCTGTTCGACTTCGGTCTATCCAGTGTCCAGCTCGACGTCCCGGAGCGCGGCTTCAGCTTTCGCTCCGAGGGCCCGCTGGACATGCGGATGGACACCACCTCAACGCTCGACGCCGCGCGCATCGTCAACGAGTTCGACGTCAAGGAGCTCGAACGGATCCTGCGCGAGTATGGCGAGGAGCGTTGGGCGCGCCGGATCGCACAGTTCATAGTGGCGCGACGCCCGCTGCGCACCACACGCGACCTGGCATCAGCAGTGGAGGCGGCCATACCCAGAAGGGCGTGGCCGCGAGACATCAACGTCGCGACCCGAACCTTCCAGGGCATCCGCATCGCCGTCAACGATGAATTGGGCGAGATCGAGGCAGGACTGAGAGCAGCTCTTCAGATACTCAAACCCGGTGGTCGTATGGCGACGATCAGCTTCCATTCACTGGAAGACCGCTTGGTGAAGTCATTCTTCAACGTCGAGTCAACAGACTGCATCTGCCCACCCCAGCAGCCCGTCTGTACCTGCGGCCACCGGGCAACCCTTCGTAGAGTCACCCGCCGTCCCATCCGCCCATCCGAGGCGGAGGTGGCGGACAACCCCCGAGCCCGATCGGCTCGGTTGCGGGTGGCGGAAAAGATCTGACATCCATCCCTCCCACCCAAGTCCTGGCGTCCGGTTCACCCCGGCCGGGCGCCAGGCACAACTAATTCACCTCCCCACCCCGTGAGGAGGTCGCCCGAAGGGCGGGCGGGGCGACAAAACATTCAATAAGGAAACGATCCAGCAACAAATGAGGCAAACGTCTTGACATCGACCCGAATACTGACCCGGCGCCGCCTCGGCGCCGTCGCCGCGAAGCACGTCCCGGCACGCCGGCGACGGCGCACGCGCGGCTTCGTGCAGGTGGCCGGCAGCGTTGCTGCGGAGCGCCTGCACCTGAACGCGTATGCGCACGCGTATCTCGGTTTCGGCGCGGTGCTCATCGCGATCCTCTTCTATCTGGCGCTCGCAGCGCAGGTGACGCAGTCGTCTTATGACATCACGCGTCTGCAGGAGGCCCAGCGTCAGCTGGTCGCGGAGCAGGACCAGCTGCGCTACCAGGAAGTGACCCTGCATGCTCCCGCTCAGGTCCAGCAGGCGGCCGCACAGAGCGGAATGCAGCGCGCGGCGCCTGCCGCTTACGTCCCCGGGCAGCCGATCGCAATCGACCTGGGAGCACCGGCCGGCGCGTCTGGCACCGACGCAACGCCGCTATGGGCACGCTACCTGGCCGCGGTGGTCAACAGGATCGGCGGCACGCGCGATGTTCTCGCCGCAGGTCATTAGTTGAGCTCAGGGGCTCTTAACAAGAGGGCCCCGCGACGTGTCGAGCATGTCATGGGTGCGCGCCTCCGTATCCTGACGCTGGTAACGATCGCGGCCATCCTCGCCGGGATCGTCTGGTCGCGACTCGCCTACTGGCAGGTGCTGCGACACGTGCAGCTGTCGGCGCAGGCGCAGTCCCAGTACCACGAGCTTGTGCAGCTGCCGGCGGTGCGCGGCGCAATCTTCGACCGCAACATGACCCAGCTCGTGGTCAACACGACGGTTTACTCGGCGTTCGTCTCACCTGACCAGATCGCGCCCGCCGCCCGCGACCGCGTTGCGACCGGCCTGTCCAGCGTGCTCGGAGTAGACAAATCGGGCTTGATGCAGACGCTGGCTTCCGGATCGAAGTTCGCTTACGTCTTGCGGCGTTTCCCGAAAGCCCAGGCCGACCAGCTGCGTGCGATGAAGCTTCCCGGCGTCGGTCTAGAGGCAGAGTCGCAGCGTTCCTACCTCCCTGGTATTGCCGCCGGCTCGAGCCTCGCCGCAAACTTGCTGGGGTTCGTCAAGTACGACGGCACCGGGCAGTACGGGCTGGAGGAGTACTACCAGAAGGATCTCGCGGGCACGCCCGGATATATCTCGAGCTACCGCGACCTCGCCAACAATGAGATCGTCCTCGGCACGCACACGCATCAGGACCCGGTGAACGGATCAGACCTGGTGCTGTCGCTCGACGCGAACGTGCAATACGCGGCCGAGCAGGCGCTCGCAGACGGAGTCAAGAAGGTCAACGCGGAAAGCGGCAGCGTGCTGATCATGGATCCCGCGACCGGTGGCATCGTCGCCTGGGCCGACTATCCGAGCTACGACGCCAACAACTTCACCCACACGGACACGTCGCTATTCAAGGACAACATCAACAGCTACCTGTACGAGCCGGGCTCGGTGATGAAGGTCGTCACGCTGTCTGGCGCCATCAACCAGGGCGCCATATCACCCAGCACCGTCATCAACGATCCGGGCTACCTCAGCGTGGGCGGCTACCGCATTTACGACTGGGATCATCGCAACCACGGCAACATCGACTACACCTACGTGCTCGAGCATTCGCTCAACGTGGGAGCGATGAAAGCGATGCTGGCCGAGGGCCACGCAGCGTGCTACAGCTACCTCAAGGGCTTCGGGCTCACGCAGCCCAGCGGCATCGACGTCGCGGGCGAAAACTTCGTGCCGCTGCCGGCGCAGGATCAGATGAGCGACAGCCAGTACGCCACCACCGCGTTCGGGCAGGGCATCGGCGTGAACATGGTCCAGATGCTGTCAGCCATCAACGTGGTTGCGAACGGCGGAAAGTACGCCCCGCCGCACGTTGTCGAGCGAGTCGGCGCAACCATCAACCCATTGCTGCTGAAACCGGAACGCCAGGTGATAACCGCGGCCACCGCTCAGCAGATGACGACGATGATGGAACAGGTCGTTCAGAAAGGTTCCGGCTTCACAGCGCGCGTCAAAGGGTTCGAGATGAACGAGGCGGGGAAGACCGGCACGGCACAGATTCCGGTCAACGGGCAGTACACCCTGGACGTCTGGTCGTCCTACGTCGGCTTCCTTCCCGCCAACCACCCCAAGTTCACGATGCTCGTGGTCATGCGCAAGCCGCACGCGGCGGGGAGCGACCACGATTGGACCCTGAACGACGGCTACATCACCGCCGGCCCGGTTTGGCAGAAGATCGCCCAGGCCCTGGTCGTCGACTGGCGCATAACGCCGAACTAGGGCAACCAGTTCTCATATACATATGCGGTTGACTCTCCTCGAGCTTCTCGAGGCGACCGGCGGCGGCGAGATCGGCGGCACGCAGGTCGGTAACACATTCGGGACGTACCACACGGATTCGCGCGAGGTGGTGCCCGGCGGCGTCTTCTTCGCGCTCCGCGGCGGGAGCATGGACGGCCATCGCTTCATCGCCGACGCGCTCAGTCGCGGCGCTGCCGCGCTGGTGGTCGAGCGCCGGACCGACCTTGCGCACGGCGTCGTCGAGGTCCTCGTGCGGGACACATGGGAAGCCCTCTATGCGGTCGCGCGACACGTCCGCGACAAGGTCGATCCGCTGGTAGTCGGAGTCACTGGGAGCAACGGCAAGACCTCAACCAAGGAGATGGTCGCCGCGATCCTCGAGCACAACCACACCGTGCTGCGCACGACCGGAAACCTCAACACCGAGACCGGGGTTCCCTTGACGATGCTCAAGCTCGAACAAGAGCACACCGCGCTCGTGGTGGAGATGGGCATGCAGCATGCTGGAGACATCGGGCGGCTCGCGGCGCTCGCGCGGCCGACGGTCGGGGTCATTACGAACGTCGGGACCGTGCATATGGAGTTCTTTGCTTCACAGGAACAGCTCGCGCGTGGCAAAGGCGAGCTCGTCGTCGCTCTGCCTTCGACCGGTCGCGCGATCCTGAACGCCGACGATCAATTCTTTCCGTTGCTCTCTACAATCTCGGCTGCCCCGGTCAGGAGTTTCGGCTTTTCCGCGGGCGACGTTCGCGGCGAGAACTATCTGGCGGCACCTGACGGCGGCTGCGATTTCACCGTGCGCGGTGTCCGCGTGCACCTTGCGCTCGAGGGCCGCCATCAAGCTCGCAACGCGCTTGCGGCTCTGGCCGTCGGCGAGTTCGCTGACGTGAGCCTCGAGGACGGAGCTGCAGCGCTGGCCAACGTCGCGGTGGCGCATCGCCTGCAGGAACACCAGACCTCCAAGGGCGTCGTCATCGTCGACGACGCCTACAACGCGAGCCCAGAGTCGATGCTGGCCGCGTTCGACACGCTGGCGGAGAAGCCGCGACAGGGGAGGCTGCTCGCGGTGCTCGGAGCGATGGGCGAGCTGGGCTCGCTGGCCGAAGATTCGCACCGGCGCGTGGGTCGCCGAGCCGCAGAGGTCTTCGACGCGGTCGCCGTCCTTGACAGCGAGCTCGGCCGGTTGCTTGCCGAATCCTCTGGAGCTTTCCTGGTGCCCGACCGCGAAGGCGCAGTGATGTGGGTCAAGAACAACGCTCGCAAGGGCGACCGCGTGCTTGTGAAGGCATCGCACAGCGCAGGCCTCGATGAAGTGGTGAAGGAACTCACGAGGTGATTGAAGAGGCCTGGCCGGATGTCCTCGACGGATCTTCGGCGTCCATGCGGCCCATCTGCGTTGTTGCGGCCTCCGCTCCTCGCTCACGCATCGACGGATGCGCTCGCTCCGGTGCTCGGCCGCGCCTAGCATCTGGACCACCTGGTCGCCGAATCTCTCGCCGAGTAATCCAGCCATGCCTCTAGATGCGATCACGTTTGTGGTCGCGTTCGTCATCGCGCTGATCCTTTATCCCATCGTCATCCGCACGCTGCGCCGGATGAAGGCGGGACAGGTGATCCAAGCAGAGCTGCCCGATAGCCACCAGCGAAAGGCGGGCACGCCAACAGGCGGAGGCATCCTGTTTGTCGTCCTCGGCATCGTGGGCGGACTGCTGGCCACGCTTGCGGGACACGCAGGCGCGCTGCCCGCCATCAGCGGCCTGATCGTGGGCGGGGTGATCGGCCTTGCCGACGACCAGAGCAAGCTGCGAGTCGGTTCGCTCGGCATCCCTGCGCGCCTGAAGCTGCCGATCCAGCTCGTGCTCGCGGTGCCGGTCGCGGCGATAGCGTTGTCGCAAGGCGGCGCACAGCAGCACGGCTTCCCATTGGCGCCCTGGTTGATTTTTCCACTCGCTGTGATCGGCATCGTCGCTGCAGCCAACGCCGTCAACATCACGGATGGCATGGACGGACTCGCGGGTGGGCTGTCCGTGATCGCATTGTCTGCGACGGTGCTGCTTCTGCCGGGCGCTCCGGCCGGCGAGAAGGCGGTCGCGATGACGCTGGCTGGTGCTCTGGTCGCATTTCTCGTCTTCAATCGGTATCCCGCGCGAGTGTTCATGGGCGATACGGGCGCGCTCGCGATCGGCTTCGCTCTGGCGGCGATGGTCATCCAGCAACAGTTTCTCGAGCTGTTGCCGCTGGTCGCGCTTGTGTTCGTACTCGAGACCCTCTCTGTCATCATTCAGGTGGCTTACTTCAAAGCCAGCCACGGACGCCGTGTTTTCAAGATGACCCCGATTCACTACACGTTCCACCACGAGGGTTGGTCTGAGAACCGCATCGCGCTCTCCTTCTGGGGCGCGGGGCTCGTCTCAGCGCTGGCTGCTGCCGGGGTGGCGCGGCTGATCACTTGACGGCCCTCGTGGTGGGAGCGGCGCGCAGCGGCGTCGCTTTGGCCCGATACCTCGCAGGGACCGGCGAGCGGGTTCGCATCGTCGACCGGAAGAGCGAGGCGGACCTTCAGGACGCGCTCATACAGCTCCCCGCGGGCGTGGAGGTGATGTTCGGCGGTTACGACGACTCGGTGCTTGCGGGCGTGGACGTCGTGTATGCGAGCCCGGGCGTGCCATGGGATTCGGAGCTGCTCAACGGCGCGCGTCGCGTCGGGATCAAGGTGTCGAGCGAGATCGACCTCTTTCTCAGCTTGTGTCCTGCTGCGGTGGTCGGCATCACAGGCACCAACGGCAAGACCACGACCACCGCTTTGACCGGCGTTGTGCTCGCGGCCGGCGACCGGCCGGTGCTAGTGGGTGGCAACATCGGCGACACCGTCCTCGACCGGCTCGGCGAGGTCACGCCGCGTCATTGGGTCGTGCTCGAACTGTCGAGCTTTCAGCTCGAGTCAGTGGAGAAGCCACGCTTTCACGTCGGGATGATCCTCAACATCACCCCGGACCACCTGGATCGTCACAAGACATTCGAGGGATACGTCGACCTCAAGGCACGCGCCATTGAGTTCGCCGGCGCCGACGACTTCGCGGTGCTCAACGGCCGCGACAAGGTTGTGCGCGGACTCGCGTCGCGCACGAAAGGCCACGTGGTCTGGTTCGACAAGCACAGGCCCGTGCCGCACATGCCGCTGCCGGGTCGCCACAACATCGAGAACGCGCTGGCGGCCGCCGCGGTGGGTCGGATAGCCGGTCTCTCGGACGAAGCCATCGACGCTGCGATCAGGTCGTTCAAGGGAGTCGAGCACCGCCTGGAGCTGGTTGGCGAATGGCAAGGCGTCCGCTGGTACAACGACTCGAAGGCCACGAACCCCGACGCCGGGCGCGTCGCGCTGAGTGCCTTCCCGGACACGCCGGTGGTGCTCATCGCAGGCGGCTATGGCAGCGGCTTCAAGTTGGGCGCATGGGTAGCACAGGTGAAGAAGCACGTCGACGCCGTGGTGCTGATAGGCGCGTCAGCAGACCTGCTCGCGAAAGAGCTCGCCGATCACGCGAAGGTCGTGCGCGCGCCCAGCCTCGAGGATGCGGTGGATCTCGCGGCGAGTCTCGCGCGACCCGGCGGCGTCGTCCTCCTGAGCCCCGCCTACAAGAGCTTCGACATGTTCAAGGACTACGAAGAACGCGGTCGCCGCTTCAAAAGCCTGGTGCATGAGAGGTTCGGCGAATGAGCCTGGCCACACGCGCTCGCGCGGGTGAGTCCACGATTCGCGGCCCGCGCCATCCCGACCGGTTGCTCATGTTCACGACCGTGCTGCTCTGCGGCGCGGGCCTGGTCATGGTCACCAGCGCGAGCGTCGCCTTCGCATACACGCAGCACCAGTCGGCTTTCTACTACGCGGAGCGGCAGGCGATCTGGATGCTCATCGGATTCGCGGGCCTTTTCCTTCTCGGCCGGATCGATTACCGGCGCCTGCGGCCACTGGCTCCGGCCGGCGCTGTGATCGCGGCTCTGTTGATGCTGCTCGTCCTGGTGCCGCATCTCGGCGTCACCGTCAACGGCGCCCGTAGGTGGTTCGACGCCGGTCCACTGGGAGTCTTTCAGCCGTCCGAGCTTGGCAAGCTGGCGTTCGTCTTCTTTGTCGCTCACTGGGTCGATCGCAATGCCGCACACCTTGGCGACCTGCGCAAGGGTTTGATCCCATTTGCCGCGATGCTCGCAGGCGTGCTGGCGCTCCTCATGCTCGAGAGGGATCTCGGCACGTCGATAGTCATCGTCGGGATCTTCCTCAGCGCATATTGGGCAGGCGGGGGTCGTTTCCGGCACATGGCTCTGCTCGTCGGCGGCCTGGGGCTCGCCTTCGTCGTGGTCACCGTGCTCGAGCCGTACCGCTTTGCCCGGCTGACCAACTTCAAGAACCCATTCGCCGATCCGCTCGGGGCCGGGTTCCAGTCGACGCAGGCGCTCTATGGATTGGGCTCTGGCGGGCTCTTCGGAGTTGGCATCGGGCACTCGGTGGAGAAGTACGGCTGGCTGCCCGAGGCGCACACCGACTTCATATTCGCGATCATCGGCGAGGAGACCGGGCTGATCGGCACCACGCTCGTGATGGCGGGCTTCCTGTTCTTCGCTGTGCGCGGCTACCTGGCCGCGCTGCGAGCGCCAGATCGGTTTGGAGTTTGCCTCGCGGCGGGCATCACCACCTGGATCGCTTTCGAAGGTTTGATGAACATGGCCACGGTCACGAACACGTTGCCTATCGCGGGCGTGCCGCTGCCGTTCTTCAGCTACGGCGGCACAGCGCTCGCGACCACGCTCGCAGCAGTCGGAATCTTGCTGAGCGTGGCGCGGTTCGGTTCAGGCTCCGGATTTGGAGATAACAAGAGGAAAGATGAGGCTTTTGATAGCAGGCGGCGGGACCGGTGGGCACCTCTATCCGGCGCTCGCCGTCGCGCACGCGTTTCACGCTGAAGAGCCCGATGGCCCCCTGCTCCTGGTCGGGCGAAAGGGCGGACCGGAGGAGAGGCTCGTCCCTGCGGCGGGCTTCGACCTCGCGACCGTCAACGTTCGGGGGCTGGACCGCGATGCGCTGTGGAAGAACCTCGCCCTGCCCGCGATCGTCCCGGCCGCGATGCGGGCAGGGCTCCGCATCGTCGACCGGTTCAAGCCGGATGTCGTGCTCGGGATGGGCGGCTACGTGATGGCCCCCGCGATCTTCGCCGCCCGAATGCGGGGCATCCCGTACGTGTTGCATGAGAAGGACGTGCGCCCCGGTCTTGCGACCCGCTTCTTCGCGGGTTCAGCCGCCGCCGTGTGCACGACTCTGCCTGGAACCGAGAAGCGCATCACCAATGCCCGCGTCGAGCTGACAGGCGTGCCGCTGCGCTACGGGTTTCAACCACACACGCCCGCGGTTCCGGCTCGCCATCTCTTGATCACCGGCGGAAGCCAGGGTGCGCGGCACATCAACGAGGCGGTGTGGGGGGCGCTGGGCGATCTGCGCAAGCGATTCGAACAAGTCGTCCACGTCGCTGGGCGGCAGGGAGCGGATGGAGTCGCCAAGCATGCGGCAGCCGGCTATCGCGGCCTCACGTTCATCGACGACATGGCCGCGCTCATGGCTGAAGCAGACCTGGTGGTGAGCCGCGCAGGCGTTGGCACCATCGCCGAGGCCACGGCGGTCGGCTTGCCCATGGTG
>DASVEP010000026.1:0-9999 GCA_036380475.1 Candidatus Dormiibacterota bacterium
CCGCGTATCTCGTCGACCTCGACGCTCGTGAGGTTCTGTGGGCGCGCGACCCCGAAACTTCGCGCGCGCCGGCGAGCCTGACCAAGCTGATCACGGCGATGGTTGCGGTTGATGACGCGGGTTCGCTGGACCGCACGGTCATAGTGGCCAGAGAGGCGACCGAGATCATCCCCAGCGTGATGGGCCTATCACCGGGGGAGCATCTGACCGTCCATGAGCTGCTCGATGGGCTTTTCCTCGACTCGGGGAACGACGCCGCCGAAGCCCTCGCACGCGGAATCGTGCCAAGGGACCGCTTCATCCGGCAGATGAACCAGAAGGCCAAGAGCATCGGGCTGGTGGCCAGCCACTTTGTCAATCCGAGCGGCCTGGACGCCCCCGGACACGGCATGTCCGCGCACGACCTCGCTCACGCCGCCGCATACCTCGACCAGTACTACCCGGCACTCGCGGCGATCGCAGGCACGAAGGACGTTTACATTCCGGCGACCGCGGAGCACAAAGCTTTCAACCCCCACAACGTCAACACGTTTCTGTCGAGCTACCCCGGGGCGACCGGTCTTAAGACCGGGCTGACGGACAACGCCGGCGGCTGCATCGTCGCCACGGCGACACGAGGCGGGCGGCACCTGATCGCGGTCGTCCTCAATGCCACCAGGCATTCGGCGGACGACGCCACCGTGCTCCTCAACTACGGCTTCAGCATCAACCCACGGCTTCCGCTGCCGCCGTGGCCGCCGGCAGGGAGCGCTTAGACTTCCGGGACGTGATCCGGCTTGTGGGCCTGAGCGCCCTCGAGGTGCTCGACTCGCGCGGCAACCCAACCGTTTCGGTCACGGCTTTCACCGATTCGGGCAGCGGCACTGCGATTGTGCCGTCGGGCGCATCGACCGGCAAGCACGAAGCGCTCGAGCTGCGCGACGGCGATCCGAGTCGCTACGGCGGCAAGGGCGTGCTGAAAGCGGTGGCGAACGTGGAGAGCGTGATCGCCGAGAGGATCATCGGCATGGACGTATCCGACCAGGCCGCGCTCGACGCGATGCTCATCGCCCTCGACGGAACCGATGACAAGTCCGGTCTGGGCGCCAACGCCATCCTCGGCGTCTCACTGGCTGCCGCGCGCGCGTCCGCGCAAGCCATGAACGTGCCTCTGTACCGCTACCTGGGAGGCGCGCAGGCGCACCTGCTGCCGCTCCCGATGGCGAACATCCTCAATGGCGGCGCCCATGCCGACACGTCGGTCGATCTGCAGGAGTTCATGGTTTGCCCGGTCGGCGCGCCGTCGTTTGCTGAGGGACTGCGCGCAGTCTCCGAGGTGTATCACGAGCTCAAGCGCGTCCTGAAGAACGAGAAGCTCGCCACCGGCGTCGGTGACGAGGGCGGCTTCGCACCCGACCTGCCATCGAACGAAGAAGCCCTGAAGCTCATCGTCGAGGCGATCAAGCAGGCCCGGTACAAGCCGGGCGACGAAGTGGCCCTGGCGCTGGACACGGCCGCCAGCGAGCTGTTCGCTGATGGCACATACAGGCTCAAGGGCGAGGGCCGGACGCTGAGCGCCGCGCAGCTCGTCGACCTGTATGAGGATTGGATCGGTCGGTACCCGATCATCAGCATCGAGGACGGGATGGCCGAGGACGACTGGGATGGGTGGAAGCTCCTCACCGACCGTATCGGGTCGAAGGTGCAGCTCGTCGGCGACGACCTATTTGTCACCAACGTCCGACGCCTCGAGCAGGGTATCGAGAAGGGAGTCGCCAACTCGATTCTGATCAAGGTCAACCAGATCGGGACACTCACCGAGACGCTCCACGCCATTGACACTGCGCGGACGGCCGGCTACTCGGCGGTCATCTCACATCGCTCGGGCGAGACCGAGGACACCACGATCGCGGACCTTGCGGTGGCGACCGGTGTGGGGATGATCAAGACCGGCGCGTGCGCTCGCTCCGAGCGCGTGGCGAAGTACAACAGGCTCCTGGCCATCGAGCACGAGCTCGGGCCTGGCGCCTATTACGCGCAGGGCTCGAGCCTCCCGTGAAACCGGCATCGCGGGCGGTGCATGCCGGCCGCGAACTGGTTGCCCGAAGCCCGCTCGCGCCCGACATCAGTCCCGCCGCGGTCCACGTCTACACGGACCTCGATGACTACGACGCGGTCGCCCGCGGCGACCGTCCGGGGCACTACTACGGCCGCAACTCAAACAGCAACCGGACGATGCTCGAGCGGGCGGTGGCCGAGCTCGAGGGCGCTGAAGCCGGTGTGGCCACGGCGAGCGGTATGGCGGCGCTGCACGTAGCCATCCTTGCTCTTGCTCCAAAGCCTGTGACGATCGTTGCCACTCGCGAGCTATATGGGGGCACGATGGCCATGCTGCGCCAGGACTTCGAGCCTGCGGGCTACGAAATCGTCTTCGTCGACATGACCGACCTCGAAGCCGTTCGGCGGGCTCTTGACGGCGCCAGTCTGGTTTTGGTCGAGACCATCACCAACCCGCTGTGCCGGACGCCCGACGTCGAGGCGATCGCATCGATGGCGCGCGATCGCGGAGTGCCTCTCCTGGTCGACAACACATTCCCGAGCCCGGTCCTGTTCCGCCCGCTCGACGTTGGCGCGACCGCCGTGATGCACAGCGCCACGAAGTACATCGGCGGCCACTCCGATCTGGTCGCGGGCGTGATCGTAGGGAGCGCGGAGGTGATGTCCGCCGCGCGGGCGCGATCGGTGCGCACCGGCAGCACGCTCGGGCCTTTCGATGCCTGGCTTGCGTTGCGTGGCCTGCGCACGCTCGAGGTGCGGATGCGCCGCCACAGCGACAACGGGCTTGCGCTCGCACGCGCCCTGCGCGGGATGGGCGGGGTCGGCCGCGTCCATCATCCGTTGCTCGACGACTCGCCGTCATTCGAGGTTGCGCGCCGACTCATGCCGGAGGGGACGGGCGGCATGCTCGCCTTCGACCTCGAGGGCGGTCGGGAAGCGGTGCAGCGGATGATGTCGCGCTTCCACATGGTCAGGTTCGCAGCCAGCCTGGGCGGCGTCGAGACCACGGTCTCCTACCCGGAGATCACCTCGCATCGAGGCCTGAGCGCTTCCGAGCGCGCCGAGCTGGGAGTGGGGCCGGGGACGGTGCGGGTGTCGGCCGGCATCGAGGCTGCCGAAGACATCGTCGCCGACTTCAGTCAGGCTCTATCGGAATAGTTGTCGGCATACACGCTCTTGCAGCTGGTCGAGGTCCTCGTTTTCAGCGCGGTGCTCATGTTCGGCGTGCTGGTCCGGTCGCCGTCGATCGCCATCCTCGGCGGGGGCTTTCTGATCGGCAAGGCCGTCCTCAACATCCTTGCGCCCGAGGGCGGGACCGTTTACAGGCGCTCGCTCATCGGATACGCACTGGGCGCTGTGTATGTCGTGGTCGGGGTGATCGCCGCGCACTTCCTCATGTAAGGAAGTTCCTATTGTTAGCGCCATGCAAGGCACCGTAAGCCCCGGCATCACCAGGCTGATCGGCAACACGCCGCTGCTGCGCGTGAAACTCTTCGAGCGCGATTTCCCAGAACTCGAGGTCTACGCCAAAGCGGAATGGTTCAACCCCGGCGGGTCGGTGAAGGATCGCGCGGCGCTCGCGATGATCGAGGACGGCGAAAAGAGCGGAAAGCTCACCCACGAGAAGACGATCATCGACTCCACATCGGGCAACACCGGGATCGCGTACGCCCTGGTCGGCGCGGCCAAGGGCTACAGGGTCAAGCTCGTGATGCCCGCCAACGCGAGCGCGGAACGAAAGGCTCTGGTCGCGGCTTACGGCGCCGAGATCGTGTACAGCGACGCAGGCGATGGCTCTGACGGCGCCATCATCCTGGTGCGCCAGCTGATCGCGATGGACCCCGACCGCTATTTCTATCCGGATCAGTACTCCAACCCGGCCAACCCGCGCGCGCATTACGAGGGCACGGCGGTCGAGATCCTCGCCCAAACATCCGGACGCATCACGCATTTCATCGCCGGTCTCGGCACCACCGGCACCTTCGTCGGCACGTCGCGACGGCTGAAGGACCACGACCCCTCCATCCGCACCATCGCAGTCCAGCCCGAGGATTCGTTCCACGGTCTCGAGGGCCTGAAGCACATTCCCACCGCGATCGTCCCCAAGGTCTGGGACCCGAGCGTCGCCGACGAGATCTGGGACGCGCCGACAGAACCTGCGTATGACCTTGCCCGTGCTGTCGCCCGCACCGAAGGCCTCCTGGTCGGTCATTCGAGCGGCGCCGCCCTGTGGGCGGTGCGGCGTCTCGCTGAAACGGTGCGTGAAGGTGTGGTGGTCACAGTGTTTCCAGACTCGGGCGATCGCTACCTGTCCACCGGCCTGTACGTACGAAAGTGAAGATCCGCCAGTCGGCGTTCGAGGCGATTCAGACGCACGGAGCCGAGGGCTATCCGGACGAGATCTGCGGGATCATGCTCGGGACGCAAGCCGAGCAGGTCGTGATCGAGGTCAAGCGCGCGAGGAACATCATCGTCGAGCGCTCACGGGACCGCTACGAGATCGATCCTCTCGACCACATCCGTATCCAGCGCGAGGCGGACGCTGCGGGACTCGACATCGTCGGTTACTACCACAGCCACCCCGACCATCCAGCACAGGCATCGCGGTTCGACACCGAACGCGCCTGGTCGGGATACGTCTACGTGATCGTTTCGATCGAAAAAGGCAAGGCGGTCGACGCGAACGCTTTCGTCACCGAAGCGGACGGCGGTCCGTTTCGCTCGGAACCGCTCGAACTCATCTGAGGCGGCCAGCCTGGCTCAATAGAAACGTCGTCGGCATCGGAATCGCCGACCTGGCTGCGGATGCCAACTACGAGATGGTCTTCGCGGTCCTGCCGCTCTTCATCACCGCGGGCCTCGGCGCTCCCGCTCTCGCGGTGGGAATAGTCGAGGGAGTTGCCGACGGATCGGCAGCGCTTGTAAAGCTCTGGAGCGGTTGGTACAGCGACCGCATCGCGTGGCGGAAAAGGCTGGCCGTCAGTGGATACGGCACCACCGTCGTCGGGCTTGGCCTGCTGCTTGCGGTGACGAGCTGGCCGCAGGTCATCGTCGCGCGCGCGCTGGCGTGGATGGGTCGCGGCCTGCGCCAGCCAATTCGCTCCGCGATGCTCGCGGGGTCGGTGCCGAAGGGCGACCTGGGCAAGGCTTTCGGGTTCCACGAAGCTCTAGACACGGCAGGCGCGCTGGTCGGCCCAGCCGTCGCATTCCTACTACTGGCGGCCGGCCATGGCTACCGAACTGTTTTCGCGGTCGCTCTGATCCCAGGTGTGCTGTGCGTGGCGTTCTTCGGCGTCCTCACACGCGATCCTCGTGCGCGCGGTTCCCAACCAGTGCTCCTGCGCGTGCCATTGCCGCCCGCTTTCTGGCGGCTGATTACCGCGGTCGCGGTCTTCGGTGTAGGCAATTTCGCCACTGCGTTCTTCACCCTTCGCGCGGTCCAGATGCTGCGACCGGAGCTCAGCCAAGCTGCGGCTCTCTCAGCAGCGGTCGGCTTCTATCTGGCTCACAACGCGGTCGGGGCGGCTGTGTCGTTCCCAGCAGGATGGCTTGCGGATCGCATCGGCAAGGTGCCTGTGCTGGCCACGGCATACGCGATTTTCGCGGCCGCGTGCGTGGTCGGAATCCTGGGCCATGGCTGGATCGCGGTGGCGGTGCTGGCGCTGCTGGTCGGTGCCCAGAACCCGGTGGTGAGCGGTGTCGAGAGCTCACTGTCTAGCTCGATCGTCGAAGAGCGGCGGCTGGGCACGGCGTTCGGGGTGCTCAACGGGGTCAACGGTGTCGGCGACCTGGCTTCGAGCATCGTGGCCGGGTTCCTGTGGACGCTGGTCAGCCCGGCCGCCGCATTCGGGTTTGGGGCCGTGCTATGCGCCGCCGCTGCGACGACGCTTTGGTTGCGCCCGCCACGAGTCGTCCGTGAACCTTCTCATTTCACGTCTATCGGCTGAATGGGGCATTTAGGCCTGGCTTCGCCAGGCCGTCTACCCGCTCGGCACTAGGTTGCCTTTCCGTCGCTGGGAGAAAGCATTCAACTAATCCAAACCGCGGGAAGGTGAGTCATGGGAGGGAACCGGCAGGTTCCCTTCCATATGCTTGACCCATGTCCAGGCCGATCGTCGCCATCGTGGGTCGCCCGAACGTGGGCAAGTCGACCCTGTTCAACCGCATCCTCGGCTGGCGGAAGGCGATCGTCGACCCGCAGTCGGGTCTGACGCGCGACCGCCTCTATGGTGTTGCCGAGTGGCGCGGCCGGGAGTTCTCGATCGTGGACACGGCCGGCCTGGACATGGACGGGGGCAAGGATGAATCACGGGCGGCGATCGAAGCGCAAACGAAAGTAGCGATCGAAGAGGCGGACCTGATCGTCCTGCTCCTCGACATACGCGAAGGACTCACGCCGATCGACCGGGAGATCGTGCGCTTGCTCCGGCGTTCCAACCGTCGGGTCATCGTCGCCGCGAACAAGGCCGACTCGCCTAACAATCAGCACTTTGCGCACGAGATCCACGAGCTGGGTTTCGATGAACCTAGCCTGGTTTCGGCCCAGCACGGGCTGGGCGTGGGCGATTTCCTCGATCGTGTCGTCGAGGCGCTGCCGGCGCCCGCTGAGGAGCCGGAGCTCGATTCGAAAGCCGACCGCCTCGCGATCATGGGTCGGCCTAACGTCGGCAAGTCATCTCTATTGAATGCGCTGCTTGGAGACGAGCGCGCGCTCGTGAGCCCGCTGCCGGGAACGACGCGCGATCCCATCGACACGGAGCTCATGTACGACGGCATTCCTGTCGTCCTGGTCGACACCGCGGGCATCCGCCGTAAGTCGACTGCTCGCGACCGCCTCGAGCAGTACAGCCTTCTGCGCGGCATCCACGCGATGGAGCGGGCAGATGCGGTGCTCCTGGTGATCGACGCGTCGGCAGGCGTGCTGGCCCAGGACCAGCATGTCGCCGGCTACGCGCTCGAAGCGGGGAAAGGGCTCGTTATCGTCATCAACAAGATGGACCTCGTCCCGCCCGAGCAGCGCAAGACGTCGTACTGGCGAACCATCCTCGCGCGGACATTCAAGTTCGCCCCGTTCGCGCCCATCGTGACCGTGTCGGCGCGGACGAAAGAAGGCATCCAGGGGGTGATCCCGGCAGCGCTTGAGGTGGTGGGCCAGCGCCGGATCAAGATTCCGCCCAGCGAGCTCAACCGCGTGCTGCGCCAGGCATTCACAGAGCACCCGCCGCCGAGCTACAAGGGGCGTCGGCTCAGGCTGGGATACGCCACCCAGGCGGCCTCAGAAGCCCCGACCGTCGTGATGTTCGTCAATGACGTCGGCCTGCTGCATTTCTCGTACCGGCGGTACCTGGAGAAGGCGATAAGGGAGCGATTCGGGCTCATGGGCAACCCCCTGAAGCTCGTGCTCCGCGCCAGCGCAGATCGGCGGGCGGAAGCCAAGACCAGGCGGTAAGCGGCGTTTACATTTCCCTCACGCCATACCGACATCCGGATGACGGGATGGTGATGTATTGATGGTATGTCCGCTTTGAGCTTCAAAATCCTGGTCGTCGACGACGAGGCCCACATCGTGGAATTGGCCCGCCTCTACCTCTCGCGTGAGGGATATGAGGTGGAGGGAGTGGGGGACGGGACCCAGGCGCTGGCGCGATTCAGCCAGGTCAAGCCTGACCTGGTGGTCCTCGACATCATGCTGCCCGG
The DNA here is from genome assembly GCA_036380475.1 of Candidatus Dormiibacterota bacterium. Taxonomy (GTDB): domain Bacteria; phylum Chloroflexota; class Dormibacteria; order Dormibacterales; family Dormibacteraceae; genus UBA10449. The sequence goes on from DASVEP010000026.1 coordinate 7,735, forward strand.
AACCGACGGGCTCACCATCTGCAAGGAGATCCGCAAGCAAAGCCAGGTGCCGATCATCATGCTGACCGCGCGCGATGAGGTCACCGACAAGGTCGTGGGTCTCGAGGTCGGCGCAGACGACTACCTGACCAAGCCGTTTCATCCGCAAGAGCTGGTGGCTCGCGCCAAAGCCCTCCTGCGGAGGGCCCGTCTCGAACCGGACCAGCCCAGGCTGATCAGGGCGGGCAGGCTGGAGGTCGACCTCGAGCGGCACGAGATCCGGCTGGGCAGCGCGCGGGTCCAGTTGCGGCCCAAGGAGTTCGACCTGCTCGCGCTGCTGGCGCGCCACCCGGGTCGGGTCTTCCAGCGCAGCGAGCTCCTAGACCTTGTTTGGGGCTATGACTTCCCCGGCTACACGCGGACGGTTGACGTGCACGTCCAGCAGGTGCGCGAGAAGCTGGCCGCGGCGAAGATCACAGACCCAAGCATTCAGACCGTTTGGGGCGTCGGATACCGCCTGGAGCTGGCGGCCAGCTGAGCCTCAGACTCCGGCTACTGGCCGCCGCCGCCGGCATCGTCGCCGTCAGCCTGCTGCTGAGCGGTGTGCTGACCTGGGTGCTAGTGCGCAACCTCGAGTTGCAGGCGGCGCAGGATCAGGTCGACCGATCGGCCCAGCTGGCGGCGGCCCGGGTCCGGCATGAGGAATGCGCGATTCGGCCCTTGGTTCGGACGAATGCAGGCGCGTGCACGGCAGCTATTGGGCAGGACGATGCCATCGACTTTTCAAATCGGATGTCTAACCTTGCCTCGACCCTCGGTACGCAGCGCTTGATCCTTCTCAACCAACAGCGGGTGGTTGTGTTCGACAGCGGCAGCGTGGACACGGTTGGGCAGACGATTCCAGTAGCGAAGTCTCCGCAGACGTTCGATGGCCAGATGGTTCTGCTCGGAGCTCAAGCGATTACGCCCTCGCGAGACCCGTTGCGGGCGAATTTTGTCGTGATTGCGTTCCCGCAGTCATTGGTGACCGGCGCTGCGGCCGGCGAGCTGGTGCCTCGACTACTCGAGGCGGGCGGCGCGGCGCTGCTTCTTGCCATCGTCCTTGTCTTGCTGGTAAGCCTGTCGTTGACACGACCACTTCGAAAGCTGGCCCTGGCGGCCGAGGACGTGGCCGCCGGCAACTACTCGCGCCGCGTCGACATTCGCGGCTCGGACGAAATTGGGACTCTCGGATCTGCATTCGATCGCATGGCTGAGGCGGTCGAGCGCGCTCGCGGCATACAGCGTGAGTTCCTGACCAACGTCTCGCATGAGCTGAAGACGCCGCTGACGAGCATCATCGGGTTCAGCCAGGCGCTCGTCGACGGCAGCATCAAAACCGAAGACGAGCGTGCGCGAGCAGCGACCGTGGTGCACGAAGAGTCAGAGCGTGTCCTGCGCATGGCGCAGGAGTTGCTGGACCTGGCGCGCGTCGAGAGCGGGTCGATCTCGCTCCATATCACGGCGGTCGACCTGGGCGGCCACCTCGAGCAGGCGCTGGCAGTCGTGCGGCCGCGAGCGGATGCTCGGGAGCTGAAGGTCGGGCTGGACCTGCCGGCCGGTCTGCCCCCCGTGGCCGCTGACCCGGAGCGCCTGCACCAGATCCTCGACAACCTGATCGACAATGCGGTCAAGTACGCGCCGGAAGGCTCTACGGTCAGCGCCAGCGCACATCTGGCCGGCGGGTCGGTCGAGGCTGTGGTCGCCAACCCAGCCGGTCCTCATCGGCCGGACCCGGACCGAATGTTCGAGCGGTTCTACCGGGCTGACCCGTCGCGCTCGGCGGCGGCGGGGGGTGTCGGGTTGGGCCTGGCGATATCGCGTGAGCTGGCCACGGCGATGTCGGGGCGTCTCTGGGCCGACATCGACCCCTCAGGGATGTTGCGGGTCCACCTCATGCTGCCGGCTGCGAAGGTCGCGCGAACGGCTCAAGCGCCTGGCGAACCGCCACAAGCTGGGAAGGAGGAGTTGGGGTCGGGCCTGGTGACTGAAAGCCAGCCAGGCCGAAGCTGAGTCGTTAATTTCGCGGTTTCATTGACATACAAACAGATGTTCGTACAATGTTCTTATGACAGTGGGGTGTGGGGGTGAAGTATCCGGCGAGGTACTCGCCGAGCGGCTGATCCGCCTTCGCAACAGCATCGATCTCCTCGAAATGGAGTTCTCACGGATGGCGAGCGACTTCGCCAAGACCGATGAGTACGACGAGCAGGGCTTCGAAAGCCCGATCTCCTGGATCAAGGCCAA